>JASLXP010001025.1 GCA_030740295.1 Planctomycetota bacterium
GGACGGTCATGATTTCTGAGTTCAATGCGCCGCGCCATCCCAACGGTGTTAAACTGGGCTTGAATTACGTCTTTTCGGATATGACCGGAAAAGTCTCGGGCGGAACGATAAGCGACCCTGAATACATGCCGGGCCTGGTAACGAACTGGTTCTCAAACGTGGTCCTCAATCAGTATATCGAATCGGACGGAGGGCTTCCCGATCTGGTAATGATCTGGAGCGAGCCCCTGACAAACTTCGGATCGGTGCGATATACACCTGATGCCAATACCCCGATCAGCAACCTCCGGCCGGTCGGGAGGCAATGGCAACCGCTCTATTTTTTGCCAACCGTGAGCCCGCATTGGGATGGGATCGGAGGGAACGGCGAACCGAACTATATCCTTGGTATTTGGAGCGGATATTTGAACTTCCCGGCCGCAGGTAAATGGACCATTCAGATTCACTGCGATGATGTTGGCGGAGTGCTCATTGACGAAGACGACGACGGCAATCTTGAATGGAGTGAGTTCATTCAACAGGGCACCCGTGCGTCGAGCGATCCTAATCCTCTCCCTCCCTACCCGGACCCTGACAATCCGGATTCATGCGGTTGGTGGATCCGTCCTCGCGAACGTCAGTACGATCTTCAAAGAGCCGGGCTCTATCCATGTTTTATCTACCTTTTTGATTGGGTTAAGACCTGCAAAAACGGAAGGGCAGACGAAAGCATCATCTTCAGTTGGGAGAATAAAGACGCTGGCATCTCTATGCAGGTAGTTCCCTCAGACAGAATGTTTCACAGCCCATTTGGAAACTCGAAGTTCAAACCACCTGTCAAGATGAGCATCCCAACTGATATGATTCCTGAAGAGAGTTAATGAGCTTCTGTTGGATAGGCTTCTTGATTGCCCGTCAACCACTGATGATGCTTAGACTCGGCCAAGGAAGTCTTGCACTGCACTGAGATATGCGGCCGGCTGATCTCGGCGGATGCAGTGGCCAGCGCCTTCGAGCCGCACGGACGTCCCGCTTGCCATCTTTTCGCAGGCAATCGCGGCTCTCTCTGGTGAGACGATGGCGCCCATCTCTTCGTCACCTGTTACCAGCAGTGCCGGGCATCTGATCCGGGAGGCCGTTTCGGTCCAGGGTTCATCAAGCCCTTTGAAGATCTCGGCGACCTGGGGACTCACCTGCAGCTTGGCCTGGGCCCACGGCTGAAATTCTTCATCGGGCCAGGAGGGACATTGTTTTTTTCCGGAATCGATTACCTGCTGTAGTGATCGCGTTTTGCGCTCTTCGATGTTGCCGGCGATTTCCGCGGAACGCTCTTCCAGATCCACTACCGGATCTTCATCTCGCCAGGGCGGGTCTTCGAGAATGACGGCTGATACAAGAGCTGGATAATTCGCAGCAACGACTGCTGCCGTGTGCGCACCCAAAGAGTGTCCGAGCAACGTTGCAGTTTCGAACTCCATTGCCTCGATCACTCCTGCCACGTCCGCGGCCAGATCGCTGTAGCGATACCCGGTGGCTGGTGCATCCGATTGGCCGTGCCCCCGGGCATCGAGAGCGATGACGTGGTGATGCAGGGCGAGAGGCCCGGGCAGGGCGCCCCAGCAGCGCCCGCTGTCGGTCACACCGTGCAGGAGGAACACAGGTGAGTGGTCCGGATCGCCATCCCGATGAACACAGATGTTGATGCCGTTCGCCTTGACAAACCGTGAGCTCATTCAGCCCTCCATTTCTGAAATCATTTTTGCTATCCAGTCGGGCCGCCCGCACGACATCTCGCCCACGCCCATTTCTGCCATCCGATCAAAAATCTCGGATGCCTCCTCATAGGTGAACCGATCTTGAAAGCCGCATCGTACGTGCAATCCAAGCCTCCTGGCTTCGGAAACCAACTCAGCAGTCGCAGCATCCGGCCACACAACCAGGAGAAGGGGATCGAAATCCGCAATGACATTTTCGAGGGAGACTTCACCAGGATGCACATGAAAGAATCCACGAGCGATATCCGGCGCAGCTTTTCTAGCAGCGCGCAGATTGTCTTCGTCGAACGAGATGATGGTGCATTCATCGGCCATCGCTTCAGAGGTGCATTCTTCGATCACCTGTTCTGCAATGTCGGAGTCTTTGAGCTCGACCAGCAGTCTGGCGCGGCCTTTTGCACAGCGGAGGGCCTCTTTGAAAGTCGGGATTGCGACATCATCACCGCACTTGTGATTTCTGATCTCAGACAGTGTTAGGCCAGCAACCGCTCCCTTTCCGTTTGTCGTTCGGTCGAGGGTTGGATCATGCATCAGGATCAGTATGCCGTCGCTCGTCCGGCGGATATCGCACTCGATTCGATAGGTGCCTTGCTCGATGGCAATCTCGAAGGCAGGCAGCGTGTTTTCCGGCGCATAGCACATAGCGCCTCGATGGGCGCCAATCAGGATGTCTGGCATGGGGAGACGTGATACGTAATGAGTAATGAGCAAAGGTGATGGCTGCATCATGTGGGCGCACGGCCGATTGTCAATACCGGAGTGGAGTGTCGAATTGATGGAATGATGAAGCGGAGTTGGAGTGGTGGAATGCTTGGGTCATGAAATGATGAGATGTTGGATTGACGGCCGACATTTGTTGAATGACGTGGCGGCTGATGAGTAGACTGATGCCCTCACGGTCATTCATGACAACAGGAGCCCTTTCATGAGACAGGTCACTTTCTTTGTTCTGCTGACGACAGCTTCGTTCGCTTCTCCCTGGCCGCAGTTTCGCGGGCCCGGTGGGACGGCTGTTTCTGATGAAACAGATCTCCCGGTGAACTGGAGTACGACGGACGGAGTGATCTGGAAAGTGAAGGTGCCGAAGTGGTCGTTCTCCAGTCCGGTCGTTTGGGGCGACCATGTCTTTATCACGGGCGCGCTTGAACAGAATAAGCTTGTCGTGTTGGCCTTTGATCGCAGAGATGGTAAGCAGCTCTGGCAAACCGAATTTACCGCCACCGCGGAGGCCCTGAACCTGGGTCCGTGGAATACTGCTGCGAGCGCTACTCCCTGCACAGACGGCAAAACTCTGGTCTGCGTCTTCGGGGGCGGCGATGTGATCGCTCTGGATTACGCCGGCAAGGTGAAATGGAAACGCTCTCTCGCATTCGATTACGGCGAGATAAACTGCCAGCACGGTTTCGCCTCTTCGCCCGTTGTCTGGAAAGACCGGGCTCTGATGGTGGTCGACCGGAACCCGCTCAAAGGTGACAAGGAAAAGAAACCTGCCTCGTACCTGCTGGCGCTCGACCTGGAAACAGGAAGAAACATCTACAAAGTGACGCGGGATACGAAGAGCTCCTGGTGCACGCCGCTCGTCTATGAGAGCAACGGTAACTCTGAGGTGGTGACCGGCTCGCAGACCAAAGTGTTCACCCATGATCCTGAGACGGGCAAGCTGATCTGGGAGGCCGTGGGTCTTGCGGATAACGTAGCGCCTTCGCCCGCGTATGGGGATGGCATCGTCTTTGTCTCTTCCGGACGTAACGGGCCGACCCTGGCGCTGCGGCCTAATGGCAGCGGAGACGTGACGACCACGCACATCGAATGGCGCAAGAGCCGGGGTGGCCCGTATGTGGTCTCACCGATCTACTACCGCGGATGTCTGTACGTGTTAAGTGAGCTCGGCATTATCGAATGCCTTGAAGGGAAGACCGGAAACCGCGCATGGAAGAAGAGGATTCGAGGGCGCTTCTCTGCCTGCCCGGTTGCTGCCGACGGAAAGATTTACTGCCTCAGCGAAGATGGTCTTACATACATCCTGAAAGCCGGAGCGAAATTTGAGGTCCTGGCGCAGAACAATCTGAAAGGGGAGAAGGGATGCATGGGCACGCCAGCCATCTCGCAGGGCAACATTTTCATCCGGAGCGATGACCACCTGATCTGTGTTGGTCAATCAAAGGGGACGGTCGCAGCGACGAATGGCGGCGGCAGTGATGTCGATCCCAAAGCTCTGGTCGAGTTGCTGCGGACCTCCGGCTACGTGCCCAACGACAACAGCCATTTCATCGCTGCAGTAGAGAAACTTGCCGAGCTGAAATACGCGCCTGCCGCAGAGGTCTTCCCCCACGTGATCCGAAAGACTCATTACGACGTATCCGAAGTGGCTGTGAAGGGCTTTTCGGAGCTCGGCAAAGCTGCCATACCTGGATTGATCTCCTTGCTCGAGGATCGCCGTGATTTCATTCAATGGGAGGCCGCGGCCGGCCTGGCGCGACTGAAATCGAGTGAAGCTGTCGAGCCCCTGAAGAAACTCTCGCAAAAGGGCAAGCCGCTGGTACGCCTGGCCGCGGTTGAAGCCCTCGACGCCATCGGAGGGGACGGGGCGATCGGGGGCCTGGTGGCATCTGCAAAGGACGACGAAGGTTCAGTGCGGCAGGTATCCATGGACGCCCTTGGCAGGCATCTCGGCTCGAAAGCATTACCGCATCTGAAGGAGGGTCTCAAGGATGCGGACCGCCTGGTAAGGATCAAGGCCGCTGAAGCCCTGGGCAAAATCGGTGGAAAGGAAGTGGTGGCTGTCTTGAAGGCCGCGGCAAGGGGAGAAAAGGACGCCGGCGTAAAGGCGAAGATTGAGGAATTACTGAAGTGATCGGCGGCTGCGCTTAAGGATTCATCTCGATGTGCGCGGCTCTGCCTGCGTGCTCTGAAACCCGCCCGATAGATCGGGTCGCTACGAGCCATTCCTCCATCTTTTCTTTTCCATTCCTCCATCATTCCAGTATTCCCACACCCTCCACCCCTCCACGCCTCTCCTCCCAACTTACATCTTTTTTACCTGGAACTTACAGGCAACTGACATGCGCCTCCGGGGCACTGCAATAATCCGCGCAAAAGTCACTTCCCGTGTTGCGGAGATTGAATCATGCAGCGACTCATTGCCCTGTTAAGCATCCTTGCCTTTACCATCCAGGCCCAGGTAGTCACCGAACAGGCTGCCGCCCAGAACACCGGCGCCCTGGCCGGCAAAGAATTCTTTGAACCGTGGAAACCCACAGAGGAAGATTCCTGGGATATCAAGAAGGCTGCACATCTTCTTCGCCGTGCGGGCTTCGGTGGCAGCATGACCGAAATAAAGATCGCCTACCAGAACGGGCTCGAATGGGCGCTCCGAGATCTCATTCATTGCGAGCGTGTCGAGAATCCGATGGAAAAGGTACTCCAGGATGTCGAGTATGAGATTGGCGACATGAACGTGCTCTCCACCCTGCAGGGGCTCTGGCTCTATCGCATGACTCGCTCGATGCGCCCTCTCGAAGAGAAGATGACCCTTTTCTGGCATGGTCACTTCGCCACGTCGAACTACAAGGTCGACCTGCCGTATCTGATGTTCAAACAGAATAAGCTCTTCAGGGAAAACGCGACCGGCAAGTTTCCGGAGCTGCTCCAGGCAGTATCCAAGGACGCGGCGATGATTCTCTGGCTGGATAACCAGACGAACATCAAGGGCAATCCAAATGAAAACTTTGCACGAGAGATTTTCGAGCTCTTTACACTCAGCATCGGCAATTACACAGAGAAGGACATCCAGGAATCCGCACGGGCATTCACCGGCTGGCAGGTGCGTGGCCTTAACTTCTTCTTCAATCAGGGCCAGCACGATTTCGGTGAGAAGACCGTCTTTGGAAAGACAGGCAACTGGAATGGCGAAGACATCTGCGACATGGTCGGCCTGCATCCCGCAACAGCGAAGTTCCTCTCGAAGAAACTGCTCAAGTTTTTCGTGATGGAAGAGCCCAAGCAGGAATACATCGATGCCCTTGCCGAGGTTTACCTTGCGCACAAAGGGGACATGAAGGAAGTGCTGAACGTGCTCTTCCGTTCGAAGCTCTTCTACTCGCGTGAAGCCTACCGTTCGCTTGTCAAGAGCCCCATCGAGCTCACAGTCGGTACTATCCGGCTGCTGAATACTCGCAGCTTGAAGAACCTCACGCTTCCGTCCCTAGATAAGATGGGCCAACAGCTCTACAACCCGCCTAACGTCAAGGGCTGGGACGGCGGTCGCACCTGGATCAACACCATCACTCTTCTCGAGCGCAACAATTTTCTTCAGAAGATGCTCATGGAAGCTCCCTGTCGAAATCCGAAAAAGGATCACCCGATCTTTCAGCACATCAAAGACAAAGAGATGGAGCCAAAGGACGCAGTAGATTACTTGTGCAAAGCGCTCATCCAGGACGACCTTTCGGACAACGCCAAGAAGGAACTCCTCGATTATTTTGACAACGAAGTCGCGGAGACCGAGTCCGGCGTCGCCACCGAGGGCTACAGCCGCAAACTCCGCCGCATCGCCTACATCATCATGACCTCACCCGCCTACCAGGCGAACTAACCCTCATCATTTCTACCAGCCAAAGGAGAAAACCATGGAACTGTCTCGCCGTGAATTCAGCAAACGTGGCCTGCTCACCATGTCCAGCGCCATGGTCGTGCCCGCGTTCTTTCAGCGTACCGCCCAGGCTGTCGAGACTGCGAGCTCAGACAACATGCTTGTCCTGATCCAGCTCGCAGGTGGCAACGACGGGCTCAATACCGTCATCCCTTACACCGACCCCCTTTACTACCAGAACCGCCCAACCCTCGGCCAGCCCCGTGAAGATGTGCTCGACCTCAACGGCCAACTCGGCCTGCATCCTCAGCTCACCGGCATGAAGACACTGTTTGACGAAAACATCGTCAAGGTCGTCCAGGCCCTTGGGTATCCTAATCCCAACCGCTCGCACTTCAGATCCACAGACATCTGGACCACTGGCAACCCCAAGCACCCGGAAGGAACAGGCTGGCTGGGCCGCTACTTCGACGGGCAGGACAATACGAAGCATCCATTCCCGAGCATGGCGTTGGGGGGCTCAGGTCAGAAGGCGCTCAAGGGCACACTGACCGGTGCACCGACTTTTCAGAACATCAATTCGTTCCGGCTCTTCCCGGAAAAGGGAATGGGCATGAAGCGCGACGCAGACGTGACCGTTCAGCGGGAAAAGGACGTAGGCGCGTTCAAGGCGCTTCACCGCATGGACGGTGGCCATTTCGCGCAGGCAGACTTCCTCAAGGATGCATCGATGAAAGCATTCGTCAGCTCTGAGAATCTGCAGAAGATGGTCGGCCGGTACAACACGCCAGTGAATTACCCGAACAACGGCCTCGCCAATCAGCTCAAGTTGGTCGGCAAGCTCATCGCCTCCGGTATAAATACCCGCGCCTTTCATGTGGCCATCGGCGGGTTCGATACTCATTCGAATCAGGCCCGGGGGCACGCCGCACGCATGAACCAGATCGGAGGCAGCCTCGTCGCTTTCATGAAGGACTTGCGCAGCATGAAGAGGGCCGAAAAAGTAGTCATCATGACCTACTCCGAATTCGGACGTCGCGTTAAGGAGAACGGCAGCCGAGGGACTGACCACGGTGCCGCGGCCCCGCTCTTCGTCATCGGCGAAAAGGTCAAAGGTGGCATCCTCGGTGAACACCCGAGCCTCGCCGATCTCAGAAGCGGAGACCTAAAGTACAAAATCGATTTTCGTACGGTTTACACAACCATGGTCGAGCAGTGGCTCGGAGGCAAGACCGACGAGATCTTCCATCAGAAGTTTGAGCCCGCCTCGATCTTCGCATGAAACACTGATGCTTCTACCAAGCAGGGCTGCCTCACGACGGTGAGACAGCCCTTTTTTATTGGGCAGCCCGGAACTGCAGAGCGAAGTGACGCAGAAGTTCCTTTAGAATGGATTAGTTCAGTTTCCAATCACAGCCAGAGCCAATGCCACACACATTCATGATTGCTACGCCGTCGTTGGACGCGACGGTAAAGACTGCAACCGCGCTGGGATTTGTAGAAACCGCATGCGCCATCCAACGGCAGGGGGACAGCGTTACTTTCGCTTTTCCAAAGACACCTCTGATCGCATTCGCAAGAAACCAGTGTGTCAAGAGTGCCCTTGATTCAGATGTTGATTACCTGCTGTTCTGGGATTCAGATGTCGCGGTCATTCAGCCTCGTGATTTCATTTACCTGCTCCGAGACCGATTGGAAAAGTCAGGCGCGTGGGTAGCCGGCGGCGCTTATCGCTTTAAGAATCCTGATGCCGCGCCAACGTGTCCGGTCGGCAACGACGTGGATGGGCAGATCGAGTACATGAACATCGAGTTTGGGCAGACGGTTGAAGTGGATCTTCTGCCCACCGGTCTGATGCTCATTCCCCGGTGGGTTCTGGAGAAGGTGCCCCGTCCCTGGTTTCACGTGGAGGACGACCCCGAAACGCTAAACGTCATCCCCGAAGACTACTATTTCTGCAAGAAAGTCAGGGAGCTTGGCGGAAAAATTCTGTGCGCCGGCGAAATCGCGACCGTTCACTTTGGGGACTACCCGTTTGGGTTCCCCCCAAATGACAGGGAACTGAAGGCTTTCGATCAGGCATAGCTTTATCCAAAAAGGAAATCCAGGAGCGTTTCGTTTTTGCGGAAATCCGGGATGACAACGTCGGCGCCTGCCCCAACAAGCCTTTCTCTTTTCCAGGCATCTGGCTTGCCGCTCTTCTCTTTTTCATCAGACGCTACGGCTACAGGAGTGCCGCCCGCCGCACGGACGTTCTCGATTTCGACATAGCCGTCTCCGAATCCGAGGAGTTGGCTTCCGTCGACGCGGTTTTCTTCAAAGATGCGTTGAATGACCATCGCTTTTGAAAACGCCTTCACATCTGCCTGTGCCCCGAAAATGCGGCCCTCAAAATAATCCTGCAGGCCAAGCAGTGTTGCTTCTTTCCGGACGTAGACCTCATCCGTTCCACTGGCGAGATAACATCGACATCCTCGATTTACCAGGTTTTGCAGGACTTCGATCGAGCCCGGGACAAGGAATTCTTCTGGCGAGCGTTCGCCTCCCGCCAGGGCGCAGCGGCGACTCTTGATGTGCGCCATGAGCAGGTCGTGATAAATCTGTTTGTACTCCAACGGCTCTCTCGGTGTGCCCCCACGCTTTTTGATTTCTTCGCTGAGTTGAATCATCTGGTAGAGGGTCTGTTTACCAGTGAGGCGCATCACGAAATCCATAGCGGCCTTTGAAAGCTCCTCCTCTGTTTCATCCGTGCCAGTCGCCAGCAGGAACTCCACCATCATCGGTACCATGACGTCTGGCCAGCCTTCCCGAATCAGGGACAGGGTGCCGTCGAAATCAAAAAGCACATGTTTGTAGTTGCCGATGTTCGCGGGAGTACGGATGACCTCGATCGACGTGCCGGGCAGAAACTCGCCAGAGATAGAAGGAT
>JASLXP010001026.1 GCA_030740295.1 Planctomycetota bacterium
CGTGCGGCAACGTTCGATTCACGTGGTACTCAGTTTTCGGCTATAGCAGCTATCTGAGCGCCATCGGGCTCTATCCGGACACTATGAAGAAACTCTTCGAGCACTCAGCGGAAGTGGCCCGCCTCGGTAACCTGGTCCGCGCAGAGCTGGTGAAGCAGAAGAAACTCCAACCGTTCTTCTTCACCGGACAGGATATCTGCGGGCAGAGGGGGCCCATGATTTCTCCTGAAGCCCTGCGCGCCCTTTACTTCCCGAATCTCCGCCATGCGCTGCAGCCACTGGTCGATATCGGCGCGAAAATCATCTGGCATTCGGACGGCTACATCATTCCCCTGGTCGATGACCTGATTGCCTGCGGCATCAGCGGGTTCCAGGGATTCCAGGAGGAGACGGGATTTGACGTTCGAGACATGGCGAGTCTCAGAGTTGGATCGGGACGGAAGCCGATACTTCTTGCGGGCCTATCGGTAGCGAGAGTGCTTCCTTACGGCTCCGTTGCCGATGTGGAACGTGACGTGGAACGCATTGTTGATGCGGCAGGCGAAGGCGGCGGTCTCGTCATCGGTACGGCCAATACCGCCGGCCCCGATTGTCCGAACGAGAACCTGGCCGCTCTTTACCGTCATCCGCATGCGTGTTCCGCGGGAGCCGTGCAAGTGTGAATGTCAAGGGCTTAAACTCTTCGGTTGCGGCCAACGGCTAATGTAAAATTGGACAAAGGAGAATTCGAAACACACCGATTGGAGATCCGATGGATAATGCATATTTCAGGAGCCGAGTCACTGGGCCGGTGGTCTCAATCAGCACACCTTTTCTGAAAGACGGTGCCATCGATTACGACGGACTGGGGAACTTCCTCGATTTCGCTGTCGATGCCGGCTCGAAGACCGTTCTGTTTACGCCCGGCGACAGCCTCTACTGTGTTCTGACCGACGAAGAGGTGGCTGAGCTGACCAGGTTCACCGCGAAGCATATTGGCGACCGTGCCATGTTCATTGCTTCATCGGACTGCTGGTGGACGGGAAAGACGATTGCGTTTGCGAAGCATGTTAAAGAGGCCGGCGCGGACGCGATGATCGTCTTTCCTCCACATCGGGGCACAACCGTGAAGATGATGGTCGAATACTTCAAAGCGGTCTCGGAACACATTCCCGTTTTCATCCTGAGCGCCTCCCTTGCGCCGCTGGGCGTTAAGGGCGCGCTTGAAGTGGTGGAGATCCTCCTCGACGAAGCCCCCAATGTCGTTGGGATGAAGGAAGATTACGGGCCTCAGTTCATCCGGCCCGCGTGCCTCCTCGCCCATGAGAAGTGGGCCATCTTTGCCGGCGGACAGAAGCAGACACACATGGACATGGTTCCCTACGGGGTGGACGGGTACATGTCGGTTTACATGACATTCAAGCCTGACATTTCACACCGGTACTGGGAGGCGATTGAAAAGAACGATCTCACCTCGGCCGCAACGGTCATCCGCGACTACGATATGCCGATGTTTGACTTCCTGTATTCGCAGTTTGATGCCGGCGGGGACGGCGCCCAGCACGGCATGCTCGAACTGGCCGGCATCTGCCAGAGATGGCGGCGGGACCCGCTCCCGGATCTGTCCGATGAAGACATGGCCAGGCTTAAGGTCTTTTTCGAAGAATCAGGCGTACTGTGATTCTCACCTTCAACTGTCGGCGGGCTGCTGAAGCAAGACTTTGGCTCAAACATCGGCCTCGATCTCCTGATCGTAAGCGTCTGTGGGCAACACGCCTCGGCCGCAGAGCCGATTCGTGGCAAGCGTTACAGCAATATCGAGAAGATCACTTTGTGCCCAGGCAGAGCAGACGACTATCCTGAAGCGTGAGGTAGATCCTGCCCGCAGCGGCGACGAGTCCCTCGTAAGCTGGGAGTGCATCGAGAGCTGTTTCTGTCTTCTGTGAACCGTCTTCAGCGGAGTGAGTCCAGAGGTAGCCCTTGAAGTATGGCCTTTCTTTGAAGCGGCGCGTTCCGGTGGCAAAGAGCGTATCCCCGGCACGCAGCATCGCATAGAAATCAGTTCCTGCCGGCAAAGGATGGGACCAGCTTTCCTTCGCGGATCTTGGTTCCTGGTGATTTGTCTGTACCATGACCTCTCAGACATCCGGACAGGAAGTGGCGTAATCTGACAGGAATTGAGCGAGGGACAAATGCAAGGCAAAAAGATAATAACCGATCCGCGATGCGTCCTGGTGGACACGGAACAGTTTGGGCCATTCGTACGGCTTCGAGATGGGAATGTGCTGACCGTCGGCGACAATTCGACGCAGGTCAGTGAGGATGGCGGGACCACGTGGTCTGCCCCTCAGAAAATGTACCGGGGGCCTGGCAAGGAAAAGCCGAGCAATTCCGGCGTGCTGGTCCGAACCCGCGATGGCGTTATCGTCTATGTGTATCTGGATTTTTCGACCTACAAATGGAAGTGGAACCAAAAGAAGAAAGAAGCTGCTCCGGACGTCCGGCTCGATGCATGGTCCATTCGCAGCGAAGACGAAGGGAAGAGCTGGACCGGTCGGACGAAAGTCTTTGAGGGATATTGCGGCGCACTCATTAACATCATCGAAACGAGCACTGGGGAAATCGTTGTCCCTGTCCAGAGGCTGGTGCCTGATCCGTGTCGCCATGCGATATGCGTTTACGTGTCTGCCGATGCAGGCAAATCATGGGAACCTAGTAATGTGATCGACCTGGGCGGCCACGGGCATCACGATGGCGCGATGGAGCCGACAATCGTTGAGCTGAATGACGGGCGGGTCTGGATGATCATCCGCACGAACCTCGATGTCTTCTGGGAAGCGTTCTCTTTCGATAATGGCCGTTCCTGGCGAATACTCAGGCCTACGGAGATTGACTCCAGCAGCGCCCCGCCAAATATTCTCCGGCTGTCAAGCGGCAGACTTGCCCTCGTATGGAACCGGCTCTGCGCGAAGGGCAGGAAAAGGCCCCCTCGCCGCGGCGGGGACCGGCAGTTGTGCATTCCGATGGCCAGTTGGTTTCGGGAGGAACTGTCACTCGCCTTCTCCGACGATGACGGGAATACCTGGACAGAGCCGGCAGTCATTTTGCGCATCAAAGGAGGCGGCCCGTCCTACCCGTGCCTGTTCGAGCCGCGGCCGGATGATCTGTGGATTACAAGCCAGTTCCGGGACCTCGTGTCCCTGCGGCTGAAGGAATCGGAATTCGCCGGTTAAGGTCATTTGCAGGATGGGGCGTCCCCGCCCATCTGTGGCCGCGCCTGCCTGGTCGGCCATCTTACTTAGTCCTCTCAAGGCCGGGCGCCTTTCATCCTTACACGAACTCCTTCATCAGGGCCTTCCTGCCTTTGTCATAGCTCTCGTTGCTGTGCTCCATTGAGCCACAGCCATCCCTCCAGACCGAAGGGTCGGGGTTGTCAAACCTGCAGATCCCGAGGGTGTCCGGAATCCTCTCGAAGATGAGTTTGTAGAGCTCCCTCGCTTTCACTGTCGACCCGTAAGTCAAGCCCAGCTTCTGAAGCGTGCGGAGGTCCCTCAATTGATTGACCAGGCCGCCGGAGCCCTTGACGTTAACGCATGCATTCAGCTCGGGAGCTCGGTGCGGGCAAGGCGCGCACATCATCCAATCAGCGGCTTCGGACATGGTGATGAGTGTGTCAGGCTCCTTCAGAATGAGTTGTAAAAGTTCGGGGAGATTGTCCGGTTTGAAAGGAGGCCGGGTCCCGCCGCCATACTGGCACACGGCACACACCAGAATATGTGGGCGAATGGTGATTCCCGTTGTCCGCGCCGCGTGCATGGCCTCCAGAGATTCCTTCTTGTCTCTTTCCATCTCGTCTTCGTCCCTCGGCGGAATGATGGCGGCCACTCCTTCTTCACGTGCCCTTTCGTACTGCCCGCTCCTCGCCTTCCGGCAGCCTCGCCATTCATCGGAGGTCACCGTATCGTACCCGCAGATTCCGGACACTGCTGTAATCCTGTCCAGCAGACGATTGAAGAGGGTTCTCGCAGGCAAGGTGTCCCCCGGCGCCAAGTTCAATTTCTGAAGGATATCCAAGTCTCTTTTTCTGTTGTACTCACCGCCCTCCTTCGTATCGTCCCCGTTGCCTGGGTCCTGATACACGAAGACATCACCCGCGTTGCACCTGAGAGTGATCGGCATATCGGGACGGCTTCTGACTGCATCGAGGATGTCTCCGGATTCCTGATCCTCTGGCGTGGAGTCCTCTGCGCCGAGGGAGCAGACAGCGCACAGAACCTGATAGGGTCTCAACGCAGTGCCTCCACACTTGTTGTATTTGCACATTGTGGTTCTCCTTTTGCGCCGCCGGTGATGAAAAGAAAAGGAATGTTCTACCTTGGTCCGTAGCGTGGCCCTGGCTGGCCCGCCTCGTGACAGCCCATGTCGGGGGCCTTGCCATTGAAAGTGTCTGTTACATTCGGGAGATTCATTCCTGCATCAATTGGTGAGGAGCCTTTCTTGAGTTGGAGACTGTAGTCCTCGGTTTTATACGACTTGCCGACCTTCGGAGGCGATGCCCTCTCAAAAATGGAGTAATCGACCAACAGGCCGTGGCTTTCGTAGCCGGTGAATCCATGAAAATCTCGTAAGGAACGCAGCATCATGGATTGCCGCCCGCTCCGCCAGTTGAAGAATGGGATGTTCGGATCCCTGCCCCGGTCGTATCCGTTGTAATCCATGGTCGATCGGGAGGGTGTCATCGTTCCGCCCCAGAGGGCGTGTGCCAGCCGCCGGCGATTGCGCTTCTTTTCTGCGTCGCTCTTGAAGACCTCCAGGAACTTTTCCACGATGCCGCCAAGGATCAGGTTATTGCGGAAATGCATGTTCTGGGCGTAGCCAATCCTGCCGGCACACGTCGCTGCGCAGACCGTGTTGTTGTAGATCTCGATGCCTGCAGGGAACACGTTCAGTTTGAAAGTGAGATTTGTGACGCCATAGACCTCGTTGCGAATCAGGTAAACCGGGCCGCCGTAAAACGGCTGCACTGAGAGCCCGGTGTGTGCATTCCGGCAGCGGTTACGCCAGACGCGAACGTTGTGGACGCCGTAGTCCGTCTCGATGTGGTCGTCCCAGGCGTCCGAAAGATCGTTGTGATAGAAATCAATGGCAGCGCAGTGTTTTTCAATGTCTTCGACCGGCGGGCCGAAATTGTAGATGGCCAGGCAGTCTCCGAATCGGCGGATGCGGTTGTAGGCGACGATGTGACCGCGGCCGTAGAGATTGACGCCCGTACTCTTGCTGTTGCTCTTATAGGGGTACCAGGAGGTCTCAGGGCCTGTAATCTCGTTATCGGTTACGGTCCAGTTCGATGAATTTTCCGAGCCGGTCGAGATGGCATAAGCAGTGCCGATGAAGCGGCACCTGCGAATCACAATGCCTGCCGATCCCTTTGCGTGCTTGCCGCCCGATGAAATCCCGATGCGTGCCTTCAACGTCAGGTTTTCGAAGAACAGGTGGCTCGCACTGTTGATATCGAAGAGCGGTTTGTCCCCTTCTGCTTCGAGCACCACGTCACCATCATCCGTCCCTTTCAGCACGATGGGCTTTCCCGGCTGGCCGGAACGTTCGAGACGGAACGGCCCTTTGTATTTTCCACCATGGATGAGAATAGTGTCGCCCGGTTGAGCCACCCTGAAGGCTGACATCACGTCGCTATAATGATCGGGAATGTTGGCGTCCGGTTTTGCTGAGACATGCAACCTGCGCCCACCCGGAGAGGCTTTTGGTTCAGGACGAGTGGAAACATCCACGGTCTTTGGTGAAGGGGCGCCGCCGTCCGGATCTTTCATCTCCAGCCGGACTTCATAAGCGGTACCCGGGTCAAGAAACATGATACTCCCGGCGAAAAGGTTGCCTGCACGCCAGGGATTTCGACTGGGCATGCCGACGATCTCATGATGCACGCGCAGCATCGGCAGAGCTGACACCCATTCAGTTTCGCCCTTCTTTCGATACGAAATCAGCACGTATGCATTACGGTTGGAGTCCCCTTCGATGTACCAGCGAAAACCCAGACACTGTTCCGTTGGCGCCTCGATAAAGAAACGGCCTGGGACCAGATCGTCACGCGTTTCTCCCGGCTTGAAGCCACCTGGCTCTTTGGCGTTCTTCCTGTAGCCGCCAGTCGGCCAGTCAGGATAAGGTCGCGGCTTGGCGTGAAGCTTGTGGTCCTGCTGCGCAGTAACGATTCCATGGCAAAGGAGGACCTTGAGCAGCAGTACGCTTATCAGGGGATGCATCGAATTCCAAGTGGTGGGATAATCGAAGGTTCTCATTGTATGAAGTTATCCCGGCTGGAAGATAAAGGCCACGGGAAAACGAAACCGTTAGGAAAACTTCCATCCACGGGACCGGTCGTATCCAGAATTCGATGTGGATTCATTCGAAAGCATCGGCCAATATCCGATCATGATAAGCTCAAACAGACGGACAATCGCTATCGTCGCGGCATGCGCGTGCTGCCTCGGTGCCGCCTCTTGCAGAGGCATGCGACGTATGAGAACGAGCTTCCAATCCCACCGGCCAACGCGGCCCCTGCCCGCGCCGAAAAAGCGTCCCATGGCGAAAGGCGAGATTTGGTTCGTTGACGCGTCCAAGGGCGATGACGGAGGAGCGGGAGACAAGAAAGCGCCTTGGCGGAGCATCGGGAAAGCTCTGGAGAACGTCCAACCCGGTGGAACGGTGTGTCTCCGCGGCGGCGTTTACTACGAGCGCGTCACGTGCAAGGCCAGGGGCACGCCGGGAAAGCCTGTCATCGTTCGGAGCTTTCCGGGAGAGCTCGCCATTATCGATGGTGGTTATCGGGAGTTTGTCGAGGAACCGTCGAACGCGTGGCAGGAAGTCGCCGGTGGGGTGGCAGGGGAATTCCAATCGGTGAACGTTTACCCCGAACTGGCCGCCGTGCCCGGTGAGAAACACTACGTGTTCGCCGGCGGTGTGTTCGCCAAAGAGGTACGAGTCCTGGGAAACTTCGCTGATTCCATGGTGCCGCTCCACGGGTACGCCCTCCGCAGTGATCTCCAGGCGCAGAGCGGGTACTGGTTGGTAAAGAACAAGGTAAGCAAGGAGGAAGGGGTCTACTGCGGTCCGGGCGTTTGGTTCAACCTGGAGACAAAGAGAGTTCACATCCGCCTCGCCCATACAAAGTTGCCGGCCATGGGTGAGCACAATTACGTGGGGGTGACAGATCCCCGAAAAGTTCCACTGGTTATTGGCGGCGCTGATGTACCGCTGTTTCTCGATGGCGCTCGCCACGTGCGCATCCAGGACCTTGCCGTGCGAGGGACTCGCAGCCATACGGTAAGCCTGTCCGGCTGCGAGGACATTGAATTCGACAACGTGGAAATGTACGGCGGATGCCCGGCCATGTACGTGCGGACCACCTCCGGCCTGCGAATGACGAACTGCGCTTTGCGAGGTGTTTCAGCGCCGTGGTCGTCGCGATCCACGATCAAGTACCGAGGCAACGCTTCCTATCTTTTCGTGGCCACCGGCGAGACGCCTCAGAATCAGAATTTCGAGATCGCATACTCCGAATTCACCGACTGCCACGACGGTGCGGCCATCGGGTCCGTCAAGGGCCTCCGGTTTCATCACAACCTGGTGGACAATTTCAACGACGACGGGCTCTACCTGACGCTCTGGCGCGACCGGCCGGGCGAAGACATTCACATCTATCAGAACCGAATCTCTCGCTGTCTTTCATCACTTGCTTTTGCCCAGTTCGGAAAAGGAATCAAGAACGAAATCGGGCCGCCGATTTACATCTACCGCAACATCTTTGACCTTCGCGAGCCTGTCCACTATGGCCATCCGCGCGACGAAAAATTCCGCTACACCCATCCCGGCCGCGTCGGGGCGGATCACGGCGGCCCAATATGGGATCCGCTGTACTTTTACCACAACACCATCATTGCTCAGCAGGCGCGAGCGCTTTCCGGGCTCAACGATCACACCAGTGGTTCATCACGTCGCGTCTTCAACAACATCATTGTTCAGCTCGAAGGGCTGCCGCCACTTCGCTTTCCGCGATCCGATCAGGACTTTCAATCCGATGGCAACCTTTACTGGAGTACCAGCGACGGCCCAGGTTTTACGGGCGATTTTTTTGCCAGGTACCGAGCTTCGAAGCCATTTGTACAGAGCAAAGAACGCTATCCGCCTGGCTTCACGGCGAACGACAAGTTCGGCGATCCGCTTTTTCTTTCCTTTGAAGGCGACTGGCGCAAGCCACATGACACCCGCCTGAAAAAGGGCAGCCCCGCCATCGACGCCGGAGTCGAGCTTTCTGAGGATTGGCCCGATTCAGTGCGTAGCGAAGATCGAGGCAAACCCGACATTGGCGCTTTTCCCTCAAAAGCCCAGCCTTTGGGAATCGGCGTCAATGGTCGAATCAGGGTTTTCGGCAATACCCGATAGACAACAGACGGATGCCAGCGAAAGTTTCTTGTTGAAGGGAACACAGCCTATGAATCTCTACGGTATCGCCGAACCCAACTGCATCTACGCTCCCGACCACTTCGTTGGCACCCGCGCCGGGTTCCCGGAGATCGAGGGAGATGTCATTGAGCATATTTTTCGCAAGCATCAGGCGTGCGGCGTCGACAGTGTAATCTGGGACTTGGGGCGATCATTCCTCTGCTACCACACCGACCATCCGATGCTCACGCCGATGTTCAGCATCACCGTGGAGGAGGGCCTTGAAAACGAGTTGGACCAGGAGGGATGGCAGGCGGATTGGTTTCCTTATTTTCAGAAGCAATGCCCGCTGCGAAAGGGGCTGGATACCGCGGCTGAACTTGGCATGACGTTGTGGGGCAGAATCTCCATGAACCGGAATTACGGCGAGCGCAACGGTTGTGCCCTGGCCTCCCGGTTCTGGAAAGAGAACCACGCGGTGATGGGTGAGGTCGGCAAGGACGGTACGCCTGATCCAAGCCGGCTCTGCTACTTCTTTGAGGAATACCGCGCCGAGCGTCTGGCAGGGATCACCGAGGCCGCCCGGATTACCGGCCCCAGGCACGGTCGGAGGGTCGAGGCCGTCGTTCTCGACTTCGTCCGTCAGCCTCCAATGCTCCTCTACCACCCCGCGATGTGCGAAGCCTACCAGGAAGAGAACAGCCAGGATCCTCGAGAGATTTGCGCCGACGATGGAGAGACGTTCTTGCAGTGGTGTCGATGGCGGGCAGATATTCTCACGGCATTTCTCAGGCAGGTCCGCAGGTCATTGATTGAAATCGGCGAAGAGGCCGGCCAGCCGATCCAATTGATTCCACGCATCACCGACCTCGGATTCAACATGAACCTGATCGAAGGAATCGATATCGAACGCTGGTGTGAAGAAGGTCTCATCGATGGAATCGTCACCAGTCCGCTGAATTGGGTGCGCGGCATCTGGGACCACGACCTCCGACCTTATTCGGTGCTCGGACGAAGATTTGGGATTCCAGTCATTGCTGGAGTGAGCCTGAACCAGCAGACCCGTTTTCACGGCATCGAAGGCAGCGTCAGTGCTGCGGTCCTTGCGCGGCGCGTCCTGGATTATCAGGAACAGGGAGCAGAAGGCATCGCGCTCTACCAGTCCGAAAGTGGTCTGGAGTTTGACGGCTTCGATGAATTCATTCCGCGCCTGGCTGAACCGGCTGAAGTGAAGGCGCTTCTGAGTGACGATAGCTTCCTCTCCCGCTGGCCCATCACCCATCTGAATTCCGCCTACGGTCTGGACTGCCATTCCTGGTTCAACAACTTCACGATCGATGGGGCGAGTTCGCCCATTTAGCTCGGTTGGCCTCTTGTCTTCCTGTCAGGAGAGCCATAAAACTGGGGCCGTTAACCATCATCAAGTATCTAAACGGAGAAATCTGCTCGTGCGTAATCTTCTCATTCTTGGAACGGGCCCTCATGCCTGCGAGATGGTCGATATTGTGCATCGGGTGAATCTGGCCGAGCAAACCTGGAACCTCCTTGGTTTCATCGCCAAAGACCAGAAGACCGTCGGGCGCGAGCTTAACGGCTACAAGGTGATTGGGACCCTTGACGACATTGACCGCCACCCCGATGCCTGTCTGACGACCGACTGCGACGGGCCCAACTGGGCCGGTGACGTTCCCCGAGAACGATTTATCTCTCTCATCGACCCGAGTGTTTTCGTCTCGCGGACAGCGACGATTGGTGCAGGTTGCGTTTTGTATCCAGGCTGTTTTGTTGGGCACAACGCGACCTTGGGTGATTTCGTTTTCTGCCTTAGCGGCTGCACCATCAATCACGATGACGTGATCGACGACTGTGTCACGGTTGCGAGCCGGGTGACCCTGGCAGGTGCCGTTCATGTTGGACCGGGATGCTACATGGGACAGTCCTGCACGGTCAGGCAGTTCCTGAAAATCGGCAAGGGCAGTCTGGTTGGAATGGGGGCGGTGGTGGTAAAAGACGTGCCCCCGAACAGCGTGATGGTCGGGAATCCTGCGACGAAGTTGAAAGATCGGGAGTGATGTGTGCCTGGCTTGCCGTATCTGAGATGTGAGTTGCCCCTTGGCCGGGAACATTGCTCATCTGTCGTACCGCTGACGACTACACATCTTCATCCTTTCCGAGAGTTACCTTACGAAAAAAGGCGTAAGAGCTTTGAACTCTTACGCCTTCACCTTTTATCTGCTGCCGAAGAGAGGACTCGAACCTCCACGAGCGATAAAGCTCACTAGGTCCTGAACCTAGCGCGTCTGCCA
>JASLXP010001027.1 GCA_030740295.1 Planctomycetota bacterium
CGTAACTCCTCGACTTTTTCCTTTCGGGCCACTTCCCATTCTTCAATGGAATCTTTGTGCGGCGTCCGCCCGCGAGTCGAAAGAAGGGTCGGAAGTAATTCGATGCGGTCGTTGGGTGGAGGCGCTCCGCCAGCAACGGTCAGCTCTTTCTCCGCAAACTTCGGCTCTTCGATGTCGAGTATCGGCCGCTCATCTCCGGCGACATGCTGGTCGAAGAGACGCTGAATAGCGTCGTGAACTTTCTTCGAATACGAATGGGGGCCGGGGTATTCACAGAGCGTGCAAAGTTCTCCCTTGCCGTAAAACGAATAGATCTTGCGGGTCTGTTCAACAACAAGCCGGTAGGCATCAGGATGAAAAAGCGAGTCTTCCCGCGCACAGCCCACTAACAGCGGACGCGGCGCGCAGAGCGCTCCAATCTCTGACATCTCTCGCTGATGCAGGTTGAGGTAAAGCATGCAATCGCAGTGGCCGTTCACCGTGCGTTCGGCAATGTGTGAGGTCATCGTTGATGTACCGCAGACCGGCGCGATCGCCTTGACGCGTTCATCGGCCGCGCCGACCCACCACGAGAGCGCGCCCCCTCCGGAGATGCCGGTCACGCCGATACGCTCTTCATCCACCTCAACGAGCGAGCAGAGGTAATCGAGGGCTCGAAGCGAGTTCCAGAGCTCGCCGCCTGACGAGGTGTAGCCCCGGTTGATCCAATCCATCTCTGTCTCGTAATAAATCCCGTGATGATCACCGCGGCTGTCGCCCTGTTCGAGTGTATCGAGCGCAAGGAGTACATAACCGCGCCGGGCCCAGAGATCGCCCTGCGCCTGGTAATGCTGAGTCCCGATCATGCCGTGGCCGCATACGTAAAGCACGGCCGGCCCGGGCCCTTCAAGGCCGTCAGGAATGTAGAGGTTGCAGTTCACGTGAACCCCGGGCAGCGACTGAATCGAAAGTCGTCTTATCGAGTAGCCTTCTCCCTGTGTCGTACCGGAAACCTGTGGGGAAAGCTCGCCACGGGCCGGCAGATCTGCCAGCCCGAGCATTCCGAAGAATTCATGTTTCCGTTCCTCTCGGACGGTTTTCCATTTCTCGAGTGAATTAATATCGGCCAGTGCCTGGCTGCTCATCCGGCGTCCAAGTTCACAGAGGTATTCCCACATGTTTGGATTCATTTTCAGATTTAGCGGAGTGAATATGTGAAAGCCGTTCTCATCTTTGCTGGCGCTAATTCCTTGCTACTGCCAGCCTGTCATTCCAAAATAGTGGTTTCGGCCAGATCGGCCAAACGGAAAGAGTTTTGGATAGCCTGGTTGCCACGTCCTGGACCCGGCGACGGCAACGCACCCAGGAGCTGTCTTGTGCGATACTCCAATCATCTCTACCATTCCAACATGACCATAACTCCTTCAACAATCATCCCTTCACCTCCTCCTCCCTCTGGTCTCCTCTTTGCTCTCTCTACCTCTATCTGCCCCACACCCCGCAAAAAGTGCATTGATGCAGTCTGAGGTAGCGGAATCTCTGCACTGTCTCACTCATTCAGCAAACCCCTGATTGCTTCCCCGGAGGCTTAGTTATGCTTTTAAGATCTGGAGTGCTCCTGTTCCTGTGCGGTCCACTTCTGGCCGCTCCTCCGCCCTGGAAACTGGGCGCTTGGGGATACCGCAAGCAGTTGAGGATTATCCCCGGCTCGCGCAAAGAGCCGTTGCGGCATCTATTGCAGGGGGGGCTGGCGACTACATTCAAACTCGTCGTAAACCGGGAAAAGGCCGATTCGGAAATCGATGCGGCGTTGCTGCGGTTCTCGCCGGATGGTAACTGCAAGAGCGACGGCTCTGACATTCGCATCGTTGATACCCGCGGAAAGGAAGTGCCGTACCAGATCGTATACGTCAATCCTGTTCGTCAGGCCATCGTCCGGTTCAAGGTTATTCCTGGTCAGGACAAGTTCCTCGTTTATTACGGGAATCCGAAGGCGGAGAAACGGGAATATGACTGGGTCTGCCGGCGTGGATTGTTTCTAGAGACTCGTCCTTGTCCGAAGGGATTGCCCAAAAGCCTCGCCGACATGCGAAAGCTCGTGGCCAAAGCAAAGTCATCCTATGGCGCTCAATACAACATGTGGGTCTTTAATCAGTTCAATCCTCTCGGCCCGACCGACCGTTACATGGTGCTGTACGACGGATGGATTAATTGCCCTGTAACCGGCGAGTATAAGATCGGTACCGTTTCGGATGGACCATCATTCCTGGTGCTGGACGGCAAACTTGCCGTACAGAAGCTTGGCACGGGTCAGGCGGATCGTGCCAATCCCGATACTGCGCAAATCCAACTGACCAAGGGAATTCACCACATCGAGTATCTCGCCGGTGGCATGGATGACGCATACCGGGTGACCGCTGTCTGGCAGCCTCCATCCGGCAAACAGCTCGACGTCATCCGTTACGATTTTTACCCGCGCGTCCTTTCAGCCGAGAGCATCGCGGCAGAGCGGAAAGGTGCACCTTTCGCACTTGATTTTTCGGAGAAGGTGCGCGATTCCATTCCGCTGGAGTCGGGGCAGGCAAACGGCTACGTATTCACAAACAAGACCACTCGGAAATCCAAGCGCGGCCGCCTGCATTACGAATGGGATTTTGGGGACGGCATCACCTCGTCTGAAGAGAGCCCGTCGCACGTCTATTTCGAGGTTGGAGATTACACGATCAAGCTCACCGCCACGGACAGCCGCGGCCACAAAGAGACCATCACGCGTTCGGTCCGCATCGAAAACTACGACACGGTAAGCCACGAGCGACAGCATATCATCGATTCACTGCAGACGGGCGCGATGCATCTCGAAGAACACCACCAGAAGGGCTTCCTCGAAATCCCGGCCAGCGAAATTGAAAGAGTGGCCAAGCAGTTTCTGGAGATAGTTCAGACATACACGGTGGAGTCGGCCAACATAGGCACTCTCAAAGGCATGGCCAGACTCTACAGGCGTATGGAATCCACCGAAGGGCTGGTGGAGGTCTCGCGGACTCTCCTGAACCGTTTCCCAGACGCGCCGCCGGAGGTCCGAGCCAACACCATGCTCCGGCTGGGTGACCTGCTGCTCAATACGCTGAACAAAGTTGATGACGCACAGTTCTTTTTCGAAAGCCTGGTCGCTTTGCGAGGCCAGATACCGGATGCGGTA
>JASLXP010001028.1 GCA_030740295.1 Planctomycetota bacterium
CTGCCGGGCAACGCGAGCTTCACATTCGCAGGAGCAGACAATCAGTCTCTCCTTATCAATCTCGATCTCGCCGGTATCGCCGCCAGCAACGGCTCCGCATGTGCCTCCGGCTCGCCCCAGCCCTCACACGTCCTCCCCGCCATCGGCCGAACAGTGGAAGAGACCCGAAACGCCCTGCGACTTTCGCTCGGCAAAGAAAACACTGAGGACGATGTGGAATATGTAATCGAGCATCTGTGCCGCGCAGTGGAGAAGATTCGCGGCGCCGAGAAGAAGATCACCGATTTGGAAATGCTGGGGGGCGAAGCGTAATTGAGGGCCGAGCAACACTCACTTATTGCTCTTCAGTTTCTTCACCATGAAATCACTCTGATTCGCATAGCCTGATTCCTGGCTGTTCCCTTTGTATTGGACGATGCACTCCAGGCCGAGCCTGTCCATGGCCTCTTTGAGTTTGATGCCGAGCATTGGGTGATGCACCCACAGGTTGGGATTCGACTTTTCGTCAATCGGGACGTTGCCAAGCCTGTACGTCATGAAGACTGGAGGATCATCTTCAGTCAGGTAAGTAATCGGCGACGCCTCTTTCATCAGCTTGAGGAATTTCGGCGCGTGGGGATCCTCATCCGGCCCCACGCCGAACAGAGGCCGCAACGCCGGGTGTTCTACCAGAGACTTCACTCCAAACCATTCATGAAGGGTGGGACTGTGAAGAGACGACTGGCCGGCATTTGGACCCGCGCAGGTGATACGGGTCGATTCTCGCAGGACAGGATCTTCATTCTCAGGATCGGCCAGATCATCGTGGAATGCGAGCCACATGGACATGCAGGCACCGGCCGATCCGCCGAAGCAGGCGATACGTTTATTCAGGTTCCATTCCTTTGCCTTATATCGCATGAACTGAATGGCCCTCGCACCATCCTGCATGGGGATGGGAAACGGATGCTTCCCGTTTTCCGTGAGACGATAGTGGATGGCGGCCACCGAGATGCCCTGGTCCAGCAGGTATTTGACAGTGGCCGGGCTGATGCTCCTTTTATCACCTCCCTTGAAACCGCCCCCGTGAATGTAGACCGCAAGCGGCGTTGGCTCATCACTTTCAGCCTTCCAGAGATCGATTACGTTCCGTGCGTGTGGGCCGTATTTCACGTTCGCAAGATCGGCCGCGATGCGTTTGGCCCTGGGCAACTTTGCATTCTTCTGCTGTTGCTTCTTTCGTTTGTCACGGAAGGCTCGGGCCTCTTCCCATGTGAGTTTGCCATCCTTGTTGGTATCGGCTTCAGGATAGCGTTCGAGCCACTGGTCGAGTTTTGATTGCTCTGCTCCAAGCGTGCCAAAGCACGCCGCGAAGATGATTACGGAAAAGTGTGATTTCATGGCTGAAAAGATCTCACGAAGAGATGAATGGAAATGATCAGTGGTTAGTGTAGACCTTCGTTTCGCGAGTTTCACACGGGCTTCGCTGTTCCTGAAGGGCATACACAATTGCACTCCATCCTATTTCTGCTCAGCCTCTGGTCACCGGATGTCGAACGAGACCTCATCAGAAAAGTTGGTGAGAAATGCTTCACGACCATCGAGTGCACAGCCACGACGTGCGGCAAGTTTAAGGAACGAGCTGTCTTCTCAGAGCACTCGAAATGCCCACACTGCGGAGGCAAGCTGCGTGTCAAAGTGGCCCAGTCCCGAAATGTACCGGTGAGCACGTTCACCGAAAAGTATGCGCGGGAGGTCATGCAGGCGGCCATAGACAAGTCTTACAAAGGCAGCTTATTCGTCGTACGGGGCGCTCGTTGCCCGGAATTATCCTTGACCGGCGGCTCTGCGGCAGACCTTGCCATCGTAAGAAGAAAGTTGCAGTCAGCGTTCAAAGCCGAGGACATCGTGGTCGTCATGGAAGTGAAGATGTCCCTCGTCTGGAATTGGAAACCCGGTGAGGACAAGCCATCCGCCGATTTCTTTCAGCACAACGGGAGGCCGAGCCTTTCAAGAACGGACAGCCTTCTCAAGGCCATCGGCAAAGGCGCCATTTTTCGGTCGACCGAAAAGAGCCGGCGCATTCCATACCTTGTCATCGGTAATTGTCCGCCGCCGCAGGGCTACTATGCCAAGCTTGATGGCGCTGTGCGTTCCGGGCTGGTTCAGAAGTTCATTTCATTGACCCCCAAACCGGTACTCAGTGGATCTCCGGTTCGAAATCCCAAGCAGACCAGAGGCGGCGGCTTTCTTCGCATCGACAGCATGGATGAGCTGTCCGATCTCCTGAAACAGATCATCGATGGCCAGGGCGTTTACATCGGGCGGATGGTGGACCGGAAGGAACTCGGCGAGAAGATCAAGGCTCTGGATACGGACCGACCTTCGGAAGCGGTGGCGGACCGATTCATTGAAGCGTTGTTGAAATAGTCGTTTGCTTCACAACACCCCATCGACACACTACGCCGCTTCAAAGCGGGCGCTCTCATTACTCCAGAGATATACAACATGGCTAAAGCAAAAGAGGAAATCCTGACCGGTGTCGTCGGTTACGGTGGGGCATTCAATATGGGCATGCATCATCTGAATTCACAGAAAGCAACCAGAGGATTGAAGCCCGTTGCCGTCTGTGATGCCGATCCTGCACGTACCCGGCAGGCGAAAGAAGACTGGCCGGACCTGGAGGTCTACACCGACCTCAAAGAAATGCTCAAGAAATCTCCGGTCGAGCTGCTGACAATCATCACGCCGCACAACACACATGCGCCATTAGCCATCCAGTGCCTCAACGCGGGCAGACACGCCATCACAGAGAAACCAATGGCCATCAGCGTCAAGGAATGCGACCGCATGATTGCGGCCGCAAAGAGGAACAACGTGATGCTTTCCGTGTATCACAATCGGCATTGGGATTCGAACATCCTTGGCCTCACTCGTGCCGCACACCGCGGCGGCATCGGCGATGTCTTTCGCGTGGATGCTACTGCAGCCGGCTACAGCAAGCCGAGGGATGACTGGTGGCGCAGCAACAAGGCGGTCTCTGGTGGTTATATGTATGACTGGGGCGCGCACTTCGTCGAATGGTTGCTGCAGATCATGAATGCGAGCATGAGTGACATCTCAGGCTACTTTCAGGATCGGGTCTGGGATCACGTCACCAATGAAGATGAAGGAGTGGCCGTGGTCCGATTCAAGAACGGTTCCTCTTGCCGCCTCGAAATGAGCAGTATCGCGGCAACCGGCCTGCCTTATCAGTTCCGGATACTCGGAACGAAGGGCTCGGTCGTCACCTCCGATGGCGGCTGCATCATCACAAAGATCAACAAAAAGGGTGAACGCACCGAGAAGTTCGTCGAATACCCCAAAGGCCAGCACAAAAAGTTCTATTCCAACATCCGCGACCATCTGCTGAAGGGCGCGGACCTCATCATCACTCCCGAATGGGCGCGCCGCGTCATCCAGGTGATCGAGTATTCGGAGCTCTCACACAAAAAGGGGAAAAGTGTGCCGGCGAAATATGAGTAGCAAATTCGCCTCTTGCCTCCGTTTGCATTTCATTTAGTATTCTCCTTTCGCTTGTTAAGCGTCTCGTAATGGAAGAGGTCGCATGATCGCTACAGAAACAGCCGAAGCAAGGATTCTTCTTGTCGACGATCACCCGATGCTCCGGCACGGGCTGGCCAGCTACATTAATCAGCAGGAGGGGCTGTTGGTTTGTGGTGAGGCCGAGAATCTGGAGCAGGGCCTGAGCCGTATCGAAAGTCTTGATCCCGGCCTTGTGATTGTCGATATCACTTTGAGAGGTTCCGACGGTATCGAGCTCATCAGACGTATTCGGGCGGATGGCAATCAGGTCCCGATCCTCGTTTTGAGCATGCACGATGAATCGCTTTACGCGGAACGGGTCCTCCGCACCGGCGCCAACGGTTATATCATGAAGGAGGAGGCCCGTGAGAAGGTTATCGAAGCCATCAAGCAGGTGCTCGACGGCGGTACCTGGGTCAGCCCGCGGGTGGCCTCCCTGTTCGTCGAGCGGACCATGGTTGGCCAAACCCCTGGCAGGTCACCGCTTTCTCATCTCAGTAACCGCGAGCTGGAAGTCTTTCGCCTGATAGGCAAAGGATTTGACACCCGCACCATCGCCGCAGAGCTGG
Organism: Planctomycetota bacterium; assembly: GCA_030740295.1. The sequence continues at coordinate 4,134 of JASLXP010001028.1, forward strand.
GTATCAGCGGGAAGACAGTGGATGTGCACCGAGCCAACATCAAGAAAAAACTCGGCATGAAACGCCTGTCCGAGCTGGTCAGGTACGCGGTGAACTGTGTGGAGAGCCGAGACACCGATTGACCGAATTTCAACCCGCGGCGTTTCGCTCCTGAGAGTGGCCTTGGATCGGCTGGCACTACTATTCCTCCAAGACGGAGTCGTTTTGACGGATTTCAGGGGCGAAGCCCCGGCTGTCTGCCTAGCCCGGCCCAACGGGCTGGGTGAATGGTACAGAGATTTGAAAAGGGGCAACGCCCCGGCCATTTACAGGAAGGCCATTCATTTGGGCAAATGACCGGGGCGTTGCCCCTAAGGATGATCTGCCCGAAAACCCAGCCCGTTGGGCTGGGCTAGGCAACCGGCCCGGGCGGCTTTGCCCCTGAATGTCTACAAATCCGTAAGATTGGTCTCGTCTCGGCCTACTAGGACGATTGAGCAGTTCTATCGGAATTTGAGAACGAGATCGGTATGGGACGTTTTTCTCTCTGTCGACTCTCGTGAGCGTGGCGATTCCAACTTCACCGATAAACGTCCTCAGTCCTGTCTACACCTGATAAGGAGCAAGATCT
>JASLXP010001029.1 GCA_030740295.1 Planctomycetota bacterium
TCTTTTGAGTCGTCCGAACAGTTCGACGATTGGATGGAGTATCCTGAAGATGCGGGGCGCGGTCTGTGGATTATTGAAAAAGGAGCGTTGAGTGGTAATGGCAGGAGGGGGGTCCGACATCGAGTCAGGTTTCGTGACACGCTAAGCCTCGTTATCAAGTACCGAGAATCTGCAACTGGACGTATTCATTTTCTGGATACCGGAAGGGGAAGCGCAGAATTCCAGACGGATTTTCGTTCGCTGAATCGGCTCAATGGCAAATCTGAATTGCTTCCAGTCGAGTTTATCAGGAACGGTGAATCACGAATCGAAATGGGACTGGATGACAATCAGTTCTTTCTGAAAAGAGGCACAGTCAGGGTGGAGCGACCGGCTGGCCGGGACAGCAGCGGCTTCGTCGGCCTGTGGGCGTGGGGGACAACGGTGGAGATCGAATCGATTACCATTTCAGGCACACCAGACGCTGACTGGCTGAAGACGTTTCAACTGCAGGCAGAACTTCTGAAGAAAATCGGGGAATCGTCCGCCGCGGGAAAGAGTGCAGTTGCTCTGTTGCCGAAGGACACGCCAGTTTCATGGCCGTTTAAAGGACCCGAGCCGCGGCGGGGCAGGGGAGGGGAGTTTGTGCTGCTCTCTGGTGACTCTCCCTGTCAGGTCACATTCTCCGGACTCAGATGGACAAACTACACATTGGAAGGATGGTTCAATGCACCGGAAAGAGGCAGTTTGTCATTGCGCGGCCGAGCACAACTGAATCGCCTGCCTGACGGGGCCTGCGTCGTGAAACTTTCGCCGCAGATGCTTCAGGTATCGCGTTCCAATTCGATCGTGACGCAGTCTGAAGTCCATCTGCAACCCAACCGGCAGCATCCATTCAGAGTGACCTGGTATGGGAATGCCGTTACTGTTGAAATAAATGGTACTCAGCGACTGCATTCCCGAGTGAAAATGCGTTCTGAGGGTGGAATTGTCCTGTTGCTCGCAGGGCAGGGGACGAAGGCCGGTGGTTTGCGGTTAAAGTTGCTGGCCGAGCGAACAAAGCCTTAAAACGCCACTGTGGCCGCAATCGTAGGGGGGGGCGCCCATATCATCTGTGGCCGCAAAACAGACTGGACATGGGCATAACCCCTTCGGCTTCGGGGTAAGAGGTGCTCCCAACCGACGGAACCAGGGTAGCTCGCTGAGGCTCGCGAACCCTGGGCTGTGAGGCGCAACACCTTCTGCAGTATTACTTACCTACTTACTTAAATAGTTCCTGTTACGGATGAGTTTTCAGCCTCCACGGGGCCTGCCCCCGTGGCGCGATGATTGACAGCTAGAAACCCAAATTACTGCGGGGGGAGCCTCGATCTAGCCACCAATCATGGCTCGCCGGGGGCAGGCCCCGGACGTGACCAGAGTCATATCCGTAACAGATACTACTTAATCGGAATACGCCCTCACAGATGTCTTTTACGGCAGTAAGCGAGCATCCCCATTCCAGTCAGTATCAGAACGGGCGTCCACGAACCGGCTGCCGGGGAGAGTGCTGTGCCCAGTGATAGCTTCAGAATAAAGAACAAGCCAAAAATCATGAGCGGCACCGCTCTCTCCGCAAGTTTTACCAACCACCATGCCAGCCCGGTTTCTTTAATCTGGTCGCCAAACCACAGGACAATCGGAATGGTGAGCATTACCAGGCCGCAAGACTCGAGAAGATCCGTCATTCGTCGGTGAAGCTCATTGATTGCCAGTTCAGCTTCGGGCCAGCCATCAAGATGATCGGCATGGTGTAAGAGCTCAGAGC
>JASLXP010001030.1 GCA_030740295.1 Planctomycetota bacterium
CGCGTTAAAATATATGGCAAAAGAAGAGGCAATTAAGATCGAAGGCATCGTCAAGGAATCTCTGCCGAATGCAAAATTCAAGGTAGAGATGGAGGGGGGCCATATGGTCCTAGCCCATGTCTCAGGCAAGATGAGGATGCACTTCATCAAAATCCTGCCCGGAGACAAGGTCACCGTAGAGGTCTCGCCCTACGACCTAACTAAGGGCAGAATCACCTACAGAGGAGACAAAAGATCATGAAGGTGAAAGCATCCGTTCGCCGCATCTGTGAGAACTGTAAAATTATTCGCCGGAAAGGTGTTGTCCGCGTGATCTGCACCAACCCCAGGCACAAACAAAGGCAGGGATAAGGAGAATATATGCCACGTCTGTTAGGTGTTGATATTCCGAACGATAAGAGAATCGACGTTTCGATTACCTATATATATGGGATTGGCCGGACCGTCGGGAAGGCCATCCTCAAAGAAGCCGGCATTCCGGGAGAAACCCGTGCCAGTGACCTTTCCGAAGATGAGATCAGCCGGCTGGCTGGCGTCATCGAAAGCAACTATATCGTTGAAGGTGAACTGAGACGCTCCGTTCAGCAGAATGTGGCCCGGCTCCGCGACATCGGCTGCTATCGCGGCATTCGCCATCGCCGCGGCCTGCCGGCCCGTGGGCAGCGGACCAGAACCAATGCACGCACCCGCAAAGGCCCGAAGAGGGCCACCTCTGTAAAGAGAAGCGTTAAAGAAGTCCGCCGTTAATTAGTGAACCAATTCAGTTATTCAAAAAATGGCTAAAGCTAAAAGAAAAGTCCGACGCAATGTCTCCCAGGCTGTCGCTCACATCCTGGCCACATTTAATAATACCCTGATTACAATCACCGATGTGAACGGCGCTACCCTCTGCTGGGACAGCGCAGGAACAGTTGGTTATGCGGGCTCGAGAAAGAGCACCCCATTCGCCGCCCAGCGTGCCGCGGAGGCGTGCGCCAGAAAAGCACAGAAATTTGGAGTCAAACAGCTCGAGGTAAAAGTCAAAGGGGCTGGAAGCGGCAGAGAATCTGCCATCCGTTCCCTGCAAGCCGCCGGGCTGGAAATAAGGGCCATCGAAGATGTAACACCGCTGCCCCATAACGGCTGCAGGCCCCGCAAGAAAAGAAGAGTCTAAACTACGGAGATTTATCATTGGCTAGATTATTAGGACCCAAGTGCAAGCTCTGCCGAAGAGAAGGCGTCAAGCTCTACCTTAAGGGAGCTCGCTGCGATTCGCCGAAGTGCGCCATCGTTAAAAGAGACTACCCGCCCGGCATGCACGGCTGGCGTAGAGGGAAATTCTCTGACTACGGCATCCGCATCCGCGAAAAGCAGCGTCTCAAACGCTTTTACGGCGTGCTCGAGAAACAGTTCCGCCGTTACTTTGCAATGGCCGCACGTGGCACAGGCAACACCGGTGAGAAACTGCTCACACTGCTCGAGCGACGCCTGGACAATGTCGTCTATCGCGCCGGCTTTGCACAGTCCCGCGCGCAGGCACGCCAATTGATCGCCCATGGACACATCCTGTTGAACGGCAGGAAGCATTCCGCGTCCTCCACGTTGATCAGCATGGACGATGTCATCCTTCCCGGCAATAAAGAAAAATCCGAGGGCGCAATCAGAACCAGCATCGACGCCACCCAGGGCAGAATTCTGCCCGCATGGGTTGAGTTCGATGCAGACAAACTTCAAATGAAGATCATCGGTCTTCCTACCAGTGAAGAGGTAAAGGAAGTCCTGCCGATTCGAGAACAGCTCATTGTAGAAATCAGTTCGAGGTAATTGTTTGCTCCGCCCAGCGGAGATACGGAATTTTCCTGCCCCTGACGGGCACTTTTGAATCCTTAATATAAGCGAGACTGGATAATGCGTATCAGGTGGAGAGGTCTTGAGCTTCCAACACGTGTGCTTTGTGAAGACGAGACTCAAACAGACAGCTATGGCAAGTTTATGGCAGAACCTTTCGAAAGAGGATACGGAGTCACCGTTGGCAACAGCCTCCGTCGTGTACTCCTATCATCCCTTGAAGGGGCAGCCGTTGTGGCTTTCAAAATCGCCGGAGTTCAGCATGAGTTTTCAAGCCTTGATGGCGTCATCGAAGACGTCACAGACATCGCTCTGAATCTCAAGCAACTCCTGGTTGAGGTACATACTGACGAGCCCAAAACACTGAAGATCGATCTCAGTAAGAAGGGGGCTGTAACCGGTGCAGACATCCAGTGCGATGCCGATACCGAGGTCACCAGTAAAGACCTCCACATCGCTACACTGACGGAAAATGTTCCGTTCAGTATGGAGATTGAAGTCAAAAAGGGACGTGGTTATGTCACCGCGGAAGAGAACCAGAGAGAGCCGGAAGTCATCGGCCGCATCGCCATTGACTCCAGTTTTTCCCCCGTTCGCCGCGTACGCTATCGCACGGAAGATACCCGTGTCGGCCAGCGCACAAACTACGATCGCCTGATCCTTGAGGTGTGGACGGACGGAACGGTCACACCTGAACTGGCGCTCGTGGAGGCCAGCAAAATCCTCCGCAAGCACCTCGATCCATTCGTTCAGTACTTCGAGCTCGGTCACGAGCTCCAGGCTGGTCAGGTGCCGGAGATCGAAGAGCCCTCTGACGAATGGGAGGATGCCCCCGGACATGACGTCAGCATCAATGAGCTCAACATCCCCGCACGTGCGCAGAATTGCCTGGCCGCGGAGAATATCCGCACCTTGGGCGACCTCATTCTGCGTAGCGAAGAAGAATTGCTGCAACTGAAGAATTTTGGTAAGGCATCACTGGACGAGATCATGGTCGAGCTCAAAAATCGTGGACTCTCTCTGGAAGGTGCGTAGATCAGAAACTCTCGTAAAGACAGGTAAACGATGAGACATCGAATAAGAGGCCGAAGGCTGAATCGCAGCACTTCCCACCGAAGCGCGCTGATGGCAAACCTTGCCACCAGCCTGATCGAACATGAGCGGGTGGTCACCACCCCTCAGAAAGCAAAAGAGGTGAGGAGGGTGGTCGACAAGCTGATCACACTATCAAAGAAGGGCGGGCTCCCAGAGCGCCGCAGGGCCCTCGCCATCCTTAAACACAAGACAATCACCGGCGTCAGCCAAAGGGGAAACCCGACCTCGGTTGATGTCACCAGAAAGTTGTTTGAGGTGCTGGCGCCCCGGTTCATGGACCGCAACGGCGGGTACACCCGCATTATCCGAATCGGAGGCAACCGGAAAGGGGAAGGCCCCAACAAACTGGAATACCATCTCAACGATGAGAAGCGAACCCTGAAATTGGCAGGGAATCGTTTGGGTGACAATGCTGAGCAGGTGATTCTGGAGTTTGTAGGGACCGGGCATTCAGAAGATGTTCCGGAAGAATAATTTTTTGTTTCATGGGGGTGCATTTAGATCGCGCAAGAACCGAGAATAAATGAAAGGATCAGGGGAAACGAAGTTCGCCTGATCAGCGAAAGCGGAGAACAGGTGGGCCTTGTCCCCTTGGAAACCGCAATGTCCATGGCCAAGGATGCGGGGCTGGATTTGGTTGAAGTAGCAAAAGAAGCCAATCCGCCTGTCTGCAGGATCATGGACTATGGCAAGTACAAATATGAGCAGAAAAAGCGCCAGCATGATGCTCGCAAGAAAACTCATCAGACACGAACGAAAGAAATTCGATTGCGGCCAAAGACGGATGAGCATGACTTTCAATACAAAGTAGCTCATGCCAAAGAGTTCATCGAGCACAGTCACAAAGTCATTGTGAACCTGCTTTTCCGTGGACGAGAGATGCAATTTCAAACCCAGGGGCGAGACCTGTTGGTCCGATTTGCCCAGGAGTTGGAAGAGCATGCCAAAGTCGAACAGATGCCCCGTATGGAGGGACGGCGTATGACGCTTTTGCTCGCACCAATTGCACAGAAATAGAGACTTAAAATGAAATCACGCAAGCCGCACAAGGGAATCAGCAAGAGAGTAAAAATCACCGCCAGAGGGAAGGTGCTCCGCCACAAGGCCGGCCGAAGGCACTTGCTCTCCGTCAAAAACGGAAAACGCCTTCGACATCTCCGCCGAAAGGTCGGCGTGGGGCATGCGGATGCTGTCAGAATTAAAGCGCTGTTAGGAGTAAAGTAGAATGCCTCGTATCAGAAAAGGCGCCGCACGCCGGCGTGCAAAAAATCGCGTTCTTAAAGAAGCCAGGGGTTACCGTGGTGCAAGAGGCAGTCGTTACCGCCTCGCCAAGGAGGCCACGCGGCGTGCCAAGGTAAACGCATACAACGACCGCAGAAAGCGTAAGAGAGACTTCAGAAAGCTCTGGATCACCCGGATCAACGCCGCCTGCAGGGAACGCGGCCTTTCCTACAGCCGATTCATCGCAGCCCTGTCCAAGCTGAATATAGAAATCGACAGAAGCATGCTCTCAAACATGGCCATCGAAGATCCGGCAGGTTTTGATCACCTAGTCAATCTGGCCAAGGGCAGCTAGACCAACATCTGGTCAGATATCGGAAAATAAAAGAGGCTGTCCATTTGTGGCAGCCTTTCTTTTTGTCATCCATTCCGGCCAATCTGCGGAACCATTCCGGGCATTTGGCCTGTCTCCGTTCGTTGTTCCCTTGATTTCGTTGGAATCCTATTATTCTGTCTTCATTCGTTGCGGGGAACGAATGAAAAACAACCATCCGACCTGAGTTGAGTCCCCATGGAACAGATCACCCAAGTCCAGGAACAAGCCATTGCAGCCATCGAAGCCGCGGCCGACAGCGAAGAGCTTGAAGACCTCCGCATCAAGTATCTTGGCAAGAAAGGTGAAATCACCGCCCTCGTCAAAGGTATCCGCGATGTCCCACCTGATCAGCGAGGCGAATTCGGCAAGAAAGTAAACGAGGCCAAACAGGCGGTGACGTCCGCCCTCAAACAGAAACAGTCAGGTGCCGGTGCCGCACCTGGCAAACCCAAAGGTCCGATGCTGGATGTCACTCTGCCAGGCAGGAAACGCCGGCTCGGACGCCGTCATCCCATTTCCCGGACTACTGAAGAAATAAAACGCGTCTTCGGCGGCCTGGGATTCGAGATCGCCTCCGGCCCGGAAGTCGAGACAGAACACTACAACTTCGACGCGCTCAACATCCCCAAAGATCATCCCGCTCGCGACGGTTTCGATACTTTCTATCTCAATGATGGCCGGCTCCTACGCAGCCAGACGTCCACCGTACAGATTCGTGTCATGGAAAAGCGGCAGCCGCCCCTGCGCATCATCGCCCCCGGCCGCGTCTACCGGCCGGACATTGTCGATGCCACCCACCACTACATGTTCCACCAGGTCGAGGGCCTTGTCGTCGATGAAAACGTCACCTTCGCCGACATGAAATACGTGCTGGAAATTGCCATTCGAGCCCTGTTCGGCCAGGAGCGCAAGATGCGGCTGTTGCCGTCCTTCTTCCCATTCACCGAGCCCAGCGCCGAAGTTTTCATGTCCTACGATTACGTCAAGGAAGGCAAACAGGAATCCGGCTGGCTCGAAATCGCCGGCTGCGGCATGGTCGACCCCAACGTCTTCGAAGCGGTCGGCTACCCGCCGGGCAAGTACACCGGCTTCGCGTTCGGGTTCGGCCTGGATCGCATCGCCATGCTCCAGTACGACATCAAAGACATCCGGTTGCTGACCGAGAATCACCAGGATTTTCTGCACCAATTCTAAGTTTCCAAAAACTACTTCAGCACCTTATAGTTCCACTTCGGCGCGGCAGGACAATTTCAAACCACCAGGAGACCAAACATGCTCAAGTCATGCATACTCGGCTGCGGCGGCAGATCCAGGGGACACCTGCGCGCCTACGAATTTGTCGAAAACGGACAGATGGCGGCCATCTGCGATATGGACGAAGAGCGGCTGCAGGAACGCGCAGACGAATTTGGTCTTGAAACGCGCTACACCAATTACCAGGAGATGCTGGAGAAAGAAAAGCCGGACGTCCTGCATATCGTCACCGCCCCGATCTGGCGTGTCGACGTCATGTCCATCGCCGCGGAATTCGAAGTGCCCGTCGTTATCGTCGAAAAGCCCATCGGCCTGGAAGGCGGCGACTACCGGCAGATAAAGAATCTGCACGAATCAGCAAAGACCCGGTTCGTCGTCAACACCCAGCTCCACTTTCACCCGCGCAACATGCAGCTCAAGCAGGACGTGGCCGATGGCAGAATCGGCGAGGTCCGCCAGATAGATGCAAGCGCGCGCTCGACAGTCGTTGACCAGGGAGTCCACGTCCTCGAACTCGCACAGTCCTACAACGGCTTCTCCAAACCGGTCCGCGTCTTCGGCAATGTATCGGGACTCGGCACGCTGCCGGACAAGCGTCAGCCTTCGCCGGACATGGCCGCCTCGATAGTTGAATTCGAGAATGGCGTCCGCTGCCAGCTCATGTGCGGCGATACTGCGCCCATCGTCCAGCCTGAGGGCGGCAAATGCTCGCACAAGCGCATCTCCGTTTACGGAACTCGCGGCTTTGTGCAGTGGACCATGCACGGCTGGGAACGCAGCACGGTGGAAGAAGGCCACGAAAGCGGAACCCACTCATACGGCGAGGAAGACGTCCGCGGCCAGGCCGCGCTCACCGACGCCGCCTTCGCCTGGTCCGAGGACGAGAGCAAGCCCCATCCCACTCGTCTGGACAACGCGCTGCCGAAGTTCAACACCATCCTGGGGATGTATGTCAGCGCCCTCACGAACAAACCCATCGATCTCCCATTCGATCCGCCGGACGGTATCCTGGACGACCTGAGAGAGCGATTTAAGGAAGACTGATCCAGAAAGTGGCCCGCCGCGTGTCTCCCATCTGGCAGAGAGCCATGCCCATTCGTTGCCTCTGTTGTCTGCTTGTTTTCAGCGGAAGTGCCATCTGCGAATCCCTCAGGTTGGATGCTCGGTCTGATCTCGTCATCACTCGCAAGGGCCCGGCTGCCGGCGATCTTAAAATCGCTTCCGACCTGCTTGAGCGGTATCTCCTGCGCATTCTGAAAAAAAGGCGCCTCAAAGGAAAAGGCCCTCAAACCGATATTGTGATCGAGGCAGATGCGCTCATCTGGCATCAGATCCCTCCTGGTAAGCGACGCTCGCTGGGCGACATTGATGCCTTCGAGATTGTCATTAATGCGGCCGAACGGCGTGTCCACATTCATGGTTCGACAGTTCTGTCCGCCTGCTTCGGCGTTCTGGAATTTCTCGAAAGATACCTGGGCGTGACGTGGCTTTTTCCCGGCGAGCTTGGCCTGGCTCTGCCGGAAACCGAAAGATTCGAGCTCGATACTTCGACCATCCGCATCCAGCCGGATGTCACCAGCCGCCTCTACACAGGGATGCTTTATTCCGAGCCGAAAGCGATGCACCTTTTCCGGCAGAGATATGGCCGAGAACATCCGCTCCATTCGCAGCGCGTTTTCTTTGAGGCACACGATTATTTCAAGAGTCTCAAGCTGCATTTTCTTGCCAGCCCTTCGCACAACATGATCAACGTGGTGACGGCCGAGATGGCCACGACCTCGCCGGAGATGGCGCCGATGCTGGCGGACGGTAAACGGTTTCGACCCCCATCCAGACGGGCTTCCGCGGGCCGGCATCAGGCGTGGCATCCCTGTTACTCGAATTCAGAGGTCAGAGCGGCTGCTGTGGAAAAAGCGAAAGCGGCGTTTGAGAAGGGAACCTTGTGCTACTCGCTGGGCATCAATGATGGACGCCGCGTTCAGTGCAAATGCGAAGAGTGCATGAAGCAAGGTTGGCCCACGAGCTACTACAGTTTCGTTTCGCACGTGGCCGAAACCGTGAAAGACAAGCATCCCGGCCACGTGCTTGGCGTGCTGGTGTATGGGGATGTGCGTCACCCGCCGGACGAGATGCGCCTCCCTGAAAACGTGCTCTGCATGGTCACCGGCGCGAGTGAACTGGCCAGGTGGTCGAAGCATGCCTCCAACATCGGACGCTACGCATACTTCTTCGGCCAGGGCTTCGACGTCCCAAGCTTCCCACTCTGTTCGTTAAAGCAGAACGCCCGTGTTTTCAAAGCGTCAGGAGTTCGATCCTTCCGGGCCGAGGTATATCCGGTCTGGGCATTCGATGGACCCAAGGTCTTCATCCAGAGCAAACAGTTGTGGGATCTTGATGCGGATGCCGATGAGCTGCTTTCTCGCTGGTGCCGTGCCGCGTTTGGTGAAGGAGGCCCGCACATGCAGCGTTTCTATCTGCACTGGGCCTCGAAGTGGGATTACCTCGCCGAGCAACGGGGCCCGGACGAGCCTGCTCCGCTTTGCGACATGGGATTGTGGCGGAGATCTTCCGCGCAGTTCGCACGTCTGTCGACGGTTGAATTTTTGATCTCTGCCGGCCACCTGACTGAAGCTCAGAAAGAAGTGAAGCCGGGCAAGCAGTCAGAGCGATTATCGATGGTCGAGGCCCACTTCGATTACGGTCGGTCTCTTTTCAATTCGCATAACGCCGCGCAGAAGATTTTTTCAAGAGAGACCGAGCAGGATGACCTGAAATCGTTGCTGACCAGCCTGCAGACGAATTCCAGGCGAAGCCAGGAACTCCGAAGAACAATCGAATCCAAGAAAGAGTGGTCTCTCGGCGCGGGCCAGCAGAAGGACTTACATCTGTACAGAACGACCGAACACAAGACCCATTCCGGTATGCTCACCGCCATGCTCAGAATGGAAACAGAGGGCAAGGCGTCTGGCGCCAAGATGAAGGGACTGCCAGACCTTATTCAGTCACTCGGCAGGGCGAAACTTATCCGTCGTCCCGTCCGGCGAATCAAGGCCATGACAACCGGATGGTACTACGCGATGCCGGACAAAGAGCACCTGTTCGAACCGATGAAAGTGACGTCTTCCGGCAACGAGCTGAGAGCCGTCAAGAACGCATCGACTCCGGTCATCGAGGGAAGGGAAGGGGAGTTCGAGCAGCACTGGTCTTTCGCACTCGTGCCCTGGATGCCAAAACGGGATACACGGCATCTCTTTCGTTTCGAATTCGAACTGACCGGGGCGAAGGGCGCGCTGAAGATATCCATCAGCAACCCGAGACTCGCCTCGCCCGGCGATGGCCTGCCAATGAACGCGTCCGTTAATTTCGGAGAGGAAAACGAACCAAAGAGCGTGACAATAGTGGTCGAGCCAGTGACACCAGAGTCGCGTTGGTACGGCCATCAGGAAGGCACCGCCATGCGGTTCGGGATGTTATTTACGCCGGCAGCGAAGGATGCCGAATGCAGGATCACGGCACGGGTCAGTGAATTAACTCTTCTGCACAAAGCCCATGACGAAGGCCCGAATATTGAAGATTTTCTGAACGATTAGATCAGAGCTCCTGCTTTTGAGCATCTCCGCCTGCGATGCTCTGTCAGGCGACCCCACAAAGAGCTCCGCGCCACACGGATAAAAGATGGCTTTGGTCTGTCGCGTCACTCCAGTTCCAGAATCTGACACTTTCCATCCAGCCTGGAGACGTCGACGCGCTTTCCATCGACTTCAATCGTTACCTTGGCCTTCGAATCGGTGAAATCTGTTCGTCTGACTAACAGCTTGTTGCCCATTTTCATGCCGGAGACAACGGCGGGGGCATCCTTCTTATTCTTTGGTTTCGGAACGTCAAAAGTCACCGGCGTGCCCTTTGACAGAAACTCACCGAACTCCATCGACGCTGCGTAGACTTCCTGTACGAGCCGTGCCTCTTGCGCGAGTTCGCGCCTGGGGCACCACATGGCGAAGGTATCGTGGCCCCGGAGCAGCATGTGCCAGAGAACTTCCTTGTAAGCGCGCTCGGTCATGGGCACGAGATCTTCGGGGAGGCCGGCCTTTGGCGGCGCGGTGAGGTTGTAGTGAACGAACGGGATAATGGGCGTTGCAGGCTTTGTGTGCTTGCCCGCGTTCGAGGCGACGAGGAGCATGTTGTAGGTCCAGCGGTAATCGGCGACTTCGAAATCCTGCCAGGTCCAGATGTCCCACCAGGTGTAGACGACAGGCATCGAGAAGGTGTATCCGGTGCTATCGAATTCGTGCGGCCATTTGCGGTAGCGGGCCTTGCCGTAAGTCTCGGCGGGGGTGCCCGGGACGTCCTTTTCAAAGTAATCGTACCAGTAGCGGTATCCGCCGTGAGGGTAGACGCCGTAGTTTCCGATGAGCGCGTCCGGGTAATACTTCTGGATTGTCTTGGTGAAAACTTCTTTCTGCATGTGCGAGCGGATTTTTCGCAACTCGGTCTGGAACTCTGTGAAGTCGTCGATGTTCTTGATCTTCTCGCGGCATCGTGTGCATTTTTTTGAGTTGGCCCAGGCATCGTTCCATTCAATAGGGCCGTCGATCTCCCAGTCGCAGGTCCAGAGACTCAGGGGAACGTCTGCCTTCTTGTATGCTTCGAGGAAGGGAACGAGTTTCTGGCGCATGGGCTCGTAACGTTCTCCGAGCGCAAAGGGGCATCCCATCTTTCGATAAGAGGCAAACGAAGTATCGAAAAACTTTGTCCCATCTTCCGCGACGTGTCCCGTTGGTTCAGAGCCGTCGCAAAAGCTGTAGACCGCGCCGGTGGCATCCACACTGACTCGGAGCCCAAGCTTCTTTTGAACTTTGGCCACCCGAATGGCCTGTTCGATGCTCTTCTGATTACCTGCCCTCCACGCGCTGATGACCGCGATGCCCCGTTCATTGAGCGCGGCGGTCAGCTTCTCAATTTCTGATTCGTCCGCGATGGAATTGATGCGGGAAGACCACATGTAAAGTGGCAGGCGATCGCCTCGCTTGAATTTAAGCGGCTGGGTGCTGTCGATGATGAGCTGCAGATAATCTTTTTCGGTCATGCGTTTGGGCTTTTCTGCGAGCACGCTGGTGAGTGCTCCGATGATAAGAATTGTGAGTGCCTGGTGTTTCATTTTTCGGGGCTCCCGGGAGGGGTTTACTTTGGCGACATGAAGTTGGAAACTCTCAACCAGTGTAGACGACCGAGCCATACAAACCAAAAACTTAAGGAGACAGTTGTGAAATACCGCTACGAAGAGCTTACCTGGCCGGAAATTCGTGATGCCGTGAAAGAAGAGAAGGTGCTCGTGCTTCCGGTCGGCACGGTGGAGCAGCACGGCCATCACCTGCCGCTCTCGGTGGATAACCTGACATCCGGTGAGCTCAGCCGGCGTGCAGTCGAAAGCATTCCTGAAGAGGCCCTGCTCATGCCGCAGGTGAGCTACGGCTTCAACGAACACCATCTGGACTTTCCGGGCACGATCGCGATCCAACACGAGAACTTCATCGGTTACATGGTCGATATCGGCCAGAGCATCGCGCACCACGGCTTCCGCAAACTTATCATGGTCAACGGGCACGGCAGTAACATCCCGTTCCTGGAGATCGCCTGCCGTCGCATCAACAATACGACCGATGCGAACGCGGCGATCCTGCCCTGGTGGAATCTTGCCAAACCTGCAATCGCCGAGATTCGTGAATCGCCGAAACCAGGTGGCATGTCCCACGGCGGTGAGCTCGAGACATCTGTCATTCTGCATCTGCGGCCAGACCTGGTTCAGATGGAGAAGGCGAGCGTGGACATCAATTATCAGAAGTCTGATTTCATCTGGTGGGATCTGGAGGAAGGTTCACCAGTTCGTTTCATGGAACATTTCAGCCGCCTTTCGAAAACGGGCGCCATCGGCGACCCGACACTCGGTACGGAGGAGAAAGGGAAAAAGGTTGCGGAATACACGGTGGATCGGTTGGTGGCATTAATTAAGGAATTTCGCCGAAGGGAAATCCCGCCGCGGGTGGATCATCATTGAATGCGTTGAAGAGGACCGCGGATGAAGAGGACCGCGGATGAAGAGGACCGCGGATGAAGAGGAGGCCGTCCCTATCCTTTTCTTCATCCGCGGCCCTCTTCATCCGTGGTCCTCTTTAACCGCGGCCAATCGGCAGATTTGCGGGTCGTTCATACGGGAGTTCTTTGAGATATACGGAGGCTGGGATTACCGTGGACCCGCCATCTATCGCCGCGTTTGCTTGATCAAGTAAACGACACACTTACTCATTTCTCATTAATCATTACGCAGGCATGTCTGAAGCCAAGCTACCAAAATCCAAACAGCGGCTGCTGGATTTGCTGATGCAGGCGTCAATGATGTTCCTCTGCACTTCGCTGGTGGTCAGGCCGTTGACGTCGGGTTTTACGATCGGGCTCGAGCTGACACTGCTGTTCCAGTTCTTCACGCTGCTGTCCGGCCTGATGTGGTTAAGCGTCATGGTGCTGAAGCGGGAGCTGCGAATCGTCCTGCCCGGCAATGGCATCCCGCTGGCGATTTTCGCTGTGTCCATCGTGGTTTCGGTGTTTCGAGCATCCTGCATTTTTCTCGCGGCCTCGACCGCCTTTGATTGGATCGTGGATCTGCTTCTGTTCCTTCTCGTACTTCAACTGGCTCGCGATGCAGAGAATCGGCAGACGCTGATCAGGGCCTGCCTAGCTACGGCCTTCGTGGTGGCTGTTTATGGCCTGATCCAATACTTCAAGGGCTTCCCGGAAATGAAGGTCTGGATCGAAGCGAACACCGCCGAAGCTCAGAGGGCGCTGGGCATCTTTGATCCCATTAACTGGAACGATCTGAAATCACGCCTTTATACGGACGAGGTCTTTTCTACCTTTGTCATTGCCAACGCGCTGGGCGGATACCTGGTAATGATCCTGCCATTGCAGTTCGCCGATCTTTCGATGGAGATGATTGGCCGTGAGGGCAGTTTTTTCAGTCGATTGGAAGGCGCCTGCGTGAAACCGTCGTTCATCGTGAAGAGTGTGGCTTTCGTCCTTCTGCTTTACTGCCTCTCTCTGACAGGGGCGAAAGGCGCGTGGGTCTGCATGCCGATCCAGGTCGCGGTCTTCGCTTTCTTTCTTGGCAACGCCGTTTCGCGTCGCCTCAGGATGCTGGTGATTGGCGGAATCGGGGCATCGATCGCCGCGGGTATCCTGGTAGTCGGGCTCGCATGGCTCACGAAAGGCAATGCGATTTCCGATCGAATCCTCGGTGCTGCATTTGGGCTCTGGGATTCCTTGTATGTGCGACTCGGCTACTGGCAGACGGCCCTGCAGATTCTGAAATCGGACGGCAATTTCTTTCTGGGGGTCGGTGCCAACAACTTTCAGGAGGCGTACCCGGTTTTCAAAACCGTGACGGCCAGCGAGGTCCAGAAAGCGCATAACCATTATCTGCAACTGTTCGTCGAGTTGGGAATCGCCGGGGGGGCGGCCTTTGTGGCGGTGTGGAGCATCCTGTTCATACGCTCAGCGAAAAGCAATGAAGTGAACGGCAGCGAAACGCCTCAAGCGCGCCCGCTGCGGGGCCTTTTATTTACGGCCTGCATCATTGGCTTTCTGTGCGTGGTTGTTTACGCGGATGCGTTCCGAAACATCCCGTCATCCAAAGACAACGTGGTCATTGGAGTCATGCTGGCTGGCCTGTGGTGTGCTTTTGTTGCGGTTTCAGGATCTGGAGCCTCCTGTTTCAGGCATTCAAATGCCTGGATCAGAGCGGCGGTACTGGCAGGGCTCTCAGGCATGCTTCTTCACAGTGTGATTGATTTTGATCTGTACGTCGCGGGTTGCGCGCAGTCGCTCTGGCTGTTTGGTGCAATCGCTGTTTCGTTTCAGGCCGGGCTGCATGAGAAGACCTTCAAGCTCACTTCGCTCTGGCAGGCAGTGTTGATGTTCAGCTCGCTGGCCGTCTTCGTGATTCTGACCTCATTCGTTTTTCCGAGGGTGACCGAATCAGCGGGGCTGAAAGCATCGGGCCAGCAGTTGATCCAGGCCGCGGCGGCGAAAAAGGACAGAGAGCAACATCTGTTGGGCCTGCAGGCGGGCATACTGCAGCTTGAGCTCGCCCGGCAGCGTAACCCCCTGGACCCTGAGATTCCTTTCGAGATCAGCATGGGCTATCGGCAGATGTGGCGCGTCACCCGTTCGATCGAGGCCGCCGTCAGGTGCGTTGAGTCCATGCAGCAAGCCAGCGCGCTGGCTCCCACTCGTGGAGGCTATTATTACCAGTTGGGCCTGTTCCTGGAGACACTCGCGGCGACGCAACCGAAAGCGATTGAATTGCATCTTATGAATCACTTTTCCATTGGAGAGGGGTTTAAAAGAGCGCCGGAGGCCTTCCGACCTGCACTGAGCCAATATTCCAGGGCTCGTGCGTTGTATCCCTCCAAGCCCTCCGCACGACTGCCCGAAGCGGATCTGCTCTGGCGGCTGAAGATGGTAGAGCAAGCTCGTAATAGGTATTCGGAAATCCTCGCGCTTGACGGTCAGATTCATCCCCGATGGCGCAATCTCAGACTTTCTGAGTCGGTGAGGCTGCGAATTGAGAACCTGCTCGCAGCTCAGCAACGGGAAACCGGGGTCGAAGAGTAGGAGCTCTGCATATTTTCCGTTCATGTTGTTTATTGCGAAAAAGATTCTCAAATACTTGTTGACTTGAGACTTCGCGATTGTTAAAACCCGGCCTTGATCTTGTTCTAAGCGGGATTTCGGATCCTGCTTGGGGCTTGAAAGAAGCGTAAAATGGTGTGTGGAATTCGAAGTTCGGTGTGCACGCTGAACTGCCTTTTGGTTCAAGAGGAATTAACCCTGACCATGCGGCCAAGATGGCTCGCAACCTCTGCTAGCCCGCCTCTGCCGGTCGTATTGTTATTTTTCTTAAAACTCTTGAAGCCCGATATTCGGAGGGTCTCACGTATCATTTTTAGTTCATCGACACGAGATTATTCATAGCTAGTCTGCCGGCTGAAAACCACGTCTATGTTTATGAGAGGCTGAGGCATAAACATAGTTTACAGGCTTACAGCGGGAGTCTCGCTGCCTTGGATACAGCAACGAGTGAGAGCATCACGATATAGCTTCCAAGCACACAAGACCGGTATTACCCGAAAGGGAAACGTTACGGCGCGTCCCCTGTCGGGTCGTTTTACGTACTCTCAAAATCTGCGGGCAAGGCAATCTGGCCATCGCGCCGGGATGCCATTTCTTTTCATCCGGGCCATTTCTTTTCATCCGGATGGATGAGTTCAACACTTGGAGATCGAAATGAATTGGAATTCGTTCAGATCTGTTTTCCTGGGGGGGCTGGCCGTCATCGCTGCGATGACTTGGTCGCCCCTTAATGCTGAAGATGGGCCCACACGCCAGCAGCTTCAGCAGGAGCTTACGCGCCTCCGTATGGAGATGCAGCAGCTCAAAGAAGACTTTCGTGCCTTCCAGGAAGCAGTCCGGAAAGGTCCCGTCAGGCCTGAGAAACTTTCCATCACAGGCTTCAACGTCGAAGGATCGAGCATCGACAAGGAGACTCTCGACGAAAAGCTCCAGTCGCTCACTGAAAAGAAGCTCACCCTGGACCAACTGCAGATCCAGGCGAGAACCAAAATCCAGGAGGCGTATCTGGATATTGGCGTTCGTGGTGTGCAGGTGATCATCCCTCCCCAGGAAATAACAGATCAGCCACTCACCGTCGAAGTGACAGAGCCCAAGCTCGGCTTCCTCGCAATCGAAGGCAACCGCTTTTTCGGCGACAAAAACATCCGCAGATTCTTCGAAGGCAAAATCACCACCCCTGAAGGCATGCTTGTGGCCCGAGACCTCGAGGCCCAGCTCGACTCAGCGAATCGGCATCCCGACAGGCAGGTCACCGCGGTGCTTCAACCCGGTGATGAGCCAGGCGTCTCCGATATCACTCTGAAGGTCAGGGAGCGAAAGCCCCTGCACGGGTACACCCCGTTCCACTATTCACTTGGCTGGAGCACCAGCGGCACCCCCAACGTCGGCCGCCTTCGCTTAAGCAATACGTTCCAATACACCAACCTTTTTGACCGGGATCACATCGTATCGGTCAACTGGGTTATGAACCCGGGCAACTTCAGGGAAGTTCATGTCATCGGAACGAGCTATCGAATCCCCTTCGTAAACAGCGGCCATGCCTTCACCCTGTTCGGCGGTTACTCGCGGACCGCTACAAACGTCGTTATCGATTCGCTCGAAATCACCGGTGACGGCCACAACGTCGGAGGCAACTTCACCTTCAAGATGCCCAAGTTCTGGACTATCGAGTCTTCCGCGACCTTTGGTGTCAGCTATTCGCAATCCAACAACAGCCTGGAGTTCGGCACATTTACCGTCATCGAATCCGAGATTGGCCAGTTGCCCTTCGATTTCCGTTACAGTTGGCAGAAGCGGGATACCTGGGGCACGACCCTTGGCTACCTCTATACGAAATGGAATCCGGGCAACCTTGTGAGCAACGGCGCACGTGAGAACTTTGAGCAGTTCCGAGAGGATGCAAATTCCTCTTACATCAAATACAGGGTCGGAGTCCAGCGTTACCAGAGGCTGGCGGCCGGCTGGACCCTGCATATGCGCTTTGACGGGCAATACACGGACGATGAGCTCATACCGGGCGAACAGTTTCGTCTCGGAGGCGCGTCCAACGTCCGCGGCTATGAATCAGGCGAAGTTTCCGGTGACAGAGGCTTCATGGTGCGCACGGAATTCCGTACACCGCCGTTGTTCAAGCATTTCTCCCGTCTTTTCAAGGAGGAGAAACAGGAGACAACTCACCTGGTGGGATTCGTCGATTATGGCCTGGCCAAGCTGGAGAAGCCGATCCGGGGCGACCCCAACGAGACAGATCTGGCGGGGGCCGGTTTCGGGCTCCGTTACCAGTTCTCAGAGTACTTTGTTGGAACCATCGATTTCGCATGGGCCCTCATGCAGGGCTCGGTGACAAGTACCGGCGATGCCATCGCCCACGTAAACCTTCAGATCAGTTTCTAGGAATTTTTTTGAAGAATTTAGAATTGAACAGATTGATGAGCGTCAGATTTGGGTTGATCTCGGATCCGCGGTTTCGTGCCCCCCACGCATGTGCTGCATCTGAGCTCAGGCCACGTACCGTCCCCCAAACCCTGATCCCCAATTTGAGCACGACCAAAATTCCAAGTTTTGGAATCCAAAGAGCCGAAGGCGCTTTCTCGAGCGTCCCGGCTTTCCGTATGGCCCGAGATTTCGACTCTTTTGTCCGCTCAGGCCGCATCACAGTAAGATCGATTTTCAGGAAGTCCGTTTTGGCCCCGGTGGAGTCTGGGGCCTTTTCTTGCTTTTCAGGAGCTAGTTCATGAGAACCTGGACAGAGTTCAAGTCCTCTCTCGTTGAGACCAGGTCAGTCAAAGGAAGACTGTCCCAGTCTCTGGCCGTTGTCCTATCTATGGCAACACTTTTCGGCACGATTCCCGTACCGGTATACGCACTCCCCAGTGGCCAGCAGGTCGTTCATGGGGATGTGTCATTCAATATCAACGGGAATAACATGACCATCACCGCCGGGGATAAGGTAATCATTAATTATGATATCTTCTCTATAGGCGCCAACGAGATGGTCAAGTTTCTACAGGCCGGCACTCAGTCCGTCGCCCTCAACAGGGTCATCGGCAACAACATGTCCGAAATCTACGGGCAGTTGCAGGCCAACGGAAACATCATCCTCGTGAACCCCCACGGCATTCTGTTCGGCCCGGGATCACAGGTGAATGTGCACGGACTCATCGCGTCGACCCTGGACATCTCTAATGAGAACTTCCTGAACGATAACTATGTCTTCGTCGGCGAAACCGGCTCCGTACAAAACCTCGGCCAGATTACCGCTGATACGGGTGGACACGTCATCCTGATAGCTCCTGAAATAGTCAATGACGGCTCCATCGAAGCTCCTGAAGGCGAGGTCATCCTCGCGGCGGATTCCACTTACTTCCTTTCAGAAAGTCTCGGCAGCCACGTCGCCGTCCAGCTCCAGACCGGCGGCAATGTCGTCAACTCTGGTCAGATCCTCGCAGATGCCGGCGCTGTAGGTATTTATGCCAAAGCCGTCCAGCAGAGCGGAGACATTCAGGCGAACGCCCTCAGC
>JASLXP010001031.1 GCA_030740295.1 Planctomycetota bacterium
TCACAGGTCGGTCAAAATATCCTTCACATCGCCGTCGAAACCGATCTCTTTCAGGAACTGAAGGTGTGGAGCGAATTCACCGACTTCGTACAGGTTGTGGGCATCGGTGCCAAAGGTGATGCCTACGCCGGCCTCGATGCATTTCAGTACGAAATTCGGCTGCGGTCGGTTGTGATGGAAATTCATCTCGGCTGCGACGCTGTTCTCTTTCAGGAGTTTTACCACCGGGTCGAAGAGCCGCGGTGGCACTTCGTGGCCGCGGAAGATCCTGAAGGGGTGGGCGAGGATCTGAATACCTGACGGAATGAAAGTATCAAGAATCGCAAGGAACTCGTCAGCGGCGCGGTTGATATCCTTGTTCTCTCTTTTGAGCTCCTGGAGATGGTGAACAGCTCCGTTCAGAATCTGCGCCTTCTGGCGGTCTTCGTCTGCGAGAATCATGTTTCCCTGAAAATCGGAATCGACTTCCAGGCCGGCCTTCACGTTCTCTCGGCTGGCTTTTGCTGCCGCAGCCCAGTAATCCGGCATTCGGTTCTGATAACCATTTTTCCCGCGAATGCCTTCTTTGCAGAGCTTGCCACTCCAGTACGTCTGATTGTCGAAGTACAGTTGCCCGGAATGTTCGGTGAAGGCGATGCCTCGCAATCCCATTTTCTCGGCCAGTTCCGGCGATCTGGCCATGTCCATATTCTCGCTGCAATAGGCAAACTGGGTGTGCGAATGGTAATCGAACAGTTCCAGGTCCGGCGGCATCTGATGAGCATGGTGGGTCACCTGAATAGCTTCGTCATCCAGATCGATTTCCATGAAGCTGAATGGACTCTCACAAAGCGCCCTTCCCACCACGAATGCCTGTTCCCCGTCTCTGATGAGATCCGTGCCCGCGTGAAAGTGGCCACCAATACTGAGGGTGATTCCATTCTCCCGCAGCGAATCCATTACTTCATCCAAATTGGTGTAGTTGTATGGGCACGAACTGGTTCCTGCAGGGAACAGTGAAACGTGCTGGAAAGCCACGATCCGGCCTTCAAAACCATGCCTCACTCGTTTGGCCTTTTCGAGGTCTTCCGCAGTTCGTCTGGCGTTCCAGCCCGGCTCTTCTGGGTCAAAGAAAGGGACGAACCGAACGCCATTTACATCCATGTATTCGGGGGGATGCGGAAGCGATTCATAGAAGGTGTCCGGTCCAGGATCGTGATTGCCCGGGATGACCATCCAGGGCGATTCCAGCAGACTGAGGATGTCATGAATCAGCGAGAGCCGTTCCCCAGCATCCGAGGACTGGGGATCATCGAGCACATCGCCGAGGACCAAGGTGATGTCGGGACGGATCAGCCGATTCAAACGGTGCACAGTACGCAGCAGCAGCACATCCCCGATCTGTCCCTGGCGAGCGGCAATGCCCAGGTCATCTCCAAAATGAATATCGGTGACAACTGCGATTTTGACTTTATCTGGCATGACGATTCGTAGCTCTGCGTCCTTCGTGCCTCTGTAGTCAGCGCCTTGCGACTCCCGCACGCAGCTTCAGGATTTCATTTGCGATCAGCCAGCGGTACACGTCGAAGGCTCCGGACGCCCAAAGGTTGTCGTATTTATACTTCGTCTGTACCTGGATGGAATCCCGGACAAACTTCAGCTCTTCCTTCGCGGCTGTTGCTTCATCTTCCATGCCGGACTCGCGGGCGCGATCGATCCAGGCATTAAGGGTGGTGATGTAGCGGTGGTCGTCGAGGCCCTCCCGGTAGGCCTCCCAGAGCACGACCGGAATGGGTTCTCCGTTTTCGCCGGTGCGATTGAAGAAATCCATGGCCGTGCCATCCAGGTAGTTCCACTGATCGGCAATCGTGGCCTGATAAATCCAGGGGATGAGCGCTCGGAAGCCGCTGCGCCAGAATCCGAAACCATAGGTCATCCGGGCGCCGGCCACGGTCGTGTGATCGTTCTCCCCCGCAACGTGGTTCGGATAACACCAGTACTCGACTCCACGCTTCTTCATGTCTTCGAGAATCACTTCGCTGGCCGGATTGAAAGGCTGGCAACACCAGACGTCCACGTAAGGGAACAATGGCTTGAACTGTTCATGGACAGGATCCGCTGTGACGTATGTACGGACGCCGGGCACCTGCTTGATGGCCTTCAGCACCTCTGTCATGAACGCGACCGAAGCCGGGCTCCTGGAAGGCTCATCCACCGGGTAGTAAAGAAACTCCGGCCATTGACGCCGCTTCCGCTCGGCTTCGATGTGCCGCACCATGGCAGTCATTTCTTCGAAGAATTTCGGCGGCGGCATTTTGATGAGCCGCAGATGCGAGCCCATCGATGCTTTGATGTACTTGTAGTAGATCGAATGTGTCGGTATGTGCATGGGGATGGGCTGATAGAACCCATGCCGGCGGTAAAGGTCAATGGCCATGGCCAGATCATCGAAGTTGAAGCGCCATTTGCCGTTCACCGGCGCCGGTGACCAGACTCCCATGGTGATGGTGTTGTTGCCATGCGCGGCCATGTCTGCGTGCTCCAGCTCTGCCTTCCGGCGCCACCACTTTCCGCTGAACGCATCCGGCGCTTTCTTCGCCCTCCGATACGGATGATGATAATACTGCCCGATGATCAGTGAGCGGTCCTGCTGAAGCTCGAAGGGAAGCACTCGCAGTTTGAGCGGGACGGCCCCCACCGTATTCCGGCCGACGCGTATTTTCGCCTGGCCGTTGTAGATGCCCTCTTCTGCGAATGGGCCGACAAACACGGTCAGCCAGACGCGAAAGTTCTCATGCTTCTTCAGCGGTCGCGGGCGGATTGGCATTAACACATCGGGCGCCCGGTAATAGATCCCGCGCACGCGATAATTCGGCCGAACGTTCATGTAGCGGACGTACCGAACGTCGACGTCCGCTTTGGAGATTCGCTTCCCACTGGATGATACGAGGTCGCTGACTTCGATAGACGCTTCCTCGAAATCGCGCAGCGGAAAGATGGTAAACGTCATCGGCTCGAATTCGTTTCGGGCCGCATAAACACGCACCTCAGGATTCAATTCCTTTCGCCGCGGCTTTGTCGCCGGCCAGACGGGATCGAGGTAGTGACGGTGATAGATGGCCAGGCCGCGCTCGACGTCCTCCTTTGAGAATTCGGGCAGAGGAGAATCATCTTTCACTGGCCGATGTTCCCACTCTGAGAGCTCCTTCTCCGGAAGCAGGAAGACTTCCTTTTCGATGGGATCGATGACTGACTGACGAACGTTCCTCCAATCGGATTCCGGGGCGACCACCATGGCATTCACCAGCCATTTGCTGCGCGTATCCAATAGGAGGTCCAGCAATCCGTTGATCGCCTCTCCCTTCATTTCAATCGAACGGGAAGCATGAGGTCCGAAAAATGTGACGCGGCCCTCTGAACCCTTCGTGCTGACCGACATATCCCAAACTTGCGCCTGATTCCCGCCTCCCGCGCCGCTGAGAATCCAGATTCGGCAACTGTCTGCAGGCGCCTTGATGCGCAGCATCGCCGTCCCGTCGCTCTCTACATGGTCCTGAGACAGATCACTTGTGAATATCGCGGGCGGGTCGCTGCGACCGGTTGATTCTCGATACTTCCATTCCTTGTCGACCGGAACGTCCCTGGCAACCATGCCTTTACCTTCAACCCAGCCGGCAATGGCACTGCCTTCGGATTTCGATTTCTCCGAAACTCGAACAAAGCCTTCGCGAACCGGAGACTTCTCCGTTCCGAAGTCGAGGAGTGCCACCTCTGCCGGGACGATCCCCGCGAAGGAAACAAAGAGCAGCCATGCAAACCGACTCGACATCACTTCCCTCCCCATGGGCTTGGCAAGAATCTCAGCTCCTCTTCGCGGGACGCCTTTTCAGTGTCGCCTTGAACGAGTCGCAGCTTCAGCCCATAGCGTCCAGGACGCCACTTGAGCCAGAACAGGCGGAGGACCGCATGCTTTCCCGCCACGGAAGTGAAGCCTGAACCGACTTCTTCACCTGAAGAATTCAACGCGTCCCAATAAAGCCTGGAATCGCCGCGTGAACCTTCCGCAATCTGTATTGGGATTGCCAGCCGAACGAAGTCATCGGGCGCCTGGTAACACGCGCGCATGTGCAGGCCGCCGATGATGGGCGGAACGCCTGCGATTCCGGACGTCCTCTGCTGCAGGAGCTTCCCATCCCTGTGCACGGAAAACTTCAGCCCTTGCCCGCTCTCCTTTTCCGAGACCTCAAAAGGTATGGTCAGCAGCTCCTGCGCGTGTGCCGCCAGGCTGAACGGTTTCTTCAGCGGGCCTTTGGAACCAACGGTCAGTGTCATCGTCAGGTCTGCTTTCTTTTCACTCCAGTTTTTCAGCTTTGCTTTGAGAAGATTCGTTCCCTGGAAGCCGTCGCCGAAATCGATCGATTCAATACTGATGGGATACTCCCCGTGACGAATGCCCTTCATCGGATCAAAACGGGATATTTCGTGATACCCGGTGACAGGGGACTGCAGTGAAGTGATGAGCTGCCCAGCGGCCCGCCGGTTACGTGCCAGGTGAAACGTCCATTCGGAATTGGGTGAGGCGAGGGGAAGTCCCCTGAAAGGAATCTTGCATTCGAGCGTGTAACGCTTCTGACCTTGAGCGGTTTTCACCTGAGCACGCGTTTCGTATTTCAGATCCAGCCTGCCTCGCGGTTGTGAAATGTAAGCATCCATGACCACTCCGGCTGCGTTGATAGCCAACTGGACGTAGCGCGTGCGGTCGCCGGACGGGTTCAGGAAGATTTCGACGCCATCGTCCTTCCATGTGGGGCCATCATGTTCGTGCGTATCGGTGACAAGTTTGTCGATGAGCGGTTCTTCGCAATCGAAGCCGATGTAGAGGCTGTGCGTATCGAATGCCACAAAAGCCGCTGTCGAAACCCCCGCGGAAGTTTTTTCGCCAGGTCGGCCAATGATTGAGAAGCTGTTGACGGTGCAGGCATCCTTCCAGCAGGCATCGTCCAGCCGGCCGTCGATCTTTGGCGGTTGGTTCGTCTGTTTGACTTCGTATGCAACTATTTCGGCGAAGGCGCTCGAACGTTGCGCAAAAGGAGTAACACCAAGAATGACGCAAAGGAAGAGGCACATCTCGAATCGATTTAAAAAGGTCATCCTACTTCTTCCATGGAGATTCGATCACCCTGAAGGCGGCCGATTTCTTCCGTTGCGGATCATCCTCGAATGCTGTCAGGGAATAGTCTCCCGGAGCCAATTCCAGTTCCTCAATTTCCATTTCGAGGATCTGCAGGCCGCGGGTCACAGGTAAAGTTTCTTTCCGAATCGCGTCGCCGCCTTTACGCAGTGTAAATGGAATCCCACGGGCAACTTTTGGGGGCGGGCCCTGCACGCTGAGTTTGACCTTCAAAGACTGTTCAGGAAAGACGGCTCCGGAAACGACATCCATGCTCTGCAGTTCGCATTCGGTTGACCGAACGAACCGGAAGCCGCCGATATGGAAATTAAGGACGTCTTTGTCGTTGTAATTGGACTCACTGATGTAGAAGCGAACGTAGGTGACCGTATCGACGAACTTCATATCGCTGATGGGCATCGAGTAGTGAACCCATTCGCCCGGCTTCAATTCGGACAGTATGCGGTGCCATTGCCGTCTCTTGTCGGGACAATAAAGGTGAAGGGTAAGCGGGGTCTTCGGCAGCGTCTTCCGTGAAGATTCCGTGTAGATAGAAAACTCCAGCCGATCCCAGGAGCGCCAATCCTTCTCCCACAATGACCGGACCAACATCCACGTGCGGGGCCATCCGATGGGATACTTCACTTCACCGGCGTGATGATCGACAGGGATATGAAGATGACAGAGCGGCAGGCCATCAGGATGCTTTTTGTCCGAGGCCTTCACTTCCGCTTCGGCGGACGCCCATGACTTCGGATTCGTCCAGTGGTCAAGCCTGAGGATCTCCCGGCCTCCTTGCATCTGCGAAGGAGGCATATCCTGCGCATGCAACAGGGCAGTCTGTGAACAGATGAAGAAGAAAAGACAGTTCATTGAATATCCTGGTGATCGGTTCCGATAGTATCTTCGTATCAGAGAGATTCCATACCGATGCGGTTGTGCGTCGCTTGAGTGGGCCACGAGCAGAAGGCCTCCCATCCCCCCGTGGTGTGATCCTCTTGACCTTTGGGGTCTGTGGGGTTTAAGTTCCCTGCGATTATTTTCAATCCTGGTTTCGGAGTGCGACTTGTTTGACCGAACTTCAAAGACTGTGCTCCTCAATCTTAGACCCCTTCTGTTGGCGCTGTTGGTCCTTACTCCCGCGTGGGGATGGCGGGCGCGAGTGCTGAATGAGTATCAGAACGTCCCGGTTATCGAGACGGTCGAGGCTGAGACCCTCGAGGGTGCAAAGGCGGTCGTCGAAGAGGACCCATTTGCCTCCGGCGGCAAGGCCGTCCAGTTGGTAAGAGGCGGCACTCCCATTTCGCATACCGTGGACCTCGTTCCCTCCACCTATGGAGTGTGGCTGTATGCACGGGTGAAGGGATCGAAGGTGATGGGGCCATGGCCGCCGGTGGTTATTGAGATGATCGTTCGGACGCCTGACGGGAATGAGGAGCTTTCCAGCCAGCGGATCGCATATCAGCCGATGTACCAGGTGGTCACTCGGTTGTTCTTCACTGTCCGACGGCAGGGGGAGTGTCGCATCTCTTTTGCTGTTGGGGAGGGAAGCAAGGATTCCATTCTGCTCGATTTCATTGAGGTCCGTGACGAGTTGGGGGAATGTGAAAGGCGGGCCGTCAAACAGGGCAGGCACATGGTTGATGATGTGTCTCTGGCGCGGATTCGCCTTGCACATCGCAGGGACAGGATGAGGGACGAGATTGAGCATGACCTTCCCATGGATGCGTCGGTTCAGCAGATGATCGAGCATCTCGATGGTCTGCGTTCGATGATGCCAAAGATGAACAGGACTGGACGAGGCGCCGTCTCCCTCGCGCAGAAGGCCCAGGCAAGGAGTCTGGAATACGAGAAATATGCGGACCCGGTCAGCGCGCGTGAGGCCGCGCTCATTCTTGTAGTGCTGGGAGACAGGAATCCGACCTTCTGCGAGCGCGTGCAGCACCCCGCCATTTTCAAGGATGTTTCATATAACCGTTTCGGGCGGGCCTACGGCCATCCGATGCCGGCGGCTATGCTGCCGAAGATCTACGATCGTATCTTCGATGCGATTCGGAAAGATACGGCTCTAGCAAAGGCAGCCCAATCCCTGCTGCCTTCCGTCCGGACGCCCGGTGACCTTCGGGCGTTCTTCGACTGCAATGTCCTGCAGTACGAGCTATCACTTTTGTTTCGATACGACCGTCAAGGCATGCAGCTTTACTGGGAGCGCCAGGCTACAGAAGTTCTTCTGGCTCTCGGTCCGAATGAGGTGGGGCAGCGTTGGATGGACCGCTTCTTTCGGCAGACCTTTGCCGACCTGACGGGTGACGGCGGGTACCAGGACACGCTGCTCAATAGCGTGAACAGGGACGGCACTAATTTCAACGGCGGGGCATATTACCAGACAGGAGTGCCTCTGAATCTGGTCATGAATGCCATAAGCCTGGAGCGGTACGCGCAGCTCGGCGGGAACGTTCCGCGCTCAGTCTACGATCCTCGTGTGAATGCGAGATTGCTTCAGGCCGGGCAGTATTTCCTGAACTTCAGAACCGCAGGAGGGTTCAGACCTGTAGGAGGCGATGGCGGCGAATCGATTCGTCATCTCTTTGATTCTGTTCCCCTGGGGGGAGGAACTCCTCATGTGCGCAGCCGGTTCTACGAATGGTGTTTCGAAAAATCCGGTGATCCTCGGCTGGCCTGGCTGGCGAAGGCGTACGGGCGTACCGGAGACGTCGGCAACAACGAGTGGAAGACCATCCAGCGAGCGGCCCGGAAGGCCAGAAATCCTGTGGTGCACGGAGATTCCGTCTGCATGCCTGACCTGGGCTACAGTCATCTGGAATTGGGGAGCGAAAGTCCTGACCTCAAGCTTAAGGCTGCATTTTCCCTCCATCACGGATCGGGGCGAGGCCATGCCCACGGAGATCTCCTTGACCTGACCCTCCTGGCGTACAATCGGAGAATCATCCCCGACGGAGGCCGGGCGGGATGGCCCTGGATGCGTTTCACCGCACAGCACAATACGGTCGAGGTCGACCGCACGTCCTTTCAGTCGACTGGCGTCAACTCCGGCGCGTATGGATATCCCATTCTGTTGCGCTCTCTGCGTGGTGCCAGATTCGCATCCGCTGGCGGATGGAGCTCGAGCCATCCAGACCTGAAAGATTTCAGGCGTGACGTGGTTATGGTCGATCTCGGAGTGCATGGAGGGAGAATGGTCCTCCGGGGAGATTCGGCGGGCGGGACAGAGAACGCCCTGCGCCACTGCTACGTGTTCGATGTTGTGCGCGTGGGTGGCGGCAGCGTGCATACCTACTGCACTCACGGCATGAGGGCCAGGGAAACATAATTCAGTGTTCCTACCTCCCCCGCGCCTGATGGGCCGAAGGCGCTGCTTTACCGCGCGGGAGAGCCGTCGACAGGCATTGCATCAGATCCGCTCGTCATCAGGTACCTCGCCACGCAGAGAGGCCCCATTCCCGGCGAGTTTGGCATGCGTCACCACATCTTTGGTCAGGGCGGCCGCCGGTTCTTCACCGCCAAAGGCAGGCACAAGCGTTACAACTGGGACGTGCCCTACATCTGGATCGAACGGGAATCGAGCACAAGCCTGCACGACACCTATGCGTCTGTCTTTGAGCCGTTTTACAGCGAAACCAACCTTGTCTCAGTAAGGATGCTGAAGATCGATGGCGGCGCGCAGGGTTCTCGAGCCTCTCGGGCTGTCGACGTCGTCTCCCGATGGGGGCGGAAAGACACCATCATCATCAGCGAAACCGGGCAGCCCGTGAGAGTCGAAGGCGGATTCGAGACCGACGCGCATTTCGCCTTCATTGCGGCAGACTCGCATGGTACGCTCAGAGCACAGATGGTCGGTGGCACCTACCTCAATGGGAAGGGAATCTCCATCAAGGCTGAACAAGCGGCCTACGAAGGCAAGATCGATTCCTTCGATCCCGGGACTCTCCTTCTCGATACCACACCTCCACTTCCGGCAGAAAAAGTTCATGGTTCCGTCATTCAGTTCGGGCGCCTGCCGCATCTGACTGCGGACAAGGTCGTCACAGAAACTGGTCAGGTGCGCCTCACCCGTTCGCAGGCGATCTATCGCTCGCATGTCATGAAGATCGACCCCGCTGCTCGAGCGGTCTACCCCAGGATTGCCATGCCGATGACCGCGGCGGAACCTCGATACTATGACGGGACTGTGGCAACGAACGAGAGTCATGAAAAGTACTGGAGGGTCGAGCGGACCGAAGTCGCAGAGATGTGGATGCCTCTGTTTACGCCCATCAGGAATGCTGATGTTCAGGACGCCAACGGGGACGGGAAGCGGACCGTATCCGTGGCCGGCTTCGCCCCTCCTGAAAAGACCAGGGACCCGGTCATCCTTTACTACGGGCCATTCGAAAAACCTGTCCGGATGCGCCAGTTCAACCGCGACGCCTTCAGAGAGCCGCTCATCCTCTCGGTGATACGCGTGGACGAGGCCAGGCGTCGCCTTTACTTCGAGCCGCCGGCCGACTACGACCTGGTCTGGAACGGATGGGTTTACGACGGAACTGTCATCACCAACGAAGCCGTCAACAGACAGTGGCGCGGCAACGTGCCGGGACGCGAGTTCCGACTGATCCTTACAGGCGAAGCTGCCCTTTCGGCCTCTGACTTCCCGGACGCAGACGCTGATGGCATCCGTGGCATTCATCTCTACCACTTCGGCCCCGGCGAGCCATACCGCCTGGAGACACACGTCGCCGTCGAAAGAAAACGACTCCGGGGCTATCGGACTGAAAGCAATGTCAAAAGCTCCGTTGACCTGGCAGGGCGCACAGTTCCCGATTGATCGCCGCCTGCCAGGTCACCCCCGGCACCATCTGAGTCTCTCTTGTCGGAACGAAGGAGTTGGAGTAACGGCTTTATTAGCCGGGCTCTTTCAGCGGATGGCGAGTCCAGCCCCGGCTAAAGCCGTTACTCCAACCCCTGCTCCGACAAACCTGGCAGGTCCAGGGTTGCTCTCAGAGAACCGCTCTGATCGCGAATCGTGGACTCCCATTCATCATCGTGCGCTCTCATTCGGCCTCCTCGTAGTCAGTCGCGAAGCGTTCCTTCGTTTTCAAGTTACCGAGCCTCACCTCGCCAGCGGATTCGTGATTGATGATCGCGTGGAATGTCTTGCCGTCCTTGAGGGTAATCTTCACTCCAACCGCGTCCGCGTCTTTGCCACCGGCCCCCTTCACCGGCAACTGTTCGATTGACTTCGTCTGCTTCGAGGCCACTGCGATGAAGTGGGTTTTCGTGATGCCCTTGCGTCTCACCATCAATGTCGGTGACTTCATCCACTGAAAGGCATAGAGTCGGGTTGCGGGCGCACCGGCCATAGTCAGCCGGCCGTCTTTGGTCTGCCACATTCCGTTGGTCTCACTGAACTGGTGGCTCTTGACCTCCGCGCCGTAATAGATGCGTTGCGAGAATTTCCCTGGCTTGTCGGTGAAGGAGCCTTTTCGGTTCTCGACCGGCAGTGCCGGCGCGGAGTTCATGTTTCGCACAAGCCAGTCTACTGTTCGCGGTTTCGTGGTCTGCACGCGGTCAACAATCAACACATGCTCGTCGATGAGTGCAAGGGTCCGGGTGGTGTTCCAGTCCGCGAAGTTTCTCGGACTGGTCGCCTGGATGAACTGCACGGGCCCCATCACGTCGTAGCCGACGGCTTCGCTTATGGAATGTTTGTAGAGCTCGTCGAAGATGATGACACTGTTTCCGAAGAGGGAACGGTCTCCCTGGCTCTGCACGACGCCACCCATGTCCAGGCCCTTACCACGAATCTGCAGGGCCCCGTAAGCGGGACATCCTCGGAAGGCGAGGCGGCCCCAGTTCATGATGACCTCCAGCCCCTTCCATCTGAGCCACGAAGTGCCGCCCTTCATGTGTTCGCCGTCGGTCTGTGGTTGCTTCTTTAACTCCTCAAGAAACTGCTGGCCTGCGAATCGATGCTCGTCGATGTAGGCGGTGACGTGGGGATACAGGTAAGACTTTTTGAAAGCTTCCGCGCTTCGGCTGTGCAGGATGGTGTGCATCCGCTTGCCATAGATTTCGATGCCGACTCCGTGGAGCAGCTCGGCCGTCCAGAGCAGGGGATTCACCGCGTAAGTGTGATGCTCGGTCTCGCTCCGCAGAAGCCCGTCCTCGCCGAAGGCCCACGTGAGGAGCGGCAGGAGACCATGTTCCGCGTTGTAGGAGAACGCCACCAGTGGCCAGTTGCGCGCGGCCAAGCCGCCATAGAGGGCGGCGATGTTTTGCGTCAACTGCATGTTGTTGGGGCCGTTGTAGTGATTGCGCGCTCGAATGCCGGCGGGCAGGAAGAACTCCTGAATGATTCGCTGCTTCACATTCTCTTTCAGCTCAGGGGCAGCCTGCGGAATTGAGTTTGCCCTCGATTTCCTTCAGGCCCTTCATAATGACACCGAGAGAACGATCGTCGAAAACGCGAACGTCCCAGACCTGTTTGAGTTGGGAAGATGGTGTCCAGGGGCACCCGGCCCACGTATGGTTCCATTGCCCTGACCGGTCAATCTTCTGTTTGACAGCGTTCTTGACAGCAGACTTCTCAGCGGCGCCCATCAGATTCAGGGCCCGAGCCATGCCGAGACCGACCTGCTTTTCTCCCTTGTCTTTGCCGCCGTGCTTGAGCACGTATGCCAAAGCGTTCTTGAGCTCAGGCCGGTCGGGCGACGCCCCCAGTTCAATCAGTTCCCGGATCCGGCCTCCGGTCTGAGTGACCGCGTGCAAGATGTGATCGCTCAGCGCGCCATCGGGCTTCTGATCAGTGAGGATCGCCTTGATCTTCTTCTCGAGAATCTCTCTGTCGCGATCCGTTGGGTTTCCCAGGACGCGCGTCCTGACGAGCGCTCCCTGCAACGTCCGGTCGCTTTTGAGCCACTTCATCGGGTCGTATCGGAAGCCGAATTCGGAGTTCGATACTGAGACTGGTCCGGCGTCCTTTGCAGCTTCGCCGCAGCAGTCACTAACGGTCAGAGCTACGATTACAGGCAGCGTAGTCATCCATGACGCGGTCAAGACCGCGGCCGTAGCTGGAGCCTTCCGACTCCATACCTCCGGGCTTAGGAGAGTCTGGCTATGGGAGCTCATCGTCTTTTCAGGACGCACCTTTCTGTCTCCTTTTCTGAATGTTGGTATAGCTTCCCCAATCATGTGGCTAACAGGCCCTGGACTCAAGTCCCGATCCTGGCGGTGGGAGCCTCGGTGGCTTCCTTGCCCGATTCGGTCTTCTCGATCATGGAAGCATGGCGTTGCTCACCTGTAGTATCGCAGAACCATTACTTCGATCTGCTCCGATGGGTGTACGGCGCGACCCTGATAGACAGCATGCTTTTCGAGCGGATGAAGTAGATGCTGCCCGGGGTTTTGCCTCGGCTGGTGTTGAGGCGGAACACGCCGTCGTTCTGGCCGCGCAGAATCCAATCGTTGGCGGCATCGCTCTTGACTGCAGGGGGTACCTGCCCGTTGGCCTGAACGGCGAGTTCGCCAGTGGACGAAACTGCGTGGATCAGGCCATCGGTCTGGATGTTTAACCCACCTGCGACTTTTTCATATTTCTGAATCGGGTTTTCGGTGAGGACGGCCACACCGTTTCCTGCTGCTACGTGTGGTGTGTTCATCTCACGAGGGAGAAAGGCCGCGCCGCTTCCCTTGCCAAGAGCGTGTTGAGTCCAGCCGGTTACAAGGTCTGGGCCTCCGTATTGAAACGCTTGTCCAATCCCAGTCGCGGACGCTGCGGTGAAAGCTCCCCCTTCGTGGAGCATCTGACGGATGGGGCCGCGGAGCTTCGGTCCGAATTCGTGCTTCTCACGGATGGCGTTCAACTGGTCTCGCAGCCAGACCCGATAGGTGCCACCTCCGCCCATGATTCCGTCGAACAGAACGCCGCCTTTGAATTCCGGGTGCTTCCAGAGGACAACCGCGGCCTTCTGCCCGATGCGGCCCAGGACGGTGGTGTGATCGCCTTCGGCCTTGAACGCCGAGGCCAGCCATGCTTTGGATAGCTGCAATGGGCCGGAGTTGGATAACATTTTCAGGCTGCCCGGTTTGCCTGTTCTCAGCCTCTCGGTGGCCACGCTCTTCTCCCACGGCCAGTCCTGCTTAAGGCGGCCGGTGAAATCATTGAGCGTGCCTGACTGGGCTGTGTTATCTGCAGTCAGGTCGAGGTGAACGTAAAGGAGGCCGGGCTTCTCTTTCAGCCATTGGGTGATCGACCGAATCGCTACGTCTTCGAGCGCGGCGGGATTCTGCACGGTGACAAATCGATAGCGGCCGATGTCGAGGTGTTTGACTTTGTTGATGTCGATGAGGAAATCGAACTCGACCGGCAGATCGGCACCAGGGCTGTCCAGCCGCCCGTACCAGACGTTCTGAATGGGGTGAATCACCAGGGCCTGAGGGCTCGGCGAATGTCTCGGCAAGCTGCGGAACAGTCGGGCGAGGTCGTAGAGGTATTTGCGGTAGAAGAAAAAACCGGTGCGCAGGCGGGCCTTGCCTTCTTCGAGCCCTTTGCCGATGACGTCTTCGCTCTCGTCGGTGTTGAGCTCACCGACATCCAGGCCTTCCTCGTCATCGCCGTCTTCCAGATCGATCTTGTTCGGATCCTGCTTCTTGATCTCAGCCTTGTTGCGCTGCAATTTCTCCACTCCTTTGAAGGCGTGTTTGATGCATCGATCCAGGATCGATTTGCCGACCGGGTCGGATGGACTGAACTCCTCTGGCGTGACAGTCGGCCCTTTGAAGCTGCCGATTCCGCCGCCGCGGTAGTCGTGTTCCATGAAGCCCCAGATGCTGAACCAACCGGTATCAGCGCCCGCGAGCCATGCTGTCATGCTGTCACGATAGCATCGCCACCAGCGCGCGGTGATCGGGCCGGTCGGTACCTTGTGGTTGAATTTGATTGGTGTCCGCTCATACACACCGATGCCGTGACTCAGCCAGATAACGGGGCGTTCGGGCCAGATGGTTCTGTAGCGGCGGACGAGGGCGTAGGCCGTCTTCCGGCTGTCGCCGAAGTAGTGGTACACGCCGCCGATGTCGAACTTCCAATCGAAGTCCGCGACGTTCGGCCCGGGCCACAGGCCCTGTTCGCCAAGGAAAGTCGCCACCTGGAAACCGGGACGAAATTTTCCGTATTTCAGCTTTGTGTAGTCGTAGAGCCGATTGAATCCTTCCACACTTCTACGCATCGCCCAAGTCGTCCAGGCTCGTTTTTCGTAGCGATTGAGCTTCTCGATGTTTCCAGCGACGCGTTTGCGATTGATGCCCGCGTCCTGGCAGAAGAGACGCCATCCTTCGCGCCAGATCACGGACGGCGTCATCTTCATGGTCTCTTCACCGTAGAGGACGCCGTCGAGCCAGGGCACGTTCTTGTCTGTCAACTCAGCATCCAGCCCAAGCCAGAACGCATCCTGCGCGATGGGATCGACCTGGATGGGTCCGGGGTCATCGATCGGCATGGCGCGGCCGATGTAGATCTTGTTTGTGTTTTCATAGGTCTTCTTCCATCCCGGATCGACCCGTGTACTCATCATGTAATAGGCGTCGTATGGTGAAGTGAGAGAACCTTCAGCAGAGCCTGCCTTGCCGGCGCCGCAGAGCCATGCGAGGTTGCGGTCCTTTGGGATCGCGTGCACCGGCGCCTGAGGTGTTGGCAAAGCGCGCGATTCCCCACGGGCGAGCGCGTCTTCGAGATAGAGTCGAGTCGCCGTATCCCGCTGTTTACCGATGACGGCACGGATGGCCTGGACCTCTTCGCCTGTTGCGTGTTGGGCCAGCAGCGCGGCAGACTCCAGTCGAACAAGCTGATGAACATCTGACAGAGCTTCAACCAGGAGCGGCCGCGCCCGATTCGAATTGCGGCTGCTCAGGGCCTCAAGCGCGGCGACGCGCGTGTGTGGCTCTGCGTTGCCGCACGCCCGCGCAAGGGTGTCCTCCGCCCAGGCCTCTGGCGACTTCGCCAACCGGCGTACCAACCGATGCCGGACTAAGAAATGGCTCGTGACGAGATCAAACGCCCTTCGGGCCGGGTCTTCCTTCGGGCGAATCGACGCCATCCGATCGCGCGCAGCCCAGGCGATTTCCTGATTCGGATCGTCCGTCAAGTGTACCAGAAGTTTCTGCTGCGATCTGACGAAGGATGCGGACGCGTGCCGGACCACCTGGGCAACGGTATCGACATCACCGGAACGGAGAATCTCCTTCAAGTCGCCTACTGAGTCAGGCGAAAACTTCAGTAACGACAGGAGCGCTGTCTTGCGAATCGTGAGATCGGTGTGCTGGTAAAGCTGTTGAAATATCGCCACATCCTCTGCAGTGCCGATTTCACCCAGGGCCCTGGCTGCGAGCGGAACGAGGTCGGGTGAGCCAACGGCCTCCCTGGCTATTGCCCTCAAGTTCCTGGGCGGGATCGCTCGCTTCCAAAGACTGATTGCGGCAGCGAGACGAACACGGAGAGCGTCGTCCTTCAATAATGTCCGCAGTGCCTCGATCCCCTTCTTCTCCGGGTACCCGCTCAGCGCGAGTGCCGCAGCCTGTCGCATCCTGGAGACATCCCTTTGCGCCACTTTCTCAATTAACGGCAGGCCTTCCTCACTGGCCAACAGGCCAAGATACCTGGCGGCACCGGCGCGTTGGGCGTCGGTGAATTTGTCGTCCCCAAGCTGTGAGCTGACTAGGCTCGGCGCTTTCAGTTCTGGAGCGGTCGGAACGTCAATCCCTTCTTCAGCATCATCTTCGGCTTCTGCAAACTCCACCGGCGTTTCGCCTTCTCCGCCTCCGACCCGATCTCCATAGGTAAGGGGTCGGGCAATCTCGACCAGCAGCTTCTCCATCTCCCGGCGCGCCCTGGCCGTGTATTCATCCGCGGGCAGCCGAATGAACTCATAGGCCGCGGGCTCATTCGGTGTGCCCATCACGTTGAAAGCGGCGTTCCTTCCGATCAGGAACGCCTTTGCGATCAGCGATGGGCTCCGGCTCCGCATCTTGGCCGTGATGGTCCCGACGCTGAGCTTGAGGCCAGCAAGATCCAACTCTGGGTGGCGCAGAGATCGATCCGACGGCGAAAGCTCCAAAGCCGTCGCTCCCATCTGCCGATGAGCCGTGATGACGGGCAGCACGTGGATCTGATAGACCGCAAGCAAAGCGCTTCCACTCTGAATTCTCACTTCGCCAAGGGCATCGAGGTTCTTCAGGCCAAGTTCTTTCCCGACGGTGATTGCCAGATTCCCGACGATCCGGGGCAACTCTCCGGCGGCCGGGAAGTCGAAACTGAGATCCCTGGATTCTCCGCCACGCTGGATACTGACCGTGACATCGCTTCCTTTGCCCCTCCCGCGCCCTTTTACCCGGACCTGCAGTATCACATCCACATCGACGAACGATCGGATCCGCTCCCATCGCTGCGAAGGCGTCAGAATAAATGCCCCGCTCGCCAGCCATTGGCTGATCCGCTCCGCACGCTGCCCTTCGATAACTTCAACTTCAGCGCACTCAGCGAGGCGATGGCGCAGATAGAGGCCAACAGCCTTCTTGATCGGGGAGTCCTCAACCGTCACGACGGGGGGCAGTACACGCAGCGGCTCGGCCGACATCGCTGTGATGGCAAACAGAACGACAGCCAGAATCAGTGACGAGCGTGTTCTCATTGAATCAGAGATTGTCCGTTCCTGGCGTACGGAATTGAGAACGTCCGACTGTAGCGATTCCGAGGATGATTGACTATCAAATGGGGACGGGTGACGATCGGTGCGCGACGGGTCAGGCCCGATACCCCACAGTAATCACTTGGTTGTGAGTGGAATATTGAATGGTCTTCATCTGAGCTTAGCTAGGGGAAGCGGCTGAACCATCCGCGATCGAACCCCTTGCAGAACTCGTAGCAGACCCTGATGAGGTTGTTGCTGGATTCGCTGCAATCGGCTTATTCTACATTGGCCACCAGAGGCCCGATTTGCGGGAAAAGATCAGTAATATCCAATTTACCGATAGAGCAATCTGGAGCGCTCGAAATCGTGGCGTGGAGAAGCCAGCAAGGTTCAGTAACAACAATGCTAACGGTTCAAAATGACCTAACCAAGCGCTCCACCGATGCGCTAAGGACCACGTGGAATTCGAGGTTGTCGTTCTTGTTCAATCAGTTTGCTGCCCGGGTGAAGGCTCTGCCGTCCGGGCTCGGTGAGTTTGGTCGATCAGATCACGTTTTACCGGGCTGACAGGCTGGTGGCAGCCTGTCGCCACGCCATCCAACGCGTCTAATCCTCGAGAAATGCGGCCTACAGGGCGAAATACAGCCGCAGCCAATCTTCCAGATCCTCGAACTGGATCACCTTGCCGGAAGCCAGAAGAAAATTCTCCATCCCCTTCGAAAAGCCCGGACCATCGATGACAACGATGCCTGGAATGGGCCAGTGCTCGATGTCTTTGAGCATGGACGGGATCTTTTCTTCCGCGCTGCCCTTCACCTTCTGAAACTTGCATTCAACACCGAGCAGCTTGCGGGTGGATTCCTCCTTGAGCACGACATCGATGCGGCGCTCCGCTCCCCAGATTCGCCGGGCCGCTTTGACCTCCATGCGCGTTTCCAGTCCAAGCCCCTGGGCAAGTTCGACAACCTTCCATTGGAGGTTCCTGCCTTGCGTGACTGCGCGTCCTTTGCCGGGCATGGTGGAAGAGGTGTGGGAGGATGGCGGTGTGGGTGGATGGGAGCGTGGGAGGCCGAATGAAGTTGCGACGAGTACCAGTCTCAACTCTTG
>JASLXP010001032.1 GCA_030740295.1 Planctomycetota bacterium
CTCATCCAGGCATGTGCTGATGCCGGCACCAAGCTCGTGGTAGATTTCGAGTCCCGGTATTTCTCGAAGCTCAGGCAGGTAAAGGCCGCGATGGAGGCCGGTGAATTGGGGGACATCGTTCTTGTCGAGGCCCGATGCAAATGGTGGCGGACACAGGACTATTATGACCACATGGGAGGATGGCGCGGCACCTGGAAACTTGACGGGGGTGGGTCGCTGGCCAATCAGTCGATCCACGTCATCGACATGCTCGCGTGGCTTGGCGGGCCCTGGAAGAATGTCGTTGCCAAAGTCGGAACCTACGGCCATGAGATAGAAACGGAGGATCTTGGGATGGCTATGCTGGATTTTGAGTCCGGTGCAAACGGCCTCATCCTCGGGACGACTACTTACTCCCTAAACGACCAGTTTGGCGTCGAGGTAAACGGCCATCTCGGCAGCGTGAGCAACGTGCAGAATTGGCGTGACATGCGTGTGAAGTTTCCGGACGGACGTACGGAGTTCGAGACGCCTGAACCGGAAGGCCACGCGCAAAACGCGACACAAGATGTGGTGCAGGCCATCCGCGAGGACAAGGTGCCCGATGTTTCCGGCGAAGAGGGACGCAAGGCCATCGCATTGCTCGAGGCCATCTACGATGCGGCCGGAGTCGGAGAGGAGAGAAGGAAGGCGCTGGAAGGATAAGAGACGTATCAAAGAAGATACCATTTCACGGAGCCGTCGGAATGGGAAATGAACTGAGCCAGCACTTGTCTGTTTCGGCAGTCCAACCATTTCAGCCGCTCGATGCGGAAGATTGCCAATCCATGCAGAAAAGAGGCTGGGCCCTGGCCAGGCAGGCGGCACAGCGCGGTGCAAAACTGATCGTATTGCCCGAGTACTTCAACACCTTCGGGCTTCCTCCCGATCAGGTCCTGGCCGCCAGCCGAGTCACCAGTACACAGAAAGAAATGGCATCCCGTTTTTCCCGGGAATTTGGTGCCTGGCTTCTGCTGCCGCTGATTGAGGAAAGGCAGGGAAAGAGATTCAACACAGCGCACTTATTCGATCGGGCAGGCGACATCGTACACACCTACGACAAGACACACCTGACCGTGGGAGAAAGAGACGCCTACGCTTTGACCGCCGGCGACAAAATCGACGTTGCCGAAACGCCATTTGGCTTGGTGGGCGTGATGATCTGCTACGACATCTACTTCCCCGAAGTCGCCCGGATT
This sequence comes from Planctomycetota bacterium, assembly GCA_030740295.1. Next base: position 1,218 of record JASLXP010001032.1, read on the forward strand.
CTGTCGTTAAAGGGAGCGCGTCTCATTCTGTTTCCATCGCTGCAACGGTCGGACACGGAAGAGGGCTGCATGTTACTGAACCGCGCCCGCGCTATGGATAATACTTGCTTCCTGATCCGTTCCAGCTACGGGCAGAAAAGTGCAGGCGCTTTCGTACCCGGAAACATGTATGGCGGCACTTGCATCGTCGGTCCGGACGGTTCGATTCTTGCCAACGCCGGCCGTTATGAAGGACTCGCCGAAGCCACCATTCAACCATCGTGGGACTGGCAGCGCCCTCGTTGCGGGGGCATGCCGGTCCAAGCGGTCAGAGAATTCCTCAACGAAGACCGTCGCCCCGCCCTCTATGCTGCTGAGACGACGGGCCAAACCGATTAGAACTGCAGCCGTTGGCCGGTACCGAGGATAAGCACATCCACATCAGACTGCGGGCCTGCTGCTGGCTGAAGATGATCGGATACCGATTTGGGGCATTGTGAATTCCAGGTGTTTACCAGACAGCTCTGACGACCTCAGATCTCGCCACCAAGTTTACCACACTCCTGGAATGAATTTGTATTTCACATGCCTGCAGTAGGCCCGGTAATCCGGGTCCTGGCCCAGATGACGCTCTTCAGTAACGGCCCGCACATAGTAGACAACGTTCCACAATGCCAGGAATAAAAACTGCAAAGGCCCGGAGAATCCCTGGATGCTCATCGTCCACCAGGCAATGTTCTTCGCGATATAGGCTGGGTGCCTCACCCAGGCGTAGGGCCCTCGGGTAATGATTCCACGGTGCGTCAAATTGCTGAAACGCAGCCCGAAGGCCATGGTGGCCCAGACATAAACCCCCAGAAAGATCAGGGTGAGAATCTTCAGGGGGATGCTGATCCAATCATGTTGGAGTATCTGGAACGGATTTCCCTTGATGAGATCGTAAGGAAGATAGTTGGATGTGACTTGGGCAAAAGGCGGATAGCACATCACGGCGACCATCCATCCCAGAACGGTACCTTCAACACTGACGGATTTGTTGCCCAACCACCTCGAGGAGCACACATATCCGATGAGGGAGAGGCCGACATCAACGACAAAGAGAACGTTGAAAATCAGAAAGTACCATGCATTGAAAATGTCCATCGAGCTCCCGCGCTCGGGCCCGTAAAGCTTCCTCACCGATGATGCCATTTCCCCGTAATTGTTGTAAAGGAAGATCACCATCAGTGGAACAAAGAAGAATTTGACCAGTAGATCCCGCAGAGCTATCTGAACGCGCCGATTTCCAAAAACGGTCCTGACAGGGCCGAGCTTGTTGAATCTTATCGACCTGAACAGACTGACATGGATGAGCAACAGAACAAAGCATGGGTCATCTCTATCCTCAGACTTGTCATGTCTGACGAGGTTGGTCACGAACGAATAAGGCCAGCCCAGTACAGCGAAAGCCACGTACAGATACGCACAAGTGAATCGCCAGTTAATGTAATAGGGGTCCAGGTAGAACGGGTGTCTGTAGCTCAAGAATAGAACGGCAGTGAACAGCGACAGGCCGGACAGCCACCGGTAAAAGGAGGTCTTGATTGCCCAAGGGATCCGTCCCTTATTGCTCTTGAATTTACTAATGAGAAACTGGAGCAGCGGCCATGAGAACAGGAGGACTCCTGCAGCAGGAAACAGCAGGAAAGCGACCTCCATCCGTGTCCATTGCCAGCCCAGGAATCGAGCGGTTTTCGAGGGAAAGAACCACTCCGCCCCGCTGGCAACCTGCCACGTAATCCAGACTCCGACCAGAGCGGTCAAAGCAATCAGCATCTGTTCGCGTCTACGCCTGAGGAACTCCCATGTCACCATGTACTGAAAGCCGATCGCCAGAATCATCAACAGGTCAAAATAATCCCGATTAATGAACTTCAGTGGGGAGATCCATGTGCTCATGGCGCCAACGACTTTCGGGCCTCCCGAGGGCACTTCCTGGCTTTGATAGACGGCATAACTGAGGCTGATCCCCAGGATCAGGAATGCCCCGAATGTGCCGGTAGAGATGCGCTGGCAGCCCTTGGCCGGATCGAATGCATCGGACACTTCGGATCTCTCAGTCATGGTTGGTCCGACGGATGACTGGAATCGTGGAGTGCATGATCATAGCTTTTTGTGGAATCAGACAGCCCCCGCACGTGCCTTCCCGCCAACCAGTATGACGGAGTGTTACGCATCGGGGTTCCGGTCTTTCTGTATTCATTGCGACGCCCGGCCATCGTAACAGCTTCACGGAAAACAATCTTTCTCTACCGGCCACCGCTGGTTACCCTGAGAATCTTGGCTGGAACAGCTTTCTGGTTTAACGAACCATTCGACCTCATTAAGCTGGAAGGCCGCCGTGGCAGCTGTCGCGGTGATCCTCCTGCGGAGGGCCGGAAATCGAAAACAAGAGGAATAACCATTATGAAACTGCATGAATTACTGATTGCCTCGACGCTGGCGAGTTGGGCCGCCTCACTTGCCGCGCCCGTCCCTGAATCCTTCGGCGCCCCGCGCGACAACATCGCATCCCGGCTCCAACCTGACGGATTAACGTACGAGGAAGGGGAGCACATTTTTATTTACCTGGATGTGTTCAATGCGGGCTGGCAGGAGGGGCAGGTAAATGTCGGCGCCGGGTTGGCGCAAGGCCTGGAATTAAGCGGGCCTGGGGACCAAATCATCAAACGCAGACCGAAACGAGGGGGAAGACTCCATCCTGTCAAGGTTCCCGCCGGAAAACAGGTGGAGGCGCAGTACTTTTACCTTTCCGGAAATCAGCACGCGTTGTATCCGCCTTTGAAGGCCGGGTCCTATGTGCTTCGATGGAATGGCAAAGCGGGCGAAGGCCTCATTCCGCCTGCGGCTTCATCGCGATTCAAAGTAAAGGCAAAGGCGCCGGCAAGAATTGTCCCTGATTCCAAATTAAAGGATGTCCCATCCGGGAAGGAGGCTGGTGGCCTGCAGACAAGAGTCTGGTCGCGGTGGGAAAAGTTCTATGCGGGTGAGCCTGTCATGCTCACAGTCGAGCTGAAGAACGTCAGCGACAGATCGCATGACTATCATTTTCCGCAGGTCTTTATCAATGGACGCCTGGACGTTCGAGGTTCGAATGGAAAGAAGATCCCATACATCAGCCATACCGCTCAGACGATGAACCCTCGTCGCACAGTCAAACCGGGCGAAACAGCTCTACTGGAGTCAGCCGATCTTGCCATGTCTTACTTTGTCTACGAGCCCGGCAAGTACACTGTCCGCTTCCCCGGAGCGAAGGCGTGGGGAGCGCGGCTCTCCTTTCCCGGCGCAGCGGATAAACAGCCTCCTGATTCGTCAATACCACCCAGTAACGAGTTTGGGTTCGAAGTTCTGCCAGCCAAAGTGCGATGCCCTGTCCAGGAAGTGCTTGGGCGCCTCCTTCAAATGCGACCGGAAGGCTGGAACTGCCAGACGAGCCCCATCAGCAACACCTACGCGCGGCCCGGCCCACGGTGGAGCCGCGTACGCACTGTGTCGTACCTGTTCACCCATCGGGAAATGTATCGCGGCGGGCGCCTGGATCAGCTCCAGATCGCCCCCATCTCTTTCACCATTACCAGCGCCAGACCAGTCAAAGAGCCCTGGCACTTTGATCCGCGGCGCCAGCGCCACATGAAGCAAGCCGACTACCTGGGCGAATCCCCCTTTGGGCACGTCTTTCTCGTCCCCCCTGAGCCTACCGCTCTGAAGCACTGGCCGTCACCAAAGCAAGACCTCACAAAGTGTCTGGAGATTGAGTAGGAGGCGTGTCTGAGGCAATACCGGGCTGGCTGATGTTTGCGGTGTAGTGTGCTCACTCATCCACGCACGATCTCGTAAAGATGACGGGGCCCAAACTTCTCAGGCATCTGCCGCACAAGGTGTCGCCGGATCTCAAAACAGAGGTGACATTTGGACGAATAGGATGGGCGCGGGGAGAAGCCGGAACGCTGGGCGAGCTCCAGGAGGACGGCCGGGCCGCGTTCCGCGACCTCCGCCAAGAGTGGCGTCTCTCTCACCCGCTTCGTCGTAGACAACCTACACAGCCGATCGCACTTCGTATTGCCGAGGTTCACTCCCGGGCACATATCGGGTCGGACGTACCCGAAAGGATCGACCAGCGTTTCGGCGAGGTTGTCAACGTCGAGGGCCTCCCGGCAGTCCTGCGTCATCAGGTCATCCAGGGAGACGGGATCAACAAACGGCGCCAGCTCGTCACCGGCCCGGCCGAAGTGGGTCGCCCGACCGGCACGCACATACTTGCGCAGACGTTCCGGGTCTTTTGTGACACTCTCAAACTCCTTCGCCTGCTCGAGCGTCGTCCTCGGCGCAAACACATGCGCATCGCCGAACAACTCTCTGGCGATGCACACCCCTCTGAAGACGCGCTCAGCGCGGATGAATTCCTGATGGTACGCATCGATGCTGAAGTACATCCCCTGGAGCCCCGCGTCACGAAGAAGCGACAGCCGTTCGGTGACAAGCTCATCCGAAGTGCACCAGGAGCCGTTCGACTCGATGAAGAAGATCGGGACGCCCGCATCGTTGATGGCCCGGCACATGGCAAGGACATGGTCAAAGAACAGCAGAGCCTCGCCGCCGGCAATGATGATCCGGCGGTCCAGCTTCTGGAAATCGAGCGCGTACTGAACTGCATCTTCGATCCTCGTGAGCGTTGGCTCCTGCCCGGGAGCGGCCATGACCAGACAGTGGCGACACGCGGCACTGCATCGGTAGGTGATCATGAGCTGACCATATCGTGTCTTCTCAGCCATATTCGTTTTCCTGGCAATATCTCACGGACAAAGAAAGAGGAAGCAGTCGCTGTCTCGAAAACGTGTTTGAGTCTGATTGAGACACGGAGACCCAGGGCAAGGGTCTGTGATCCGGCGACACCCGCTAAAGTGACAGCAATGGCCGGCTATTTCGTTCCAGGCTTGTGCCACATGGACTCCCAGTACCTGCGGTCGAGGTCGTACACGTCAATCGTCTCCTTCGCCGGGTCGAATGACGCGGGGAGAACGCCGTACCGCTTCATTTCCCGGAGATACTGCGGCGTGGGCCTGAACTGGGCCATGTCGAAACGGGTTATGGTTTGCTCCAGGTATGTCTTGCCCGCAGCAATGTGCTTCAGAAGTGCCCGGTAGTCGGCATCAGAGGTGTCGGCAAATACGGGCTGGTCTGCGGGCCCTGATTCCTGTTGTGCGTTTCCTCTGCATATGCCGTAGCCGCCTGCCTCGCTGGCTAACGGGGCAAGGAGGTACAGTGATTTCTCGGGCCTGGTAAGGTTGAACATCAGGTGACGTGAGAACCTGAAGCGTTTGTCGTTCCAGCGGGGCCGCCAGAAAGAGAGACCGATTTCATCGGAGAGGCTGCGAGGCAGAGGGAGCTTGAGCCGTTTCTTGTGGCACTTGATGCAGCGTCGGTCAGCCACATTCCGGAACGCGGCGGCAGTCGGCAACGCCTTGTCCTGGTTTGTCTGCCTGTTCCTCTGGTACCCGCCGATAGATCCACCGCCAAGGGCAGCATATGTCCCGGGATACGCGGCGCCGGTCTCAATCCAGTAGCGGATCATGTCCTGCTCATGTTGGGAGAGCTTCGCTTTGTAATGTGCACCGCTGAGCATTTTCATGATCGGGCTTGCAGAGCTGCCAACGGCTCTCGGCGGAAGATTGCTCTTGGGATCGTTGCGACCGTCTACGAACTGCTTTCTCAGTGTCAGGGTGACATAGCTGTGCGAGAACATCGGTCCCCTGTCACCCGTCAGGATGATTTTGCCTTGCCGATCATCGTAGTCGTGGCATTTCACACAGTGGCGGTCAAGGATCGGCTGAATATCGCGTGGATAATCAAAAACGTCCGGGATGCCTTTCGGAAGCTCTGGCGTTCTTGGCGGGGTCTTCACTGCCTGGAGCCGGCCGTGGCCGGCGTAACTCATCGGCGCCTTGCCTCGCTGTTCATGGCACCCCACACAACTGGTCACTTCTCCGGGCATGACCGTGAGGAAGCTCTGCATGCGCTTGACAGAATTGTTGTTCTCATCGAGAGCGACGAAAAACAACGCGCGATTCGCCGGTAGCTGCATGTATGCAGAACCGTCCGGCTCGACCGGGACAGTCCCAAGTATCCTCTCGAGGGTAAAAGTCCCTCCGTAGCTCAACGGGTCCATTCCGCCCGTGAAATTGATCGGCTTTGGGAGGCTTTCCACGACCAGCAGTTTCTTGATGTCGCCCCGTTTCACCCCCTGCATGTTCCGCCCGTTATAGACGTCTGTAAGAACAAGCTCACCGGTGGCCTTCCCGAGATTAATCCTCGATGGGATCACCCTTTCACGTTTTCTCTTGAGAATGGGGCGGGGTTCGTGGATGTTGGCTCTTGCCAGTTCTCCGGACAGGGAATAAATCTCTGCCGTGTTACCTTTCGAATCCATGAGCACGATTTTCTTACCGTCTGCAACGATGAAAGCGTCTTCGGAAAGCGGGTACGGATCACGGCACGAGCCCCTCTTGCTGATGCGGCGCAGAGAGGATCTCTCATCCGGTCCGGACTTGTCAGTCACGGTAGCTACATGACCCGCGTGCTCACGTCTTCCGTGGCCCGGTGAATCAATCAAGACTACCCTGTCGGAACCGGGAATGGGCTTGGCATCAATGTAAACGCTGCCCGGGTGCATGTTGCCGAAGAAGACCATCTGGCCCGTGCCATCGGGATTCGCGGTCCAGAGATGGTGGAAATGCACCTGCGACCGGTCAGTGTATTCCCATCTCTGGTAGAGAACGCGGCCATCAGGAAGAACCCACGGCGTGTTGTCATGCTCGATGTTTGCTGAGATCTGGCGAATGCTTTTGCCGTCCCCGTCGCACCGGTACAGGATAGCTACAGGAGAGGCCCAGCAGTTCACCCACCTCTTGCCCCGCGCAGATACGAACATTATCCCGCCGTCCGGTAAGTATGTCGGTTCGAGGTCATCATAGATTCCGTCCGTCAGTTGTTTGAGTCCCGTCCCGTCAACATTGATCTCGTAGAGGTGAAAGGTTTCTGTCCCGCTCTTTCTCCAGGAGAACAGGATCTTCTCCGCATCGTAGTGAACTGCCGGATCTCTTACCGAGCCCTCGGGGTCATCAACCAGGTACACTACCTTCCTCGTCTCGAGATCCAGTTTGCAGAGGCGGCCCTGCGCACGGTACAGCTTACTTCTGTCGTTCTGGGCGTAGTAGCCGAAATTGCCATACCAGTGCCCGTCCACCCCGTCCTCGCGTGCAGCAAAGACTATTTCGCTGACCCCGAACTCCGCGAGTCTTTCAGCCACTTTCCTGCTTTTCTCAGCCACTCTCCGGACCTTGTTCTTCTCATGTGCCTTGAGTATTTCGGCAGCTTTGCTGCCCGGAAACTCGACCTCCCAGATTGAGGCCAGGCGCCACCGGGCATACTTGAGGAATACGATCCTGAGATATCGGCCCTGGGCCTTCAAACCTGTGATCTGTTCTTTGCCACCCTTGCAGTCAGACTTGCGATGGATCCTCTTCCAGTCCCTGGCATCCTCCGAAACCTGCATCTCATACTCGACCGCATGAGCAGTCTCCCAGTGGAGGATCATCTTCTCGAAGGCCACGCTCTCACCGAAATCGAATTGGAGCCATTGCGTGCGGTCGGTTACCCGACTGGCCCATCTCGTTTCCGGATTTCCATCACCTGCATGCTCCGGCACGTACTGCGGCCCATGAACTGAAGACGCGGTGACAGCCACCTCTGCCTGCAAAGAGAGTGCAGGTGAAAAAACAATGAAGCAGGCTGCCAGCGCCCAACAGAAGGCTTTTCTGTTTATTTTCATACCAGACACAATGCACAAGGGGCGAAGTACGATCCTTTCCGAAGCATCAGTATTGTAGTGCGCATAGTCGTGGGATTCATTACGAATAGGTAGATCGTAATACGTTATCGTAGCAGCATCCGCCAGGACTTGGGCAGGGCTCTTCAGTCCATTTTCCAGTCCTTGAGCAGGGGCCAGTTCTTATACTCTTCAACCAGCTTCAGCATCACATCCTGCCTTGTCGGGTCAATGGAAACAATTGCATGCGCGGCAGCGATACGAAGTAGCTGAGGTTCTCCGTCCATGGCTTCCTCCAAAGCTGGAATTGCCTCTTTGGCTTCGGGTCCGAGAGTTCCAATCGCTTGAGCAGCAGCAGTTCGTGAGGTCTGGTCTGGGTGCTTCAACGCGTTCATTAAGCACTCCAGGACTCTCCCATCATGCGGTGCGATTTTTACGAGCGCCTCGATGGCTGCATAACTGTTTTTTCCTTCCAGGTCAGTCACGAAACCGATTATCTGAGGGAGGTACTCTCTGGCGTCAGGGCCGATCGCAGCCATGGTGTAGATGGCGCGGTTCTTCATTCTTGAATCCTCGTGATTCAGCAACTTCCTCAACTGCGGCAGTGCGGCCTGTGCTTTGGGACCCATGGCCGCGATGGCCGATAAAGCTGCCTGCCGGACTGTTCGGTCGTCATCGTCGATAAGAACCAGGAGGTCGGGGAGCGCCGCACGGATGTCCTGTTTCAGATGGAAGGCATCAAATCTCAGATCCCAGAGGCACCTCCTGCGGACCTCTGGAGCCGGGTCTCGCAAACCCCGGATACGAAGTGGAATGCGCTCAGCCGGCGGTTGCCTCAGGAGAGACAGGCCATGATAGGCAGACGCTCTGACCGACGGATCCGAGTCTTCGGTTGCTTTGATCACCTCAGGCAGTGCGGGCTTCGCATCTTCCCCAAGCCGAAGTAAACACTGCCACGCCTCGCGCTTCGTGGCGATGTCCCGACTCTTCATATTTCGCAGTATCTGGGACAGCGTTAAGTTTTCGCGGCGGCTCCCGTGGATAGTGGCCGCCCCAGCCGCGTCTTTTCTGGAGCGCCCTGTACGCGACCGAGGTCTCCGCAATCGATCAGAAAGTCTGCGTGGGCTGCTTTCATGCACGTGGTCTGGACCCGAACAAGAGAGCAACATCGAGCAGACGCAAGAGAGAGTAATTATCGGGATTGGGGATTGCTTCATGTATCAGCTCCCTGACGCCAGAGTGTCCTGGGACATGCTACAAGTCCTCCAAGACGGAGTCGTTTTGACGGATTTCAGGGGCGAAGCCCCGGGCTGTTTGCCTAGC
>JASLXP010001033.1 GCA_030740295.1 Planctomycetota bacterium
GGGGTTGGCGTAACGGCTTTAGCCGGGATCTCTGAGCGGAGGGCGAGTCCAAGCCCGGCTAACGCCGTTACTCCAACCCCTGCTTCGACAGACCTGAGATTCTGAGATCTGTTCTCAGAAAATCGTTCTGATCGCGAATCGTGAACTCCTATTTAGAAAAGGACCTGTGGGCCTTTCTCAATCAGCGCGGCACGCGACACAGGGCCATGGCGATTCCAGATTGATTACGATTAACATGCGGTGGTTCTTCGCCCCGCTGGCAGTCGTCACTGCTAATCCTGCATGAGTTCCAGGGAGCCTAGCCGCCTTCGTGAATCATCGTAGTGCCGGGTGCCGGGTTCGGCGAAGAGCATCGCCCTTTTGAATGCTGCAATGGCCTGTTTGAATTCCTTTTTACCATCAAAGGTCAGACCGGCCTGATATGCCTTCTGGGCTTCGCGTTTGAGGGCCTCGAGTCCGCGTACACCAAGCTTGCCTTCGGGGTCGTTGAGCTGGGCTTCACCGAAGAGGCGTCTGGCTTTAGGATAGTCTTTTTCCTTCATTGCCTGCTCGGCCATACGCTCGTATTCGACAGCGAATCGACGACGCTGGGCTTCGAAATCATCCAGTTTCTGAACGGCCTGTCGGTGGTAGCCGTTCTCTGTGTCTTCCTCGATGGTGGTGATCTCTTCCCACTTGGCGCGGGCTTTCTCATATTCCTTTGCTTTGAAAAGACTCTCGGCTGTCTCCATGGCTTTTACCACCCGGCGAATCTTGGCCTTTGTCGGTTCATCCAGACCTACGTTTTCCTCGGCTATGAGCTTCAGCGCCCCTTCACCGTTTCCTGCGGCATAAAGATCGAGGACCTTGTTGAGCTGCTTATCTTTCGAGCGCCGGCCGAGCTCCTCCTCAACGGTCTGCTTTAACGCATCCGATTGGGGGCGATAGGGTGAAGTGGCATCGACCTTGGCGAGCAGGGTCAGGACCGCTTCGAGCTCGTCGTTCTCCTGTTTCTCCTTGGCTTCATCGAGGAAGGTGGAGTGGGTCTGCCATTTTCTGATGTCTTCGATCTGCCTGGAGAATGTATCCGGCTCATCGGTGAACTGGTCCGCCTTTTCATAATGCGGGATGGCGCTGTTCCAGTCGCGGGTGCTGATCTTGTTTTTGGCCAGTGCTTCGTATTTGGCTGCACAACTCGCCTTGGCTTTGACGATGGGATCTTTCGCACGGAGGAAGGAGGGGCTGGACTGGGGAACCTTCTGAAAAATGGTGAGCGCGGCTTCGGGGTCGTTCTTCTTGAGATAGTCGAGCCCCCGGCTGACGACGGCCTCGTATTTCTTTTCGTCGAGAACCCATTCCTGTTTTATCTGGGCGAATGCCTCGACCTTGGAAGTGGAATAGACCGAATTCTTGAGCGTGTTGAAGTGTGTGAAGAGGGTGTCCCAGTCGTAAGAGAGCGGGTCGGCATCGCCGGCCTCCAATTTTTCCGTGACGTCAGCCAGGACTTTTCCGACGCTGTAATCGGGCTTCCATCCGTGGGCCCTGAGAAAGATCTTTTTTGCGGCTTCGTAGTCTCTGCTTTCCAGGAGAGAGACTCCTTCGTCTACCGCCTCCACAAATTCTCTTTTTCCCGGCCCCCCGGGCCCCGGCTTCGGAGGTGGTGGCTTGAGAAGAATGCTGGCGCACACCAGCAGGACCACGAGGGCGCCCATTCCTACGATGACCAGTTTGAGCGGGCTGCGCTGTGGTGGGGCGTCTTCTACCTCTTCGGGCTCGCCTTCTTCGCCATCGGCACCCTCCTGGTGCTTTGGGACGATTTCCACTTCACGATCCGTGATGGGATCCTTGAGATACCATTTGCCATCTTTCTGAACGAGCTGCGGGCCCACGGCAAGCGCGCCGGCCTGCTCTGGCTCTTCATACTTGACGGGCACGAATCGGTCGTCTACCGGCGTGTCTTCCTGAGTTGGAGGGCGGTCTTCGACGAAGCCCATCTCTTCCTGGGCGTCGTTCTGGTCAGTCTCTTCCGTTGAAACGTCATCGAAGCGGACAGGGCTGCCATCGTCGACGGGGGCATCGTCGACGGGGGTTGCATCGACCATGGTGGCATCCGATTCTGCGCCGCCGCCTTCGAAGGTGAGCTTGAATTTACCGAGGCCCACCAGGTCCCCATCGGCGAGGGAAATCTCTCTTACTTTCTGCTCATTAACATAAATGCCGTTGCTGCTGCCCAGGTCACGAATGGTGATCTCGCCTCCACTGACGGTAATCTCAGCATGCTCTCGGCTGACGCCTTTAGTGGGTATGACGAGGCCGCAGTCTCTCGAGCGGCCAATGGAAACAGTCCCTTCTTTAAGGGGGTAAATCTGCTTTTCACCATCGATATAACAGACGAGTCTCATACCGGTCTACCTTCTTCGCCGAATCGCGAGAATTTGCTTTGTCATCTGATGCTGGGGGTCTTTGGGATCGGGCAGAAGCAGAAGGATGCGTTCCAGCAACCGGTTTGCAATCTCTCTGTCCGTGTTTTCTCTGGCCGTCTGGTAATTTGCCTTGAGCTTCTTTACCTCTTCGTCTATCAGCTTCTCGCACTCAAGCAGCTTCCGCTGAGCGTCCTGATAGTCAAAATTTTCGGAGGCCCTGAATGGACGCAGAAGCCTCTCGGCTTTCTTGAAATCCTGCCACGCCGCAGCGTAGGACAAGCGTCTCAGGTGGCTTTTGCCGGATCGTATCAAGAGGCGGCCCTGATGCAATCGCTGGTCTTCAGACATGCGTCGCACCCGTTCAGATTCTGCTTCTTCCTGCACTCTTCCTCTGACGACGATGCGAATTTTTTCGCCACGGGGTTCGCTGATAATCTCGGCCATCCCCGGCCCGATGGCTTTGATCTTGATGAAGACTTTGGCCTCGTTCTCATTCTGCGCGATGAATTTCATCGGCTCGACAGAGACCTCGTGCTCGTCCTCTTCATGACCGAAGTAAAAATCATCGTACCCATAGCTGAATCCAATCACCCGCACTTCGCCCTTCTTCATGATGTAATCCTGGGAGGGCTCCCACAGCCCCTGGAGCGTCTGCTGGTGCAGCATATAAAAGCCGGTGCAGAGGATAGAGACGAGGACGATCAGATAGGCTATCAGGCCGAGACGAGCGACGGCGGACTCTTCTTTATCCCCAAGATCGATTTCTTGCTGGGCCTCGCCAAAGAGGTCCATCTCTTCGATTTCACTGACGGGTTTGGCATCGACTGCAGGGGCTTCTTCCTCTTCTTCTGCTGCTGCTTCTTTCTGTTTCGAGCCATCGAAGAGTTCTTCCCAGTCGCCGCCGGATTGTGAATCCTGGCTCTTGGCGAGGGCCTGGCTCTTGGGCCCGTCGGATAGTTGTTTGGACGAGCTGCCGTCCAGGAACAGCATCTGAAAATCGCCCAGCTTGAATTGCAGGCCGTGCATGAGCGGGCACTGCTGTACTTTGGTGCCGTTGAATTCGATGCCGTTATGGCTGCCGAGATCTTCGATGCTGAATTCGCCGTCTTTGGCGTGGATGACGGCATGCCGGCGCGAGACGGAACGGTGGCGGATTACGATTTCGTTCTCGACGACTCGGCCGATCCGGTTCTCACCCGGCTTCAGGATGAACTCCTTACCGTCGAGGTCTCCACCGACAATTGCGATCTTGGCTTCAGCCATCTCAGTTCTCTAAGTGTTCGATCTTGAGTCTGTCACTGGTCTTGAGCTCGCGTGCCTTGGCGCGTCCCGCGGCAATCTCGAGCACGTGGGCTGCGCGACGGTGGGATGAAACACCCCAAGGCTGCAGTTCATACACTATGTTCTCCACGATGAGATTTCGATCAAGGTATACGACATCGATGGGAAACTTCATGAAGAACATATGAATACTATTACAGAACTCTATCAGGAGCCCTGTGTCTTCATCCAGCCTCTCCCGACCGAGCAGTCCTTTCATTTTCGACCAGGGCGATTTGGCGATTTGAAGGTCGTCGACAAGGACGTTGCCCCGAGTTTCGTTTAGCAGGCGAAGCTGATCGGTCATTGGGGCTGGGGTTTGGATTCTGGATTCTGGATTCTAGATGCTGGATGCTGGATTCAGAGGATTCAAGATGCTGGATGCTGGATTCTGGTTCCAAGAATCAATGAGGAACCTGGATTTAAGATTCAAGAATCAGATTGGCCATCTCACCTGTGTAATTGTGCGATCTGAATCCTCTGAATCCTGAATCTCACTGTCCCAGATACTTCAGAGCAAGAGGTCCAAAAATCATGATGAATGCAGTCGGAAAGATGAAGAGAATCAGAGGGAACAGGAGCTTGACGGGGGCTTTCATGGCCATTTCTTCGGCTTCTTGTGCGCGGCGAACGCGAATGAAATCCGATTGAATCCGAAGCACAGGGCCGAGGGGAGCGCCGAGCTCATCCGTCTGAACCAGTGCGCTGATCACGGAAGATAATTCATAAACAGAGACGCGTTCTGCAAGATCGCGCAGCGCGTCCATTCTGACTTTACCCATCTGGATCTCCTGGATCAGAATACGGAATTCGTTACCGAGGGCGGTGCCTGCAATTCGTTCCGCAATGCGCTCGAGTGAGTTTGTGAAATCGAGGCCCGCCTCGACGGCGAGGGTCAGCAGGTCAAGTGCGAATGGCAGGGACTTTCGGATGGATTTGCGCCGCTGTTTGATTCTGTCACTCAGCCAGAATCGCGGGAGGATGAATCCAGCAGCCAGGAAACAGAATATGATGACGGGCAACGGATATGCCAGGTAGCAGAGGTAGCCGAGCACACCGAATAAAATAGTACTCACCACGAAGAGCCCCATATATTCATCCGCGTCGAGCCCTTCCGGCCGTCCGGCTGCCTGAAGGTCATTATCAATGGCGGTGCGGAACACAAGAAGAACGGACTGCACCCCGGTTTCCGTGTGACGCTGGATGGCCCGCTCCGAGTAAGGTCGGATGATTTTGGCCAGGGGGCGTCCGAACGTCACAGCGAACCGGAACATGAAAGAGGTGGTCTCTTCGAGTCGCCCTTCCAGGCCCGCGGTCATCTTGCTATGGATGTCCGTGTAGATCGTATAGATCGACCAGGTGAACAGCCCCAGACTGATCCCGGCCAGAAAGTACATCCACGGGTCTTGGATATCTCTGAGGAATTCGAAGGACATGAGCAGGTAATGAGTAATGAGTAATGAGTAATACGTAATACGTAATACGTAATTTCAGATCTCGGTGCGAAGGGGGATGGGCTGTTGGATCAAGGCAAGCGAATTAGAGGGCAAGCGAATTGAAGACATGCGGCAGGTGGAAGAATGGAAAATTGGAAAATTGGGGAGTGAAAGAATGGAACAATGGAGGAGCGGAAGAATGATAAACCAGCGAAGGAGGAACGAGCCCCAACTTACTCATTACGTATTACGAATTACGCATTACGTATCACGCCTCACACGTCGATGTTCACGATCTTGCTGATGATGAAAGCGCCGATGGTTTCCATAATCAGGATCAGGCCGATGAGGCCCAGGCCGTACCAGGTCTGGAACATGGGCTTCATCAGTTCGGGGACGATAAAATTCAGTGCGATGGCTATAAAAAATGGGAGGGCACAGATCACCATGGCCTGCATCTTGCCTTGGGCTGTGAGGGCCTTTACTTTACCTTCGATGGTGTGGCGCTGGCGGATGGTATCCGCAATGTTGGAGAAGACTTCGGGGAGGTTTCCGCCGATGTCGAGGGCGATGTTGGTGGCGGTGACGACGAGCTCGAGGTCCTGGCCCGGCATTCTGTCCAACATATCGGTGAGGGCTTCCTCGAGTGGAAGACCCAGCCTGAGCTGCTGATTGAGAAGGAGGAATTCCTGGCTGATGGGCTTATCCATCTCTGACTGGACCAGCTCGAATGCCTGGTTCAGCGTGAGGCCGGCACGGAGCGAATTACTGATGCTGTTGAGCGCGTCGATGAGCTGCATGTTGAACATCTTGTCCCGGTTGAGCTTCATCACGACGACCAGGATCTTGGGGAGTGCGAACGCGCACAGTCCGAAGAGAATCCCGGCAATGAAGTTCCCCGATACGTATGTGACCAACAGGGCGACGAACATGAAACAGAGCATCGACAGGTAAATGAGATTCTGCACCGGGATCGTGAGGAACATCGATTCCATGGTGGATTCGGCCCCCGAGATGTATCTCTCGTCGTAGCTCGACCATCCGGTCTGAAAGAGATCGATTCCGATGTAGGCGAAGAGCATGGCCGCGCCGCCTGCTGCCAGCATGGCGACCAGCAGTCCGGGCTCAGTGTTGAGCATCTTGGCGAGTTCTTGCATGTGTTAGTTGGTCACCAGGACGCCTACGCCGCCGTTCCTTCCTTGAAAATGTCCATATCGACTTCCAGGCCGCGGGCCTGCATGTCTTCGATGAAATCCGGCACGTTCCCGGTGGCCACGTACTCGCCCTTGATCCTGCCGGTGTCATCGTAGCCCATCTGTTTGAATTCGAAGAGATCACGCAGCAGGACCGTATCGACATCGATACCGAGGATCTCAGATATGGTGATGATCTTCCTCGTTCCGTCGCTGAGGCGGGCCTGCTGGATGATGACGTTAATGGCAGATGCAATCTGTTCGCGGATGGCGCGGGAGGGGAGCTCCATGCCGGCCATGAGGACAAGCGTTTCGAGACGATTGACCGCGTCTCTTGTGGTATTCGCGTGCAGAGTGGTCAGCGATCCATCATGGCCGGTGTTCATGGCTTGAAGCATGTCGAGGGCTTCGCCGCCGCGGCATTCCCCAACGACGATACGGTCGGGTCGCATACGCAGACTGTTCTTTACCAGGTCGCGAATGGGTATGGCGCCTTTGCCTTCGATGTTGGCCGGCTTTGATTCAAGTGATACCACGTGTGGCTGGATGAGTTTGAGCTCGGCCGCGTCTTCGACGGTGATGATGCGTTCGGTTGCCGGGATGAAATTGGAGAGGACGTTCAGCAGGGTGGTCTTTCCTGAACCCGTTCCGCCGGAGACGAGAATGTTCTTGCGCTGATCCACGCATAAGGCCATAAAATCGGCCATATTGCGGCTCACGCTTCCAAAACCGATCAGGTCATCCACGGTGAAGGGGTCGGTCGAGAATTTTCGAATGGTCAGGGTCGGGCCGGAAATGGCGAGCGGCGGGATGATGGCATTAACACGTGATCCATCCACCAGGCGGGCATCGACCATGGGGCTGCTTTCGTCCACACGCCTTGATATGGGTGCAAGGATGCGGCGAATGATGGAGATGAGCTGACGGTTATCCGTGAAGTATTTGTCATCAACGCGGGTGAGTTTTCCTTTTCGCTCGACAAAAATGGTGTCGTAATTATTCACCATGATCTCGTCGATCTCTTCTTCAGCGATGAGGTCTTCAAGAACCCCGAGGCCGACGGCTTCGTCTAGGATGTCCTTGGAAAACTGCACAGCATCTACCCCTTTTGGCAGATGGCCCTTCACCTTTTCGACGAGCTTGTTAATGATGGGGCCTGTCCGCTCGCGAAGTTCTTCCGGGGACTCTTTGGTCAGGTCCATCTGTTTCAGGTTGAGCTCTTTAAGGAGCTGTTCGTGAATCTTTCTCTTGATGGCAATGATGAGCTCACGCCGTTCGGCGGCCTCGTCCACCGGGGGTGCGGGGTCTTCCGCGGGTTCTGGAGTGGGCTCGACTTTTTGCGGCGCCGTCTCCTCTTTCTTTACGATGGCCGTTTCCTGTTGAGGCGGCTGGAGAGCGGCTGGAGGTGCCTGAGGAAGCGCTGAATTTGTGTCCAGAAATCGGACCAGAAAATCGCCGAGTTGGATGGTAGTGCCGTGTTCGAGAATGGTATCGCCGTTGATCTTCTCTCCGTTGACAAACGTGCCGTTGCGGCTCTGCAGGTCGCGTACGAAGAAGCCACCGTTCACCTGGATGATCTGGCAGTGTTCGCGGGAAATATTTGTACGGTCGAGGATGATGTCGTTCCCTTCGCGCTTGCCAATCATCACGCTGTCTTTTTTTAACGGATAGTCGAAGGACTTCCCCGAGTTCCCATCTTTGATATATAGCTTGATCATGTCGGCCTCACCTGAGCCTGGCCTGGTTACAGCTCGGAATCCAGATCGTCCGGATCGTCATGCCTGAGTTTGTTCAGGCGTTCCTGGCGCTTGTTGTCTGCTTCTTTCACGGTGCTCCAGAATGTATCGCTGTTCACTTCCGGTATCCGTTCCATATCGACGATGTCTTCCCTGTTTCGCAGCGTCATTGTCAGCAGGCCGCCGGTCTGGCGGGCATGAAGAATGATACCGGCTTCCAGCGGGGTGACACTGAAGGTGAGGGCGTTGAAGCTCTCTTCCTTGTTCATGTTGGCGAATCTGCGCACGGCGCCCGGGACCTCTGCTTTGTTGATTTTTTGCCCGGTTGCCAGGACGAGCACGCTGCGCAGAACCTGATTGGTGAAGATTCTGAAGCCTTCCGGATGGTCATCATCTTTTTCCCGGAAGGTGGCGTAGATATCTACCCGGTCTCCGGGCCGAATCATGCCGCCGACACCGGATGTCTTGGTCACACTGATGGTCATAGCGCGTTCGCCCACCGCGAGCAGGTTCTGCAGGCCTCGTTCTTTTTCTCTGTCTTTATCGAGCAGGTCATTCCACTGAATCGGGTCTCCGCCGCGGATATTGCGGGTGGCTTTCTTTCCGGTGACAGTGGCCCGATCATTGGAGGTGATCGCATCCGGGGGCAGGAAGCTTCTGGGGTATTCCTTGATCATGAGTGAAGGGCCGGAGACCACTTCCCCTTCGTTAATATTACGTGCCGCCACCAGGATGCTGACGGGCTTGTGGCTGGCATAGATGGCACGTTCCTTGTCCTGGACGAACTGCCTGACAGCGAGCGCTGCCAGAATGGCCAGAATCAGCGCTGCGAGGAGGGCGAGTTTCGCTTTCACGTTGCGTTCCTCTTATACGAGGTGAATAGAAACCGCGTCCGATAGCGGTGGATGAAGGTTATATTTTTATCAGGGATCCGGTCAACCGGGACGGTTGATCGTCTGTCATTCAGGGACCGGCTGGAATAACTGTCCATGCGCCAAGTCTGACCGACGTGTCGTAGTTGACAACCGCGTGATGGTTCCATTGTTCGGGACGCTCGAGTGTGCCATCTGCCTGAATGACATCTGCGGGGGGTAAGTTATCGGTAGCGCTGTAGTTGCTGGCTTCGAGTACGCGGCGCATGTCGGCGGCTTTGAGGTATGACCAGAGGCGCCGCTCTTCGCCCGCTGGAGGGCGGTTCCCGCCCTGCCGGCTCCGATACAGGCGCGTCTCCCACCGATTGTTTCTGCCGTGCTGGTAGCTCGAGTGGCATCCACGGCAGGTCTGAGTGGGCACTGTCCCGCCAAATTCGTAATCCAGATACTGGGCACGGGTGAGCTCGGGCTCTCCGAAGATGAAATGCGAAAAATCAGGAGTGTAATCGTAATGGAGTACGGTGACTGTGTTCTTTGCCCAGGCTGCGTTGTTGTTTTCCGCATCGACCTGTGAGTGGTCCATGCGGAAGTTCGAGTATGGTCCGGTATTTTGATAAAAGTCGCCGGTGTCGAATATCGACGCGGGATTGCCACTGTTCCTGCTGTGGTCTTTCCAGTTTTCGGTCTGGTCTGAAACGGTGAGCCTCTGGGAAGTGACATACCTGTCTGTGTTGCCGTCACCGTCAAGATCGGTACCCGCCGATGGCGCACGTTTGGAGGCATGGGCCTGGACGTTCAACTGGCCGAGATAGCCGCTGATGACGTTCGCATTGAGATAACCATCGGAGACATCTCCCGAGCTGAAAGTGGCGAACGCGCGGGCAAGATTCATCTCTTGATCGATGAAGGAGGATTGCCCAAAGAAAAGGACCCCGAAGAACAGGATCAGATACATGGGCAGACTGATGGCAAACTCGATTGCTGCCGAGCCGTTTCGGCGTCGAATAAATTTCATTGGGATCGTCCTTTAATGTCGAATCAGATCTCTGACAGCGGAGTCGTTGAGGTCCAATCCATGAGCATCAGAGCTCGAAGGGTTGAGGAGCTCCTGTATTACATCGTTCATGGTTCCGTAAGAGGGTGTCGGTGAAGTGCCGCCTCCTACGACGGCATCGTAGCCATTTCCGTCGGCATCGTAGGTGTTGGTGGCCCCCGCGGTGAGTTTATCCATCAGCATCTGAAAGCCGTTGGAG
Source organism: Planctomycetota bacterium (assembly GCA_030740295.1). The sequence goes on from JASLXP010001033.1 coordinate 10,213, forward strand.
AAGCCGGTGGCGTCAGAATCCTGAATGACTTTGCCCGCGTTGACGAGACGGGACTGCCAGTTGGTGATGTAAAGATTCGCCCGGCTGTCGAGCCAGGACTGTCTTGCAATCTGTGGGTCGGTCTGGTCAGCCCAGTCGACTACCCATTGACCTTGATAGGTATCCCATCCTGCTACTCGGGCACTGGCAAAGCTGAAGAATCCCCACTGGGGTTCCCAGCTCGCTGGCAGTATGAGCTGGGCCCTCGAAATCGGCATCCAGACCGCGGCGCTATGGCCGTATTTGAAGGCTTCTTCGGTGAGGACAAGCGGTGATTTCGCCGGATCCTGGCCGTAAGCATTACTGGTATCGAATTGGTCACCGGCCAGGCCCTCGCCATACTCATCCATTTCTTCAAAGACTCTGGCGTCCATATAATCCTCTTCATCCGGATAATTCAGGCCTGTTGTGCCTTTCATGTCATAAGTGGACCAGGGCGAGATGCGGACATCGGTCTTGCCGTCTCCGTCGTAATCCACGCCGGCCGTGTGAGTCGACCCTCTCGCATACCCGCAGGTGGGGCATCCCAGTACTCGATCGTTCTCGTAGATGTATCCAGTGGGTCCCTCCGGGGCTCGTTGTCGCGAGCCGGCATTACCGGCCGGGATTTCGGATATCGTAATCTCTCGAGTATCCCAGCAGGGACCACGCGTCTGTGCATACACATAAGAGGGAACAGAGTGATTACCCAGCAGCTCTCGAGCGAAAACCGCTGTCTGCTCGACCCCCTGGTCGTCCACCGGAATCAGGTATCTTCCACGGCTGATGCCTGGCTGGCTGCGCCGAAAGTACCTTTCCTCCCCGCCAATTTCTTTGGTCATGCAGAATGAGGTGTGGTCCGGCCCGGGGACCATCGGCCCGTCGGGTGGCGGCTCAGGATGTTCGTACACGCAGGGGCGATCCGCGTATTCAGGCCACCTGTAGATCTCGAAGGGGAGAGGGGTGATTAATGTAAGCTCTCTTGCGGATTCATTGACAGCGCTCACTTCCAGGATGGTGGCTGGATTTCGGATTCTCTGGCCATTCTCCATTCTAACCGATCTGCCCAACTGAATGAAGAACGGGACGCGATACGGATTGGAGGGATCCTGTGGTTGGCCGTCATCAGAGGTATCTTTCATCCATGAAACAGAGCTGACGCGAATGACCGTGGCGCCTTGAACGTAGCCGCGCCCCTGCTCGCCGGCCTCCTCTTCAACATTACGGTTATCATTGGCGAGTTTGGCAACCAGGTGCGTGCTGTGTGCTTGTGGCCCCGGCCTCCAGCCAGGGTTAAATAATCGGCCCATTCGTTGAAACGTGCGCCGGACGGGATCCCTGAGGCAGACGTCGATCCCCATGGCACTGGTTCGCTCCCCATCCCAGTACTTGGTGTAGTAGCTGGTACGTACCCGCCGCCAATAAGGGCCTTGCCTGCAGCCGGGCCAGGTGGTGTCTCCTCTCTGTCCTCCATCGAACCAATCCATCCACTGGGTATATCTGCTCTGGCTTGGGTGATTGGCGCCGGCCGCGCCCACATCATACCCAAAGCGATGCGCGTCAATCTCCTGCTCCAGCATGTTATTCATGTCGAGCCCGTCATAGTCCGGATAGATGGTGGCAACGCGAACGCCGCGACGGCCGCTGTTGCCTTCTGTCATTGAGAAAGCTGCGCCTACCGATTCGTGAATAGCTGAGCGAATGATATGGCCCTGGGCCGTGGCGACAATCGCCTGCTGTGCCTCGCCGAGCTCACGGATGTATTGTTTACCAAGCGGAATATATCGGGATGCCTTGGCGTAGGCATCATCGTATTTTTGCTGGTCCCCGCTCGGGTCCGCATCGTGAGGCGAAGACGTGGGCAGGGCCCGCCGCCCGCTCGACCGCGGGCCGGGAACGGAGAATTCAAGATCCACCGCTGAGACGATCACGTCCACCGCATAGCGGCAGAGATGGTAATGCATGATCGCCATCCCTTCGTTGATCCAGGCCAGAGCGCTGAATGCGTTCGCCTGGTTAACGGCCATCGAGTAGGCCGCGGCGTCCGCTACATTCTGCGTCTTTATCTTGTTGGAGCTGTAGATTCCAATGCGAAAAATCGCGCCCGAAAATATCGCCAGCAGCCCCATGGTTACCGAGGCAAATACCATCGCCTGGCCGCTCTGCCTGCGATGGATGCTGCCCAGGCCTTTCCCCGCCCATTGCATGATTGTTCTCGTCATAGACATATCTGCCTCATCATTGATTGCTGGGGGATCCGATATCCCAGTTGCGGGGGAGAGTACAGGTTTCTGTAAGCGTGAGATGATCCACGGTGTAATTCGTGTTGAATGTGAAAGTCTGACCCGGGAGGGCGCTCCAGGCACCCATGATGGTTTTGTCCGGTAGAAAGATCAGCTCAAAATCATATTCCACCGTCGCAATAACATCCCGCCCGGTATTCTGGTTTGGTGTACGAGCGATAGTCACCCTGGTCTTGTCTTCCGCCGCCCCATGCCGTTCAAGTGTATCCCCGGAGTTGGAATTCCATCCAGGGATGTCGACGCTGTCGGCGGTATTGGTCTCACGCGTGCCGGCAAGTGGTGCAATGATCATCACTGCCGCGGCCTGAGCTTCCTCCTGAGCATCGGTAAGCCAAGTGTTGGTTTCGGGAACAACAATCGCCGCACGGGCCGCTATAAAGGCCGCGTGATTCACCGTGATCTTGGTCATGTACATGTGCGACAACTGGAGCATCGCCAGCGTCATAAAAAGCTGGATAGGGAAGATCAGGGCAAACTCGACAATCACCTGCCCTTTATCTTCTTTCAAGTGCACTAAACTCTGAAGCAGTTTCCGAATCATCAGGCGACCCCTTTCAGCCAGGCCAGGATGGTACCGACAGCCATGGCAAAGCCGTAGGGAACCGTCAGCCCTGTCAAGACTTCGGTTCCATCAACGTGTTTCTCTTCTTTCATCATGCCTGGCGAGAACATCACCGCCGCGGACTTCTTCAATCCTTCACCAAACCGTTTGTTGTACACCAGGACAGCGACACCAAGGATCGCCCCGGCCAGCGCTGAATAGAGAGCAGCAACAAGCACGAATGTCCAGCCCATCAGCGCTCCGATTGCAGCCATGAGTTTGGCGTCGCCCATACCTACTCCACCGAGCAGGTAAAACAAATAGAATACGCCGAATCCAAGGACGAGCCCGAAAAGGCAGCTCGTCAATGCGGGTGTAGAGCGAATGATGGTCTGGCCATTCTCGAGGAGGAACGGCCGATCCTGCCCACCGATCGCCACGGCGATCAAAAGGCCAATGACGATGGCGGGATAGGTGAGCCAGTTGAAAACTTTACCCCAGACAAGATCTGTGTAGGCGGCCCCAATCAGAAGGGCAAACAGCCCACACACTCGGAACAGATCTACAATATCTACCAAGTCCATACCCAAAACCTGTTTCGGGAACGGTGATCACCGCGTTCACATCCTGTCAACGCGGGCAGGGAACAATGTCTGGAGTGGGGGTGTCTACGGGAGAAGCAAAAAACTCCGCCGTAGCGGAGTTTTAAGTGCCTAGTACTGATTGATCGTCTTTACTTCCTGGCTTCCAGCTGTTCCGGCGCGATCCTGGGCGTTCACCTGGTTACCGGCGAGCTGCTGGGCGGAGGCGCTGAACAACGCACGAATCTGATTACCGAAAATGGTAATCAATGCGATCGAACCAATGGCTACCAAAGCCACGATAATGATGTATTCAGCGGTCGATTGCCCTTTTTTACCCCAACGTTGTTGAAGGATTCGATTGAAAAGGCGCTTCATTGTGGTCTCCTCACAAAACAAGAGAAAAAGAACGGGGGAACCGAATGACTATGGAATCGGCAGGGCCATCATAGAAGTAACATCAATATAGATGCCCTTCAGGGCGCTGAAAAGGGTCTGACCATTATCAGCGATTCGCAATTCAGTAAGAATGCCAGCGAAAAGTATCAAGACGCCTACGAGCATGGCATACTCGACGGCCGCTTGTCCCTCTTCAGACTCCCAAATCTTTCTGAGACTCCATTTGTCACTCATTTCCTGGATTACCTTTGCAAAGGCTTTGTTTGGAATTATTTCCAAACAACAGAATCCGGATTATAGAATACATCCCATCCTCGTCAAGGAACAGGAAGTGGCTCGTTTCACCGGATTTCAGGGGAATTCCTGCATCAGTATCAGCTTTTTCAAAGGTATTGCGACATCTTTATGTTAAAAAAACAGGTGGCTCGCCCAACCACGTTCAGCTTTCGTATGCCAGTGTATTCATTTCGTCTGACACATTCGTTCTCTCAGTCTCTCAAATGATCAAAGAAACAAGAACCGTTTTCCTTACTCTTTTCGTACTGTCATCTTTGGCTTTGGCCGAATCAAGGCCAAACATCCTTTTCATCTTTCTTGATGACTTCGGCTGGAAGGATACCAGCTACATGGGGTCAGACTTCTATGAGACGCCTCATCTGGACAAGCTCGCCGCCGGAGGAATGGTCTTCACAGACGCCTACTCATGCGCCTCCAATTGCGCGCCGGCGCGGGCATGTTTGCTTTCCGGCCAATACACCCCACGCCACAAGATCTTTAACGTTGGGACGGGCCCCCGTGGGAACGCAAAGCACCGCAGACTCCTGCACATACCTGGAGTCAAAACACTCGACCCGAAGATTAAGACATGGGCTCACTGCCTCCAGGACGCCGGCTACACAACCGCGACCATGGGCAAGTGGCATCTGAGCGCCGATCCCAAGCCATACGGTTTTCACGTGAACATCGGAGGCACCCACTCTGGGGGCCCGCCGCGCGGTTATTATCCACCTCATGGAAATGCCCCGGGTCTGAAAGATGCACCCAAAGGAGAGTACGTCACCGACCGCTTGAGCGATGAGGCCGTTAAATTCATCACAATAAACAAAGACAAGCCCTGGGCCCTCTACCTCACTCACTTCGCAGTTCACACGCCGCTGCACGCGAAGAAAGAACTGGTCGCCAAGTACCAAACGAAGGACAAAGGCAAACTCCATACACACGTGGCAATGGCAACGATGATCCAGGCGGTGGACGACGGGGTTGGAAAGATTGTGGACGCGCTGGACAAACTCGGCCTCACAGACAACACCGCCATATTCTTCTTCAGCGACAACGGCGGATACGGGCCGGCGACGGACATGGACCCGCTTAAAGGCTACAAAGGCACTTATTACGAAGGAGGCATTCGTGTGCCATTCTTCGTGAACTGGCCCGGTGTGGTTAAGCCAGGCAGTAAAACCAGTGAGCCCATCATTGGCGTGGATATGTATCCGACCTTCTGCGAAATAACCGGTGCAAAAAAACCTGAAGGACAGTCCCTCGACGGCGTCAGCCTGTTGCCCTTTTTTAAAGGGGAAGTCAAAGACTTTGGCAACAGGCCCCTTTACTGGCACTTTCCCGCTTATCTGCAGTCATACAGCGCGTCAGGCGAACAGAGGGATCGACTGTTCCGGTCGCGCCCGTGCAGCATCATCCGTGTCGGCGATTGGAAGCTGCACCAGTATTTCGAGGACAACGGCCTCGAGCTCTATAACCTGCGCAATGACATCGGCGAGGCCAAAGACCTGGCCACGACGAACCCCGAGAAGACTCAGGAACTCTTGAAGCAGCTTGAGCAGTGGAGAAAGGAAACCGGCGCACCCATCCCCACCGAGGCCAACCCGGCTTACGATGCCGATGCGGAAGCCCTCGCTCTGGCAGGCAAAGCCAACCCGAAGAAGAAGGGAAGGAAGAAGAAGAGGAATTGACTGCCGCTTTGATCGGTTACCCGTGAAACGACGCCCAATCGAACACGACAGCCAGCCGATCTGTCTTCTTGTGGAGAAGGTCCTGATAGGCCTGCTGGGCATCGTTCGGCGAGTATTTGGAGTAAATCCCTTCTACGCTGACGCGTCCTGACTCCAGCCAGCGAAGTGCGCCCGCCAGGTTTTCAAAAATACTGCCGGAGCGGAACGGCTCCGAGTGATGCGGCAGTTCCCATTCCCAGCCGCTGCGGATGACTGCGTAATTATGGAAGATCGCATGATGCAGGTCATGCATCAGTAAATCGGTGAATCGGCGCCACGGTGTCGCAATGCAGACGACCTCACCTCGTTTGCGGATGACCCTTGCCGCGTCCAGCAACGCCTGCTCGTGGCCTGAACATTCAAGAGCCAGCAGAAAAGTGCCTGCGAGGGATTCATCGTCGAGTGGCGCTGAATCCATAACATTCTGTACGCCTGTCTCGGATGCCAGCCGTCTGCGTGAATCCACGGGATCGCAAGTAAACACTTCATACCCGCTGGCCTGGAAATTCTTGGCCGCCAGATGCCCTACAAGGCCCAATCCGCAGACCAGCACTCTGGCCGGCGGCCGAGCCGCGGTTGTGTTCAGGGTCGTCATGCTGACGCACATCATGCGGGCAAACGTGCCCACCTCGGGCGACAGTCCATCCGGCACTGGCAGAGCCTGTTTCGCCTGTACTTTATGATGTGACCGATGCCCACTCATGCAAAACGCAAGATCCCCAGGCTTGAAGCCATCAACCTTCGCGCCAACTTGCTCCACTTCGATGACAGCCGAATATCCCGGCGTCGAAGGAAAGTTCTTGCCGAGGTAAGCTGAATTTAATTCTGTGCCTGCACTGACGAGTGAGGCCAGGGTCCGCCCGGCAATCTCTCCTTCTCCGACGTCTGTGCTGAATTCAGATGGCACAAGCTCCGCCTGCTCGCGAGCGGTGACAGTAACTGTATGAGATGTGATCGTACTCATTGTGATTCCTTCGAAGTTATTGAACAGACCGCAACGCAAGTTGCGCCCGAATACCATCAGTACTCCATTCCGCACAGCAATCCGGCATGCACTGAATTCGAAACTCGTGCATGTATAGGAAATTCGCAGGGATTTAAGAACCGAGGTAACCAGCGATGCCAGGCGATACGCAAGCTCCCGAAATACTGATGGACGACCAGATCACTGACGATCTGATCTCTGAGATGAGTGTGGCTGTACGCAACGCCATGCCGGGCATCTCCCGAATTGACAGCGAGGGCTGCTACACAAGCGTCAATCATGAATACGCGGCGATGACGGAATACCAGCCAAATGAACTGAAAGGCCAATCCTGGGAGCGTTTTCTCATGCCTGAAGACCTGCCCATCGCCTGCAAGGCCATGCAGGAAATGCTCGATGACGGCTCCGCGGATTTTGAAGCGAGGAGCCTGCGAAAAGACGGCTCGGTCTTTTACCAGCACACGATGATCGTGAAGCGTGCAGACCTGCAGGGCGAATACGCAGGCTTCCTTTGTCTGATGCGCGACACCACGGACAGAAAGGTCACCGAGTCCGCCCTCCAGGAATCGCTCGAGATGTGGCGCGCATTGGCCCAGGGGGTCGGGGAACACGTGGGGATCGCAGACAAAGATATGTGCATCTGTTTCGTGAACCGGTTTATCGGAGACCTGCCACTGGAACAGGTCATCGGCACAACGCTCTTCGATTGGATTGAGGAAGAGTATCACGAACAGCTCGCCGAATGCGGGCGGCGCGTTTTCGAAACCAGTGAAACTCAGAGCCTCGAATTCGAGGGCTATGGAGCGAACGGCGCCCTCTGCTGGTATGCGGCACGGATCGGGCCGCTGAAAGAAGGCGGGCGCGTGGTCGCGTTTGCCATCGCTTTCACAGATATCACCCAGCGGAAAAAGAACCAGGAACAGGTCCGCCGATACGAATTCATCGCCAACGCGTCTCATGACCTCATGACGCTCATCGGCCGTGATTACACCATCGAAGCCGCCAATGACGCCTATTGCCGGACGCACAATAAGAATCGCGAGGAGATCGTCGGTCACGCCCTTCCTGACATCTGGGGAAACGAGACCTTTGCCAACCACATCCGCCCAAACATAGACCGGTGCCTTGCAGGCGAAAGTGTGAAATACGACCAATGGTTCGAATTTGGCACGCTCGGCAACGGCTACTTCGAGGTGAACCTTTTTCCTTATCGCAATCCAGAGAACGAGATCACCCACGTCGCCGTCGTCACCCACAACATAACTGAGTGCAAGCAGACTGTTGAAAAGCTGCAACAAGCCATGAAAGAGCTCAAGGAGACGCAGGCCACAATTGTCGAGCAGGAACGGCTGCGTGCGGTAGGCGTCATGGCAAGCGGCATAGCGCACGACTTCAACAACGCGCTGTCAAGCATCCTCGGCTTCAGCGAACTGTTACTGGAAACACCCGAGGATCTTGACGACCGGGAGAAAGTCATCCGCTACCTGGGATTCATCAACACGGAAGCCCGCGATGCAGCAAAGGTCGTCAGCCGGCTCAGTGATTTCTATCGTGATCGTAATCAGGACGAAGTCTTCGTACCGGTCGACCTGAACAGGGTGGTCGAGCAGGCCATCCCTTTGACCCAGCCCATGTGGAGAGACCAAGCCCTCGCACGAGGACAGACCATCGAGCTCCATACGAGCCTTGTCGATGTGCCCATGGTTCCCGGTAACGATTCCGCTCTGAGAGAGGCGTTGACAAATCTGATCCTCAACGCGGTCGAAGCCGTCAGAACCGAAGGCCGGATCGAGCTGCGGACCGGCACCCGCGGCAACTGGGCTTTCGTGGAAGTCAACGATAACGGCATCGGCATGACGGACGACATTCGTCAGCGCTGTCTCGATCCATTCTTCACCTCAAAAGGGCCCTAGGGCTCAGGGCTCGGCCTGCCGATGGTTTACGGAATTATTCAGAGACACTTCGGAGAGCTGGAGATCGAGAGCGAAATCGGCAGAGGCGCTTCCATTCGCCTGCTTCTCCCCAGAGATGAAAACCAGAACGGATACTCCGTCGAAAAGCCCCAGAGCAAGAAGGCAAAGCCCAGAAGAATCCTGCTTGCTGAAGATGAGCTCTCCGTAAGAACGGTGACCACTGAGCAACTCACCTCGGATGGCCACGAAGTCGTCGCCGCCGAAAATGGTTCTGCCGCGCTGAGTCTTTTCGACAAATCAGATTTCGATCTGGTCATCACCGATCTGGCCATGCCAGGAATGGCCGGGGACAAGCTCGCAGACCATATCAAAGAAAAAAAACCGGAAATGAAGATCATCCTTCTGACCGGCTTCGGAGACCTCCTGGCAGCAGTAAACGACCAGCCGGACTCAGTCGATCTCGTGCTGAACAAGCCCGTTTCCAGGGCTGAGCTCAGGCAGGCCTTGGAACAGATCGAGAAAAATGACATCCCTGCAGAACCGGTTTAATCTGTGGCAATTCTGATACGAGACAGTCTGAAAAAGAGGCCACAATGACCGAGGCAACCTCAGATGTCGAGGCCCGCAACCTCGTACTCATCGTCGACGATGAGCTGCCATCGATTGCGCTCACCACGGATATCCTGGCCAAGTTCCAAATCCCATCCATCGCCGCAAGATCAGGCGAAGAGGCCATCACCATTGCAGACTCTCGAGACATTCGCGTCGTCATCCTGGATATCCGAATGGATGGCATTGACGGCATGGAAGTGCTGAAGCGGCTGATGGCATTCGAGAACCCGCCCGCGGTCATTATGCTCACCGGCCACGGCACTATCCGCCTGGCCACCGAAGCCATGAAACTGGGCGCCTATGACTTTTTGACCAAACCGGTAAATTTTCACGAACTCGGCAATCTGGTGTGCGACGCTCTGCTGGAGAAAGGGACGGGCGAGCCGCCGCATCACGACTCTGAAGACGAAATCATCGGCAGCGATCCCGATCTGCTCCGTGCTATCGAACTTACTGACAGTGCCGCCAGCTCAGACCTGCCAATCCTCATCGTGGGCGAAACCGGTTCCGGCAAAGAACTGTTTGCGAAGCGCCTGCATAGGATGAGCCTCCGGTCGGCAAAGCCGTTCCTCGTCCTCAACTGCGGCACACTGCCGGAACACCTGGTGGAAAGCGAACTTTTCGGACACGAAAGAGGCGCGTTCACCGGCGCCCAGCAGAATCGGAAGGGCCTCTATGAAACAGCATCCGGCGGCTCACTTTTTCTCGATGAGATACCAGAGCTTTCAAAATCCGCACAGGTATCCATGTTGCGGGCGGCCGAGAGTGGCGAGTTTCGGCGGCTGGGTAGCGACACGCCCAGAGCCGCAGACGTCCGATTGATTGCCGCGTCTGCACTTCCGTTGGAAGATCACGTCTCCCAGGGAAGCTTCCGCGAAGACCTTTACTTCCGCCTCAATGGACTGGAAATCCACATCCCGCCCCTTCGGGAACGCAAGGATGATATCCCCGCATTGGTCTCGCACTTTACGGAGGGAATCCATCATAAAGGCATACGCCGCACTTTCTCTCCCCCTGCAATTACACGATTGCAGGAGTACGACTGGCCGGGCAACATCCGTGAATTGCGCCGCGCTGTCGAGCGAGCACTCGTGCTCTGCCCTCACAGCGAAGTCCGGCCTGACTTTGTCCAGCAGGGCAAATCGCCCACCACCAAGATCATTTTCAAAGAGATACGATCCATGGCTGAGATCGATAAAGAATACATCCTCGAAGTGGTGCGCAGAAAGGGCGGCAATCTTAATGCTGCTGCGAGGTCCCTCGGAATCTCAAGGAGCTCTCTCTATCGGCGGCTGGCAGAATACGGTTATAAAAAGGGAGGAGAGGAGGAGGGAAGAGCGAAGAGTGAATGGTGAATGGTGAATGGTGAATGGTGAAGAGTGAATGGTGAAGAGTGAATGGTGAATGGTGAATGGTGAATGGTGAATGGTGAAGAGTGCCTTCAATTTAGTCTGCCCTTAATTGGTCTGCCCTGATTCAGTTTCTTCGCCTGTCTTATTCGTCTTGCTCCCTCTTTCGCTTGCTTCCCTGTTTTCATTCGTCTGTCCCAATTCGTCTGTCCCAATTCCTTCCCCAAAAAACTAGCGTGCCGTTCTCACTACGACTCCTAACAATCTCTCTTATCTCATTCACCCACGCCCAGGCTCAGGAAATCCGACTCAACCTGAAACCGGCCATGGTCATCAACGAAGCTGACGTCGGCGATCCGGCCGGCCTCGTGGATGAGCAGGACAAGATCATCGGCCCGCCTGCTGGCAAGCCAGACTCCATCTGGAAGATCAACAGCTTCCACAACAAGAAGTATCCCTTCAGCGCGCATATCGATCTCGGCGAAGAGAAGAATCTATCCAAGCTCTGGCTCTTCGATACCCACAGCAGCGGGCAAGTCGTCATCTCGCACGGCAAGCCGGGCGACTGGAAAAAGCTCACCACCTACAACTGCGGCACATACATGAAGTGGGTCAGCATCCCGCTCGACGTCCGCTCCCGCTACATCCAGCTCACCCGCATGACCCCGGGCGCGCAGTTTACCGAGATCGCCATTTACGAGTACAGCCCGGAAGCCTGGAAAGCCATGGTCTCCCGCAAAGCTGCCGAGGCCAGGGCGGAAGCGGCTAGACAGGCCGCCATCAAAAAGGCCATGGACGAATTGAAAAAGCGACTCCTCGTCGATCTGGGCGAACCATTCGGCAAGGCATACCTCGTCGATGAGATCGACTGCGGCGTCCCCAGTGACGATGGTCACTTCAAAGAAGACCCGCCCGGCGTCAGCAAAATCGAAACGATCTTTGGGCGCCCGTGCCGCGTCCTCCGAAAGACCCAGGGCGAAGGTGCCTTCTTCAGTTTCCGCATCGGAAAAATGAAACTGCTGCAGCCCGGCGCGGCGTACGTATTGAGCATCGAGTATCCGGAAGACAAACCCCGCACCATCATCGTCAGAAACTCCGGCAACGAGACCTCACGCGGTTTCCACACCGGCCGAACCTTCGGCGATGCACTCCATCCGAAATACGTCAACAACCACAGCGAATCCATCGGTACACCGCTCACCGGAAAATACGAAACCTGGAATCAGTTGTTCTACCTGCACGACCGATTTCCGGACCACATATTTCTGCGGGGTGATAAAGCACGCGTGCTGACTCCCGAAGACGGTTTCACCGTCACTATCGCCCAGTTCTCTAAACGCAACATTCCCGCCTCCGCCGGAGCAGCGGTATCGCGCATCCGGCTGTTCGCAGTGCCCGAGCCAGAGAAACTGAAAGCAAAAGTGAATCTGCCGAAGGGACTCCCCCATCGCCATCTTTTCTGGCGTGAAGAAATGTCCGATGGCATCATCGGCTCGAAGAAGAATCAGAAACGAGCGTTTGCTGATCCGGTCGATTTCTACAGATTCAAAGCACGCACGGCCCATTTTCTGGGCATGAACACCTACACAAAAGATCTCCTCGAATTCGGCGCATGCCAGCATTGGGATCCGAGTGATTACGGCGGCAACAATTGGGTGCATTTCAACAGCGAGCACAAGGGCCTTTGGAGAGAAGTCGTCGAGCTCATGGGAAAAGAGGGATTCAGCATCCTGCCCTACTACGAATACGCAGGCAGCCGCGGCGAGAACAGCCTCGGCTTCAAGCGGCGATGCAAACCGCTCACCCGCGACGATGCCTACACGCACATCACATGGATCGAAAAGGCCAACGCAGACATCACCGATCCTGACACCTATGAAGACTTCAAAAAGATGCTGGATCTCACGATCATCCGGCACAAAAGCCGAGCCAGGTTCGTCGGGGCATGGCTCCGTCCGCGAGCACAGCTTCCCATGAGCTTCGCAGATGCCACCCGAAAACGATTCGCAGATGAGACAAAAACCGGCCGACCCATCAGCCGCAAGGATCTCATCGCAGACAAGACCCTTCTCGAAAAATACTATGAATGGTGGTTCGACAAGCGCCGCCGGTTTCTCGAGGCCATGCGTGACCATCTCCGATCCAATGGCATCGAAGACTCCACCATGTTCTTCACCTCATCCATGGCCGAATCCGGTGTCGGCTTCCCCATTTGGGAGAAACGCATCGTCACCGATGCCCCCGCCCATTGGCAGCCCATTCTCGACCAGCCGGAGCACATCCCTGATAAACGGAAAATCAACCCGGTACCGATTGGAGATGTCGTCCGGAAAGGCATGTACCTCGAAGCCCTGCTCGCGCCGCCGCTCACCTGGGGTAAATGGGAAGTGCAACACGCCAACCCGCCCGCTGCCCCGCAACGCGGATCCAAAACCCAGGGAGTCCTCTTCACCCACGCTATCAACCGAGCCTACACCGTCGCCTCTCCAAAGACGTTTGATACCTTCCGAGGCCCTTCGGGCCTCGCCGTCGTCCGCCACCACACGCTCAATGAAAACATGATGTTCGACAAGAAAGACAAGCCCAAGCTTGGTTACTTCGTCGTCGACATCGAGCGCGCCGGCCCCTACTGCATGCTCGCCGAAGCTTGGGCCATGGCCCACGGAAACCCTACCCACATCGGCTACCTCGTGGGCAATAATTTCTCACGCGGTTTCCCGAAATACGTTCGAAGGTTCAACACCGCCTTCCTCTCCCTCCCCGCGCTGCCGAGCACCATCGTAAAGGATGCTTGCACCGATGAGAAAATCGTTGTCAGACAGATCAACACGAAAGGACAGGGGAAGTGGTTTGCCCTCGTTAACATCGGCCTGGATGCACGCACTGTGGAAATCAAGCTCCCAGCCAATGGAAATGTAAAGGATGCAGTAAGCGGCGATCAGATCGCCGGGAACGATCAGTCGTTCAAGGCATCCTTTTACCCATGCGAATTGAAAGCATGGAAAGCTGAGTAGCCAGCTCCGGCGCGTTCACAACCCCATCAAGCCGGCAGCCACAATGTGCCACTCTGTCGAGGCCACAACGGCGAGCGCGGCCAGCGGCACCATCCACGACCAGTCGCGATAACGTATGAACAGATAATGCACACCGCCCATTACTATCCAGAACAAAAGCATCAGAAACGGATGAAGCCGAGGATTGTTTGAGGCCAGCAGACCAACGGTGTGACTGAACGAAATCGGCAAGGCCAAAGGAAAGGTTAGAAATCCAAATAAAACGACCCCAAAGTCCGGCCATTGATCCCAGCGCAATTTGAAGCCGATCAGCCCTGAAACGAAGCAGAGAATCCACAACGTCCCCAAAGAAAGAAGGGCCGTTTTCAGCGATTTGCATTTTGATTTGAGCATCTCAGTCCCCTGTGCGCGTAACTTCTGATCAAACTGGAAATTTGCAAAGAACCGTTGCCGGTCTTTTAACAGGAACGGTATGAAATCCAAAAACGCTCCCATCCTGCTGCTGACACTTGTCACTGTCCTCGCGGTTTCTCTTTTCGTCAGGTTCAGGAGCCCCCCGCAGACAGAGGATCCCATAAATGATGATCCCGACAAGATCAGTTTCAGATTCACAGTACCAGCCAATTCAAGAGTCGGTCTGCTCTGGGAAGATGACGATACCGGCGAAGTCAAGCGCATTGGTTTGAAGGCAAGCCCGGGAGCGCTGATCAAAGTCGAAATCGAAAAAGGCGACCCGGCCATCCCCGCCCTGAACGAACTGCCCAAGAGTTTCTTCTTCGAAGTTCCTGCCGACAACCCCGGTGGCGGTGAAACTGAAATCCATCCCGGCATCAGACTGATCGATTTCAAAAATCAGCAACTCAGCCAGAGCCGCTTCCGATTCTATTGGGAAGATTACTCGCACCCCGTCCTGGCCGAGCTCCGTCGCCGCGAACAACTCGATGATCTCGTGCAAGGAGCAAAGGACGAGCTTGAATTCTTCACGCGCATCCTGAAATGGACCCACAAACAATGGAAGGAGGGCAACCCCGATCCGTATCCCCCCTTCAACGCGCTTCTGATCCTTGATTGGATTCGCCAGGGCAAAACGACGGGCTTTTGCGCGCAGTACGCGCAAGTGATGGTGCAGTCACTTCATTCGTTTGGTCACTCGGCACGCTATGTCAGCCTGGCCAATCACGAAGTGCTCGAAGTCTGGTCCAATCAGCACGCAAAGTGGATCGTCATGGATCCCACTGACGGCATTTACTACACCGACGGCAAACAGCCGCTGAACGCCCACGAGCTCTACCTCACTCTTGCCGAAGAAAACGCGACGCAGGTCCAGACCGTCGGAGCCGAACACAACCCCCAACGCATTGGCAGCTACGGCGTCTTCAGCATCGCCACCCGGAACGATCACCTCTCACAGAACCGGCCGCCGTCAGCCATCCTCAAAGACCTGTGGAAGGAACGCATCCATCTCATCACGCCCCACAACAAGGATCTGCCCTACCACGAAGGAAAGCTTCGCCCCGTCACCACATTCGTCTCAGACGTCTACTTCCCAATGAACAGCGCGCACGTCAAGCTCCTCCAGCCCAACGCAGCCGGCAGCATCGTCCTCCAGCTTGCCACCGACATGCCCGGCTTCTCTCGCTATCAGGCATCCAGAAACGGTGGGCCTGACGAACGAATCCCAGCCATGTACATCTGGGAACTCCAGCCTGGCCGGAACACGATCGAAATCGTCGCGCAGAATCAGATGGGTGTCTCCGGGCCGCGTACAAAGATTGTCGTCGAGAAGCTGTAACGCTTTCCTCACATCTTCTGGTAGAAACTCGGTATCTTGACCGGTCGCCCTTCCGCGGCCGATTGCCGAGAGCAGATTGCGGCCGCGCAACTTCGGGCAGCCTCGTAGACGTTTATCTCCGGCTGACGATCTTCGAGGATCGCGTCGACGAAGTCCCGGTCCTGAAAATACGTCATGCCGCCGTGGCCAACTTTCCTTTTCACCTCCTCCGGCAGCGGCAGACCGGGGACCTCGAGTTCTGCCATCGGGCTGTGGTTGTCTTTCGTGCACCAGAGCCGGTCATCGTGCCACCGGAACTCGAGACTCCCGTCGGTTCCATATACGGAATTGTGGCGGCTCTCCTTCCGGCAGACCGAATAAAAGGCCATGACTCTCCCGACAGCCCCGGACGGCGTCTTGAAGAGGGCCGTCTGCATATCATCCGCCGACCGGTACGGGGCAACCTTGCGATTGCCGTAGCACACCACTTCACAGAACTCCTCTCCCATAAGCCATCTCAGCGAGTCCACCGCGTGAAGTCCTCCGCCTCCCGCCATAGTCTCCTGTGCGGGGTTCCCGAATCCCAGGCGCCAGTGAGGAGATTCGTCTGCCGGTCGATTGCTCTCGAGATCGAACCGCATGTAGTTCGGCCGACCGTCTGATCGGCCGCGGAAGCCGTCGTGAGTGTAATCGCCGTCGGCCGTGATAATCTCCCCGATCTCGCCGCCCGCGATCATCTCCTTCATCTTGCGTTTCTGCGGGGTCCAGCGTTCGTGGTTGCCCATCTGAAGCTTGAGCCGGCCTCGTTCTGCAGCGTGTACCATCCGCCAGACATCATCAAGGATGGTCGCCACCGCCGGCACTTCCACAAGCACATGCTTCCCCGCCTCGAGGGCCGCGATGACCGCCGGTCCGTGCAAGTGGCATCCGATGGCAATCGCGACGATATCGATGTCCGGGTCGCCCAGCACATCGTCGTACCTGGTAGTGGCCCGCGAGGCGCCTACCAGTTCGGCGCTCTCTCTCGCTCTGCCTTCATCCAGATCACATACAACGACGACCTCGGTCTCATCGATCAGCTCAGAAAAGACCTTGCCATGATTTCTGCCCTGACCCGCGCCGACGATAGCGACATTAATACTCTTCATCTGCAGGGCTCCGAATCCCGCATCCGATCTCGAATCTCCCGGTAATTCACCAGACGGATGCCGCGTTCGCGAATGGCGTTGGCTACTTCTCTGGCTGTGAGAATCTCCGTGTCCGACGCCCTGGACTTGGCGATGCCGTCACTTTCAGGCTGCCAGGCCGGTCGGATGGCCTGCATCTCTGGGACGTCCAGGCCCGGGTGCGTGACGATACGCCAACGGCCCGGTTCGAGATTTCGAAGCATCTCAGCGGTCGCAGCAGGACGCTTATCGAAGTCGATATCGGTGGGATAGCGCAAGCCTTCATCTTCGACGTATCCGGATATGGGTAGCCGGTAATCCGCGGCGACCTTCTTCAGAACGGATTCGAGTTCGGGTGTCGATTTCGCAGTGGCCATGTGATAGTCCATATAGGTGGGCTCCAGGCCGAAACGTAGTGCTTTCTCGACCTGCGCTCTCAACTCGGCTTCGACCTCATCAGGCTCAGGGTTGCCTTCGAGAAAATCTGCTGTTCGCGGCCAGAAAAACCCTTCTTCATCGACAAGGCTCGGTACTTCAGCCGCGGGCAGTACTGGCCCCCACTTATAGAAGAGCCACTCGGCCGTCAGAGTCGTGTGTACTCCCACGGAGAATTCGGGGTTGCCCCTGCAGATGTCCGCCGCCTCCTCAAACCATGGCGTACACACCATCAACGATGTGTCGGTCAGGATTCCTTCCCTGAAGCATCGCTCGACCGCAACATTCGCTGCGTGACAGAATCCGAAATCATCCCCGCGGACAATAAGCTCAACAGAATCTTTCGAACTCACTTCAGTATCCTCTTTAACAGGTCGCGCTCTGAATCAACGCACGTTCACCATGAGCGTCTGCGTTACTTCTCCGCCTTGATTGTTGGTGCACTTGATGGATGCCTTGAACTCTCCCGCAGCCGCCGGCGTGCCGGAGACCTCTCCAGTTTTCTCATTTACCTTCAGCCAATTCGGCGCTTCAACTGAGAATGAAAGAATCTCCCGATCCCAGTAAGCGGCATTGTAGCCTTTGAAGCAGGTGAGGTGGCCGATGGAGTAGAGGCTGTCCACTTTGTACAGGAATGGCTCGCCCGCTTTCGCAACACCAGGCAGAAGAGAGAAAATGAATGGTCTGGGCGCTGCGGCATAGTCCGAAGGGCCGCTTTCAAGGCCCGACTCGTCCACCGCGACGACCCGATAGTAGGGAAGGTTGCTGTTCGGCTGGTTGAGCCCGGGACCGACTACCAGCACCTCTGTTCCTTCGACGGTCGCAAAAAGATTCGGAGGAGTCTTGACCATGCCGCAGCCGGGGTCGTTGTCGCTCTTGGATTTGAATTCTTCCATGGTCAGGCAGAAGCCGCGTCCCATGAAACGCTGGTATTCAACGTCGCTGGCCGTGAAGCCTTTTTCATTACTGGCATAGACTTTGTACTTCGTTGGGTTAGTTCCAACCGGGTTGGCTTTCCAGGTGAGCTTAACTGTGCCGGCTTTGGCATCAGCGTTCGCCTTCACTTCGAGCGGAACTCCCGGGGCCCTGCATCGAAAGGACCACGTTTCGCTCCACGTCCCCCATATCCCCTCGTCACTTTTTGCACGGACCCGCCAGTAATAGGTCTGCTTCGGGTTCAGCAATCCAATGAAGGGAATCGTCCACTGGGTCTTGCCGCGATCCGCGGTAAGAGAGACGAGACGATTGAAGTTGGACGACAGGGGCCAGCGCATGTCTCCGTACTCGGAGAGCTGAAATTGGTAGTCCGTGATCTTCTGCTGACCCGGCGGCGGCTTCCATCGGAAGGTGAACTTCGTCCCTTCAACAGGATGACCGTCCGCAGGGAACTCCGGCCCGGACGGAGCGGTAGGCGGCTCGACGGTCGTTCTCTCAATCCATTCCCGGGTAATCCGAACGCGACGATTCCCATCAGTCTGGTCCCTGTAGCGAATGCTGTTTGTGCCGACAACGAGCTCAGGAAGATGAAGCGCGGACATCTGCACATCGGTGTCGAATGTAATTCCCGAGAGTCCGACACTTCGGGTGTCTTTCGCTGCTACCATTTCAACCCGAATGAAATACTCGTACTGAGGCTTCTTCCTGGACGAAAGTCTGTCGTCGAAGACAAAGGTCGCATCGATCTTTTCCGGCAGCTTCTCCGTTCTCAATGCCTGCCAATTCTTCCGGTTTGCAGAGAGCTCAACTTTCAGAGCATCCTTAGTGCCCCGATGGCCCTTCAAGCTCACCTGCCCGCCGACAATCACATAGGGGCTGCTTACTTTCCAGACAGCATAGGCAGGCTTTCCTTCTTGGGCGGGATGCAAGGCCGGCTGATTCTCCTTCGTAGACCATTGGACGTTGTCACCAGAAGCCAGGCCATGCCTGGCTACTTCGCTTCGCAGGTCAGGCACATAGTGAATGCGGCCGTTGCGCATTTTATCGTAGGCGCGCTCGCCCCATCCAGAGAGTAAATCTCCGAGCCCGTCTCGTTTCTTCTGGCCGGGTTTTATTGGATGCCCCGCGGTGTACTGTTTGCCTCTGTGGTCCCAGCGCCACTCGATCCATTCGCCGGGGCGCAGAGTGAAATCCATGGTGTGGTTGATGTGAGAACGCTTTTCCCCCTTCCGCTCTCCCTCGTACCAATGGAGGGAAGCAGAGAATTCATCCCTACGGCGGCTGTCATTGGAAAGGATGTTGTAAGTGTGGGTACGCTTCATCAGGTCGTGATCTCGAACGATCTCCGCCTCACTGGCGATGGTCTTGTTGTCGCGCAGAAGGCAGATGATCCCCTCATCCCCATCGAGCAGATGGTATTGCCCGTCGAAGAACACCTCCGTCGTTGAATGGCCGATGGGATATCCCCGACGCGTTCGGAGCCCGGCCGTCCGAAACAGGTCGGCCAGCACATGGGAATCATTCCCGCAGAGGGTATAGCCATAAACGTTGAACATCTTGACCGGATCGCTGACCTCGGCGTCCCAGGTGCAGGCGTGGAATCGGTGATTCTGTTGAAAGTGCCAGATAGACATCGCTTTTTCGCGGTCAGTCGTATAGCCCGCCCTCGCTTCCCGAACGATGTCTTGAACGGTGCGCCAATTCCTCTTTCCATTAACGGTAATCAAGGGGTTGACCACGTCGGTAACTCCGAGGTTCTCCAATCGCATACGGATATTCGGCTGAAAGCCCTGGTGATAGGCCGCGTAACCGATCGGGCTGCGGGACATTGTGCCGTCGACCTTTCCGCTGAACTCGATTCTGTATTCCGCCTCTGATTGCGTGATGACCTCTTCATGGTCCTTGAGCTGATCACCGGGCAGCAGCTTTCTCTTTTTCTTCTTCGGGCCGACCGTTGCTGCGGAAGTGGCCACACTCGCAGCGAGCATGAACACGATGGCGAAGCCGAGGGCCGACAGTGGATACTCCGACAGTGTCCTCTGCATGATTGCACTTAAGACCATTTAATCTCTCCCGTTCTTCGACTATGTCTTCCGATGATGCCGAAACTGATTATCTCCGGCTGAGGAAAATTTTAAAGGGCATTTGATGCTGGCGGGTAAGGAGTCATAGACCCCGTTTGAAGGCAAGAAATCGATCATTTGGCGCGAGAAGACTTTTCCGTTGAAGATTCACGATTAGCGTACCCGCTGGGGAAAGCTCCCTTTCTACTATGTCCAGTTGGCCTGTTTCAACAGAGGCCATTTGACGTCGCATCTCGTCTGTCATTTGGCGCGGTACTTGGTGAACGTCTTGAGAGGCTTGCATCCATACGGCCCGATGCTGCCGCCCAAGGAGGGGGCCGATAAACTCGTGCTCCGTCACAACCCCTTGAGTGATTCTGACTTCCGATCACCCTCCAACAAACTCCAGGCACCCACCGTTGTACAGGAACTTGTAGCACTGCCCATTCAGCTCAAGTTGAAAACCCTCTTCGTCTAACTGGCTCTCATATTCAGCTTCCTCGAAACTGAGCAGGATGGGTTGGACGCTTTGGATGCGGTGGTATGCGTTTACCCATTCGAGCCGGTGCATCACGCTGTCCCTTGGACGCCACTCATCAACCGAAATGTGTCCCACGTCCGACAACCAGCGGATCTTCATCGTGTTGTCCTCGCCTGGCACGCAATAGCCGTCCTCTGTTTCAGTAAAGCCAATCCGCGACTGGAGGTAACCGCGATTGTTGATGCGCCGGTCATCTCGCCCTTTGATGTCATCCAGGAGAAGCAGATGCCGATCCCCGATCAGCAGGAGATGGCGGAAGTAATGCTCGAGGATGTGAGGGAACGCTTCCCGGATGTCGCAGAGAAGGTAGAACCCGTCCCCGAAATCCTGCAGTTTGACAATGGGGGCCACTGCGTCGTCCGTCTGCTCGTGACGGCGGATCGTGACGCAGTTGTGCTGGCTTGCCAGAGAGGGTCCGTAACCGGGATCATGCAGGAAGCGTTCTCCTTCAAAGCCCAGGATGAAGTTGCCCAGATCGTCGTTATCGTGATTGCCTCCGTTCCAGCCGCCGCGAAATGCAAGCCATGATTGTTCGCCTCGCCAGGTAAGCCAGTCGATGCCTCTGAAATGCCGAAGGCGCTCCGCAGGGGCCGGCTCCGACGGCTGATATGGCTCACGAAGCCAGAGGCTCTCGACGTCGTAAAACAGCGCGAGGTCTCGCCACGAACTGAGATGCCGTTCCGTATAGCCCGCGATATCGGGCCGGTCGAAGGTCCGAGCCCAGACGAATCCGTGGGAGATGCCTAGCGGCGCCACGCCTTCCTCGACATCTGAGAAGTTATACGGCTTGTCATCGCCACCATACATCTGCGCCTTAAAGCCTAGTGTGTCCTCGAGCGACTTGTTTGACGCCAGCCCCAAATCGTTACCCGTCAGCCGCTCGTAGGGGACGAAAAAATCGGTGAGATGCCCAACCGCTGTCCCGAGATACATGATGCCCTCGATGTATCCGCCGTCTTCGGAGAACGCATCGATGAGATAGGGCAGCCCCTTCAGCGTCTCTTCGAGGACGCGGTCCGACAGAGCCCGGTCGTGATTACGGATAGCGATAGCAGCCACGCCGGCGCATCCGTGAAGCGCTGAGTTCCAGTTAAAGTCCGAACGAATCCACCAGTCCTCAAGCTCGATGCCCGTGAGATAAGCTGCGAGCCCTTTCTCCACCAGCGTCTGCACGTACCGTTCGCGCTCCTGTTCCGTGAGGTAATTGTAGAGCGCGTCATATCCAAATGATAGAGCATGCGTGAGTTCGGCAGTAGCCAGGTCTGCGCTCCGGAGACCGATTTCAGGCCGATTGGCAAACCACTGCTTCGAGTTGCAGATCGCTTCGAGCGTCTGTCTGGCTGCGGTCAGATGTTCTTCATCCCTAGTCATGAACCACGCAACGACATTCCGCATCAACCGGCACTTCAAGGGCCGTCGTGACCATGTCGGCATTGGCGACTTCCGCTCCCAATCACGCAGAAGCTCAAGCGCTTTGAAGTTATTCTCATTCACGCTCCTGAAGAACGGATCATCCATGCGCCTGGGGAGCTGCTCCCATTCGTCACTGGAAAGATAGAGACAGGGAAATGAAAGTTCCTCGTCGCGAAATGGAGATGATCTAAGCGGAACCGGGTCTTTGTCGGGCATAAGAGATGTGTTTTTGGGAACTGCTCCATCTAAACACGACGTCATAAGAAACTCCTCATTCGTTAACGTCAGTGTCTGATCAGAACTAACTGTGGGAACGTCCGGGGCCCATGTTCAGCTTCAGCAAAGATACAACGAGAGAAAGGAAACCGCCTGATCGTGTAAAACCGAACACGCCAGGATTCTCCTGGGGCGCGACAAGTGCAGAGTGAATCGGAGTTCAGGCGGTCGAGACGGATGTTATCTCGGAAGTCCAGAAGGTGATCTCTGGTACTGCCGGGCAACGAATCAGGTCCAGAATCGGACTCCGTGTCCGATCTTTGGGAGGACTTAAGTCGGATAGGGCTGAACGCGGGCAAAAATCGTCACGTCGAAGACACGCCATCCTGAATCTGAGGGGGCCGATGGCAAGTACGCTGAATTGAGAGCGGGTGAACTCGCCAGCAGGGCCTCGTCAGAATCGCGCAGAAGAGGGGAAACGCCATGGTTTACCCTCGTCAGAGACGATGTTCACCTTTCATGAGTGCGCCGCTACAATACGTCAGTCATCTGTCCACTAACAGGAGTTCAACCTTTGTCGAAATACAGTGTGGCTCAAGTCGGCGTGGGTCATCGAGGGAAGATTCACGCGAACGCTTTTCTTCAACTTTCCGATCGCTTCCAACTGGTGGGGCTTTGCGATCTCCTCCCTGATAAGCTCGAGGAATATGTCACCGACAAAGATTTGTCTGGCGACATCTGCTACGACAGTGCTGAAAAGATGCTGGCGGAGACCAGGCCGGACGTCTTCTGCTTCTGCACGCTGCCTGAGACTCGTCTGGAGCTGGTGGAACTGGCAGCGAAGTATCATGTGAAGGGGCTGGCTTTTGAAAAGCCCATGGCAACTTCGATCTCAGAAGCTCACGCCATCCGCGAAATCTGCAGAGAGCACGGAATAAAGACAGTCGTCTCTCACCAGCACAAATATCTAACCTCCCACAGGCGAATGAAGCAGACTGTGGACGATGGTGAAATTGGTGAGGTGGACCGAATCGAAGCGACTTGCCGCGCCCATCTGTCGCAACTGGGCACCCATTACATCGACTACATCATCTGGGCTAACGGCGGCCATAAGGCCAGGTGGGTCATCGGCCACGTGCATGGCCCCAAAAACCTCGAGGACAGCCACCCCTCTCCCGACTACATGTTCGGTCACCTGCTTTTTGAAAACGGCATCCGCGCAACCCTTGAATGCGGCTATCTTTCACCGATGCACATGCCGAAACAGGCTTTCTGGGTGGACAATCGGCTGACGATGTATGGGACGCACGGATACGCCTGGGCTGATACGGATGGCCGCTTTGCCGCGGTGACCCGAACATCGAATGGTGAAGTAATCTCTGAAAACGGTCCCGGTTACGATCCGGATAAGCCCGGCAGCGGCTGGAGTACGCAGCAGAGCACAACCCTCCAACCGGCCTACCTCCGGGAGCTTGCCGACTGGCTGGATGACGACTCTCAGGTACACCCCTGCAATGTTGATCTTGCCTATCATGGCTATGAAATCCTTGAAGGTGTGTGCATCAGCGCGCTGGAAAAACGGCGCGTGGATCTTCCTTTGGATCCGTCTCAGTTCGGAGACATCAACGAGAGGATGAGAAATGAACTGCCGGAGGTCGAGATTACAGGCTGAATCCTCTTCTCCCTCGTCCTAGCGCAGTCGAACACCGGGACATCGTCTTTCGACTGTTCGAGACCGTTCCTGGCTGTTTCAGCCCTCTGACTTATCCTGACCTTTGGGCCGAATGGCCCTTCACCTTCACGATGGCAACAGGTAATGAGCAAGCAAGCTCGCAATGCCCTGATGGTTTTCGCTCTGTTTCTTGTGCCGCCGCTCGTCGTCGCTGAGGAGCGCATCAATCCGGTCGACGGGGCCGTGATGGTCAGGGTTCCTGCTGGTGAGTTCGTTATGGGGAAAAAGGGATCGGAGTCCCACTTCCGGGATGAACGGTATTCGCACAAGGTTCAGTTGTCTGAATTCTGGATATACATGCACGAAGTCACGAACGCACAGTGGCTGAAGTTCATTGATGCGACGGGATACGCTCACCGGGCATCCCTGGATATCCATGGCCTCGATGAGGCGGATCACCCGGTCGTTGCGGTTTCATGGCAAGACGCGGCTGCCTACTGCAAGTGGGCAAAGATGTCCCTGCCGACCGAAACCCAATGGGAATATGCTGCCCGGGGGCCGAAGGCGAATGTGTGGCCTTGGGGGGACAAATTTGATCCCGGAAAAGTCTCGTGGGCTCTGGGTATGAAACGGCCCGGCACATCACCGGTCGGAAGGCATCCTGAAGGGGCAAGCTGGTGCGGGTCCCTGGACATGGCCGGCAATGCATGGGAGTGGTGTCTGGACTGGTACATCTACGGTTATCCCTCTTCACCCGACAACAGAGATCCCGTTCAACTGACCAAGCCCGGATCGAGCAGGGAGCGCAAGATACTCAGAGGAGGCGGTTGGATTCAGGTCGGGGGATGGCAGGGCAAGAACGGCTATCAGTTGCGGGGCAGTTACCGCTATGGAGCGGCACTGTGGAAACATCGCTCGATCTACAATGGATTTCGATGCGCATCGGGTGACATTTCCCGTTTGGACGCTGCCGGGAAACTCGAAAGCCGGGCCGCCCCGCGCAAGACCGGACCCTCCTATTACACACAAGAGGAGATCCGGAGCATACGTGCCAACATCAAGAAATATCCCTGGGCTGCTGACCAGATGAAGGTCTCAGGACATGTTTCATACCTTAGCCCCGGTCTGTCAGATGATCTTGCGTGGTCCCGGCTGACTTCTCAGGACGTTCCCAGAGCTTATAAGGCCAAATACTGGCCGGTCTGTCCGTTGTGCAAGAAACCGGGAACAAAGTTCTTTGGCATCGTATACAAGGTTGATGGGGCAAGAAATACGAAGCATGGAAGATGAAATGTGGTGGATGCGGCGAGCGTTTCCCAAAGAACGACTTTCTCAAGTTCTACAAAAGCGGCCTGGATGAACTGGGCATCTTTCGGCTCTATCGTGCGAATCGAGAGTTGCTCTTCAATGTCGAACATCCCGACCCCAAAGACCCTCTGCATCTCTTCGCCGTGGATGACGGGGCCGGTTGGCTCGACGAGGCCGGTCAGCGCTTCTACTGGATTGGGCGGTACAACGACATAAGGATGAATCACTACAGTGCTGGAATGGCCGGTTACGCCGGAGACTGTCTGAAAAGCCCGAGCACGTCCTATCGCAGACGACTGGCATTGCTGATTTATCGAAAGGCGATGCTATACCCTGAATTTGATTGGAGGGAGTGCTGGAAACTGGGCATGTTCCATTCAAGTGGCGGCTCGGGAGATGGCAGGGCCATTGGCCGGATCTGGGAGAACTCCGCAGGCCTGAACTCATTCGCATACGATCTTGTATACGACCTTATTGGAAAGGACGCGGGGCTCCTGGCAGCCATTCAGGCAAGGATGCCGAAACACCTCGCGCCAAAGACGGGGGACGATATTCGGCGATTCATTGAGAAGAACTATATTGGTGAAGTTCTCGACGCCTACTTCGGTTCCTGGCCGGGAATCCGTTCAAATGTGGGCCCGAATCTCAAAGGACTGATTACCACTGCCATCGTCCTGGATGATCCCGTGCGGACGCCGGCTGCACTCGATCGCGTCTATTCCCAGCAGATGGGCGAAGTCTTCGAAACATATATCGACCGTGACGGGGCCGGGTACGAAGGGGCGCCGGGGTATACCTTTGGCTGGAGCCAATCCCTGCATAGCATCGCCAAGACCATTGCGCGGACTAAATATAGGAAGTACGGCCTTTACCAGCGTTATCCCATCTGGCGTCGGATGTATCTGACTCCTTATCTGATCACCGCGCTAGATCGATTTACTCCTCATGTTGAAGACCATGCCACCTGCGGAAAGCCCGGGATGACTGCTGTCCGCATGAACACTTACCTTGATGCCTTCCAGCGAATGAAAGATCCGATCTTTGCCCAGATCGCCTATGTGGCCAATGGAAATAAATTCGATGGCATGATCGGTGATCCCACACAGGAAGATCCCGCTTCCATCCAGGAAGAAGTAAAGAAAGTAATAGAAAAACACGGGCCAATTGAGCTGCCCAGCACGAATCTGAATGGATATGGAATGGTGATGTTGCGCAGTGGGAAAGGTGACCATCGCCGCGCCGCTTTTCTCTATTACGGGCGACAGGGCTATGCGGGACATGGACAGTATGACAGCCTGAATATGGGAATCTTTTTTAACGGGATCAATGTCTCACCGGACATGGGATATCCCGAATACACGACAGGACATCCCAAGAGCAATCTGTGGACTCGTAACACGATTGCCCACAATTGCGTCATTGTTGATCGAAGCCGCCAGCGCGGGCTATGGATCGGAAACTGCCTGGGCTTTCACCAGGGACCGGGCCTGGTTTTCGCCGAGGTAGACAGCACTCGGGCATATTTCCCCGGACAGCCCAAATCGATGTATCGCCGGACCCTGGCCATGATCGATATCGATGAAGAGAGCTCATACTTTGTCGATGTGTTCAGGATTCGCGGTGGCCGCGAACATGTCTACAGTTTTCACGGCGCGGACGGGAACCTGAAGGTGACCGGCACCAATCTCGCCAGGCAGGAAACAGGCACATACCTCGGGGCTGATACTGAATATGGGAAGGGAGGGCGTCAAGGATCCCGCAGCGGCTATCAGTTCCTGCATGATGTTTCCCGATCGGAAAATGTTCCGGGTGGCTTCCTCGCTGACTGGTCGATTCTGGACTACTTTAAGATTCAGCGGAAACCGGGGCAGGTGCACTTGAGGCTGACCATGCTGAACGACTGCGATGATGTGGCCATCGCAACAGGGCATCCAGCCTGGAGCATGCCTGCGGGGACAGAATCCAAGAAATACCGTCCCATCCGATACCTTCTGGCTCGACGTCGGCCGAAGGAAAAGAAGAGCGATTTCGTCACGGTCATTGAACCATCTCTTGGTAAGAGCAAGCTTCAGCGAATCCAGTTGTTGCCGGCGGCAGACCATGCCGTCATCGTTCGGGTTACAGCAGAGGGAGGCCGCGTCGACACATTCGCATCATCATTGAGTGCAAAAACTGAAGTGAAGACAGAAGACTTTTCTGCCACGGGACGCTGGGCCTTTCTGTCAACAGAGCAAAAGGCACCAGAGAAAATGTTCCTGATGGGAGGGACCTCTATTCAGGCTGGGAACATGAAGTTTCAACTGGCCTCAGCATCGTTCAGAGGGAAGGTGGATGCATTCGGAAATACCCCTGAAGGAGAAGCCTGGTTTACTACCAATGCATCTCTGCCTGTTAAAGGATCTCTCACAGACCATCAGATTCGTTTCAACACTTCGACTCAGTACAAGGATGTCTTTGGTCCCCGGGATACCTGGTTCGAGATCAGGAATGTTCAGCGAACACCGGACGGCCAATCTCGTGTTGCCCTCGGCGATTTCAGACTGACGACCGGTTACAAGGATGCGAAGAACCACAAGCTTGGTCTTCGCACTCTCTTCAACGTTGGTGATTCCTTCGAGATCCCATCGTGCGTGCAGTTCCAGAGGACCGAGGGAGGATGGCGGCTGCACAGCACAAGCGATGTTTCGATGGTGTTGTCTGAGACGACGAGTTTCCTCTGCCGTGTCGGTTCCGGTGAGTGGCAAGAATTGTCCGGTATCATGAAAGAGGGAGCCATCCCGTGCAGCCGGCTTCCAAATGGCAATTTAGATTTGAGATCAAATTTGAAGGAGTAAAGAACGCAGAAGAACGCTTCCAATTGTGTTGGCGCGTGGCCCCGGCATGAAATTTCTCGCGCCACGCTAAACCGGCCGAACAAGTACTTCGGACCGGATCTGTTCAGCTTTCAGCTTTACCAGGAGGACATAAATGTCATCAGTCAGAGCTACAGTCTGGAACGAGTTCCGTCACGAGAAGAAAGTCGAGGCAATTGCAGAAATCTATCCTGAAGGCATTCATGCGGTTATCGCAGGCGCCCTCAGGGAGGCAGGTCTGGAGGCCCGGACTGCAACCCTGGATGAGCCCGAGCATGGGCTGACGGAAAAGGTCTTGGATGATACCGACGTCCTTATCTGGTGGGGGCATGCAGCGCATGGGGAAGTCAGCGATGAGATAGTCGAGCGCGTGTATGGAAGGGTCATGGCAGGCATGGGCCTGATCTGCCTTCATTCGGCTCACTTCTCCAAAATATTCAAGAAATGTATGGGCACTACCTGTGACCTGAAGTGGCGCGAAGCGGGTGAAAAGGAGCGGCTGTGGGTCATTTCCCACGGCCACCCAATCGTGGATGGGATTCCGGAATACTTTGAGATCGCGCACGCCGAAATGTATGGCGAATGCTTCGATATTCCGGAACCGGATGAGCTGGTGTTCATCAGTTGGTTCGCCGGCGGCGAAGTATTTCGAAGTGGTTGCTGCTTCCATCGCGGCAAAGGCCGAATATTCTACTTTCGTCCGGGCCATGAGACCTACCCTATCTATCACCAGTCAGAGGTCAGGAAGATCATTACCAACGCGGCCAAATGGGCGGCTCAAGGGAACGGCCCGGCACCGGTCTTTGGAAACCGTCAGCCCCTGGAAGATCTGGAGTAGTTCAAGCCCGTGCCATTTCAATTGACTCTGTGGGTCCGGAGACACTATGACCATGTACTTGCCACTGATCGTAATGATGGCATCGTCATCCAACAGCATAGCTGAGTTAAAGGTTGCCAAGATCGGCGACACGGTGGTTGACGCCAGCGCTCTGACAATCAAAGGGGGCTTTGGACAATCCATCAACGGTCTGTCCTTTCAGCAGGATGCCGTGGCCACCCATGGAGAATACCAATACGTGGGTTACTACGGTGGTAAGAGGCAAGTGTGCATGGCACGTCGAAAACTGCCGGCAGGAAACTGGCAGATCATTCGCTTCAAAGATTATGAATTCAGGAGCAATGATGCCCACAACACGATCTCAATCGGGATCTGCCCCAGGGACGGAACCATTCATCTGGCGTTTGACCACCATGGTCACCCGCTTCACTACCGCGTTTCCCAGAGAGGTGCAGCAACCATGCCCGAAGCGGTAAAGTGGGACGCTTCGCTTTTCGGCCCTGTCGCTTCGGAGCTGGAGAAAGGCAAATCCATCAGGATCACCTATCCCCGTTTCTGGCAAACACAGGACAGGGGGCTGCAGTTCTGCTATCGGCGCGGAGGATCCGGAAACGGTGACCGCATGCTCGTTGACTATGACCCCAGCAAGGGCGTATGGGTTAACACTCGACAGATCGACTCGGGGCGAGGATTGTTCAGAGATGCAATGGGCAAGAGCACCAGCAGGTGTTCATACCCCAATGGTTACGACTACGGCCCCCTTGGCAGACTGCACGCCACGTGGGTGTGGCGGGAACACAGTCAGGGAGCAAACCACGATCTTGTCTATGCCTACAGCGAAGACCTGGGGAAGACCTGGCTTAATAACGCGGGTAAAGAGCTCGAGGGGCCGCCCGGCGTCAGTTCCCCCGGCGTCACCGTCGTCCACATTCCTCGGAATCTCGGTCTGATGAACACCCACAGCCAGGCCGTCGACTCACATGGCCGCATTCATGTTGTGATGTGGCACTGCAGCCTTGAATCTCTGGTCGCGGCTAACAGCAAACCGGGTGAGCACCGCTGGGGCCCGCCTGCGGCTCGCCGCTATCATCATTACTGGCGAGACGAGAACGGTAAGTGGGAGCACACAGAGCTTCCCGGAGTTGCAGGCAACCGGCCGAAAATATTCACTGACAGGAAAGACAACGTCTATATGATTTTCCGGAATGCTGATCTGTTTCTCCATTCAGGGGATCTTGTCATTGCTGCCGCCTCTGCCATCTCAAAGTGGACCGACTGGAAGCTGATCCATACGGAGAAAGGGCCATTTGTTAATGAGATGCTCTATGATCCATATCGATGGAAGACGAACGGAATACTCTCCGTGATGGTACAGGGGGCACCTGAGAAAGCCCATGATGCGACCTCTCTGCGCATCCTGGACTTCGCCACCAGATGACATCGGAGTGGATTCTCAAAGCGAATGAGAATACCGTGATGGAATCCCTGAAAGCACCTCCGTTTTGGACAACTATTAGCCATGGAATCCATCGATCTTCGAAAGCTGAGCTCATCTGAAGAAGTCTACCTCTGCAGAGATGAAGGGTATTTCCCCGTTCTGGTTAATCCTGAAGGTGAGAAGATTGTTGCCGTCGTCAGAGGCGGGGCGGGACATGTCGGGATCACTGGAAACCTGAAGTCGGTCATCTCGAATGATGGTGGGGAAACCTGGGAGCAGCCGATTATGATCGTGGACAGCGAAGTCGACGATCGTAATCCAGCCGTCGGAATCGCTCCTGACGGGTCGATTGTGCTCTGCTATCACACACAGGCATCTTACGATGAGCAGGGCAACTTCAACGGAAGGATGGGCCTGGTACGAATGATGGTTACAGATTCGATGGACGGACGGGAGTGGGCAGAGCCCTGGTCCCTGGGGATCGATGCCCATGACAAGCATTCCCCCTTTGGCCGAATCGTGACGCTGCCTGACGGCACCATGCTTCAGCCGCTCTACGGAGATGGCATTGGCGACGACCAGCGAGGCCTGAATCATTCCTACCTCGTTCGATCCAGAGACAATGGGAAGACCTGGGGAGACTCGTCACTCATTGCTCCTAACCAGAATGAGACCGGCC
The DNA here is from genome assembly GCA_030740295.1 of Planctomycetota bacterium. Next base: position 41,262 of record JASLXP010001033.1, read on the forward strand.
TGGCATTGCTTCCCAATGGCGAGCTGCTGGCGGCCATGCGAACGCCGGACAGAGGTCAAATGCTGACGGTGAGTCAGAGCTCGGATAGCGGCCATACCTGGAGCGAACCAGTTGAGGTCACGAACGGCAGAGAACATCCGGCAGACCTGACCGTTCTATCGAACGGTTGGATTCTGATGGTCTTTGGAGTTCGCCACGAGCCCTTCGGCGTGCACGCGCTTGTCAGCCCGGATGGCGGGAGGAACTGGAAGGACACTCGACTCATCGTCACTGAGGATTTGGGTAACAACGATCTCGGCTATCCCTCGACAGTGAGAATAGGAAGCAGATTGGTGACGGCTTACTACTGCGCACCCCGCATCTTTGGCGATCCGGAATTCCGAGGCGAAGGAGCGTTTGCGAGGGCGCTCATTTACGACGAAGGTGAACTGATCGATGCCGTAGAGATTTACTGCTGAACTTCTGCGTCATGTGCGTGTACCTTAATTAAGTACCACGGATAGCAAAGCCATCCCCCGGGTGGTTTAAAACGGTTTTAATCCGTGGGATGGCCTTGCCATCTGTGGTAAGAATTCCTCGGTTGCGGCCAACGGCTGCCGTGCGAGTCTAAGGACGGACACATTCTAGCTTTTCATCACTGGACAATGGGAGAATGGAAATGGCAAAAAAATTCGGCAAGCATTCGATTAACACGACCCCTGATTCCTTTGTGCGAATTCAGGAAGACCGCCTCCTTGATTTTTCAGTCAGGTGTTTCGAGAAGTCGGGAATCGACAACGAACATGCAACGCTAATCAGTCGTCTTCTGGTTAACAGCGACCTGCGAGGAATCCGAAGCCACGGAACTCGCGCAATGAACGGGTACTGCCACGCGTTTGAGGGGGGGCAGCACAACCCGGCGCCTGATGTGAAAGTGATTCATGAAACGCCAACGTCGGTAGTGGTCGACGGGGACGGAACACTCGGTTACCTGCCGATGGCGCGGGCGACGGAAGAAGCGATTGCCAAAGCAAAGGAGATTGGAATGGGGATGGGGCTCGCACGGAACATGGGGCACTATGGCTCAGCGGGCCACTACGCGAGGATGTGCATGGAGGCGAACTGCATCGGCTTTTCAGTTCAGGGCTATCGGGGGATGGGGAATGCTGCAGGTCAGGAGAGCAAACCTCAGATCGGTTACTGGGGTAACCCGCCGATGTGTTTCGCAATCCCCGCCGGCAAAGAGCCGGCCATGGTTCTCGACAGCGGAACCTATATCCTGACGGGCATCCCGAGCAGCCCGGAAACGGATGACCTGATGGAGAAGTTCCCTGTGCTCTTTTTCAGAAGTATCGGTTTCTGTGCGGTATCGAGTCTCTTAGGTGCAGGCCTGGCGGGGGCCGCTCTTCCCGAGACTGCAGACAACGCCAAGTGGCCGGGAAATGGACTTGGCGGAATGGTCCTCGCCATTAACGTCAGCGCAGTCATATCGGAAGATGCATTTCTTGGAGAAGCGGACCGCCTGGCTCGCGATCTGAGAGATACTCACCAACCGGTCCCTGGAACAGACGAGGCACTTCTGCCCGGTGCCATCGAGGAACAGCGTGTGGAAGTCCACCGGCGTGAAGGCATCCGCTACGGTCCGGAAGAACAGGCCGAATCTCGTAAGGCGAGCGAAAGGTTGGGAGTCCCTCTTCCCTGGGAGGAATGAAGAAAAGTGGGGGATGATCCCTTAAGACGGCACGGTCGAACTGGCTCTCGAGCGAGAAATCCAGGCCTACTGACTTTCCGCTTTCAGCTTTCCACCATCCAGCCTGAACACATCCACATCCTCTTTTACTTCTCTGGCGAGCCCCACCGTCGATTCGTGACAGGTGAATAGAAGAATCTGATGGGACTCGGCCAATTCGTACATCGACTCGAGGGTGGACTTTGCCCTCGCCTCGTCGAAGTTGACCAGAATGTCGTCGAATACCAGGGGGAGCGGCTTTGAGCGGCGGGTGAACTCATTGATAAAACCAAAACGGAGAGACAGGTAGAGTTGCTCGGCTGTCCCGCGGCTCAGGTGCGCAAAATCCTTCCGTGTACCGTCCGGGGTAATGGCCAGAATGCGGCTCTCGCCGGCCGGTGCACGCAGCTCGGTGTAACGGTTCTGGGTCAGGCGGCGAAAGAACGTCTCGGCTGATTTCAACACCGCCGGCCTGCGTTCGCGTTCGTAATTATCTCGAGACTTTTCGATGAGTGCTTTTGCCAGCGACAGCACCGACCACTCGTGGACGTGCTCATTCAGCTTCGCCTTAAGGGATTCGATGTGCAGGCGCAGCCTGGTCTGCGCGTCCGAATCCTGCATGCGGTTCCGGGTCTCGCTGAGCCGACCGCATTCGTCGACCAATTCCCGCGCACTGGCTTCAAGGGTTGGTATCGTGGCTTCAAACTCGAGCTTCTCATCCACCAATTCCTGCGGAACGCAATCACAGAGTTCCTCGCACAAGGCATCCAGCGCAGGACCGATGCCCGCGAGCTGCTGGAGCCGCGTTTCGTGTTGGGAGATTTTCTGCAGGAGTGACCGCCGTTCCGAATAATCAGACCAGCGCTTCCTGAATGCGTCCTCCGAATCCGTATCTGCAGTCCCGAGCAGTTCGCAGAGCTTTTCGTCAACCCGTTCGCGCTGAACGAGCAGGAGCTTCTGCTTTCGTGTGAGTTCTTCGAGCCGGGAATCCAGCTCGGATGCCCTCTGTCTGCAGTCCTGTGATTCACGTAGATTCGTGGCCAGGGTCGCCACCTGAACTGAAGTCTCTTGAATTCTGGCCGACAGGCCCACTTTGGCTGCGAGATCGGAAGCCTGTTTTCTGTATGCCTGGATGGAATCAGACAGGAACTGGTCCTTCTCATTCACGGCCCTCAACTGATCCATGAGTTCTCGCGCTGAGGCGATTCGGTTGAGCATTTCGAAGGCGCCGCTGGGGCTGATGTTCTCTCTGAGGCCGTTTATCAGAAGGAAATCAATCCATGCACGCCGGGCAGCCTCGTCCCCTTCCCGTTTAGACAGCAGCAGCCTCTTAGCCTCTTTGGTTTCTAACTTTCGATCCAGAAGATGCTGCCGGGCCGCATTGCAGATGGAACGTGCCTCATCACATCGCTTGCGGTGTTGGATTGACCTGTCCAATTGACGATCGAGTTCTTCGACGGTGTTTGAAGCGCTTCCGCAGAGCCTCGAAGCCTCTTCCTCGAAATCACGGACACACGACTCCATTTGCTGAATCCGTCTCCCCAGGCTTTGAGCGGCGACAAGTTTTTCACGGGCGGAGGACAGATCCGCAAGGACATCCAACGCCTCTGACGGGCTGAGCTCTGGAGGCAGGTCAGACTCGGTCAGCAACTGCTGAAAGGCACGAACGACTTTATCTCGATCTCCTGTCGCCGTGCCGAGTTCAGCAGCCGCCTGCTCGTGCTCCAATTCCGCCTTTTCCAGGGATCGCCGCCGCTCGATTCGGCTCTGCAGCTTTCCTGCCTCGGCATCGATCTGAGCTTCCTGCTCATCCAGACCCTCGTGCGTGCAGTGCTCGACAGGGATATCGAGAGCGCCTGCCATTTCATGAATCTGCAGATCCAATTCTTTGAGTGCCAGCGATTCCGGTTCTCGCTGGTGCTGACGCACCGTGTCAGATTCTTGCCGCGGAGCGTCAAGACCACGCCCCGTTTTCAAGTGCATGAATGCCGCGATGCCTGAAGCAACGCAGGCCCCCGCGAACAGGATGATGCCTGTCCGCAACTCGCCGTTGAGGGCTCCCACGGCCAGGGCAATCAGACCGGCAAGGAGAAAGACCATCGCCGGCCACGATGGGATGCCGGCGCTGGCGGCTTTCGCCGGCGGATTGTTTTCACCTGCCACAGGGCCTGTCGCGGAGCGCCAGGACCACGTAGCGTCTCGCCTGTAAATCTTCTTTCTCAGGGCGCGCAATCCCCGTTTGCGATCTTCGATTTCCTGCCTGGATGCTGCTGTATTCGGGACGTCGTTCTCTTGCGTCCCTTTACATTCCTCGGCTGTTTCCTCCCACTTCAGTTTTGCTTTTCGCTTGATTTCCTGCGCGTACGCGCAGCGCGCATCGAACTCCTGGATGTCGGATTGATACTTGCGCAGGTCTTCCTTCAGTCCACTTCGTTCGTCGTGGTGGATTACCTGATTCTCATCCCAGCCGAGATTCTGCAGTGACCGGTCAAGCGGCTCTGCCAACAGCTTGAGCTCGGCCTTCACCGAGGGCAGATCGTCCCTTGCGCTCTGGTAGACCGAACGCTTTTCAATGACTCGGCGAATGGCCGCTTCATCGGGCGCGTCCTGTGATTCCAGTTCCTCAAGATTCTGTTCCGCCGCAATGACATTTTCATCAGCCTTTTTCAGAAGTGACTTTTCGTTCTCAAGGCGAAGCGAAGCTTCCTTGTATGCTTCACGGGTCGTGTGCAGCTTCTCTTCGTGCGAGCGAATCTCTTCTCTAAAAGCGACGGAGAGATCGAACGCGCGCAGGAACTCATCGTCCCATTCCGCTCCAATCTCCTGGTGCACGGCTTTGAATTGCCGTTCAAGCGAGAGCATCTCTGCCTTCACCTGCGGCAACTGGCTGATCGCATCTTCAAATCCCTGAAGGCCACGCTCCACAAGCCGAACCATCGCTGCTGACTGCAAAAGATCTTCATCGACCGCGATGTTCTGACGCTGTCCAATCAATGCAGCGAGGTCGTCCTCCAATTCGGCTGACTGGCGATCGAAAAACTTCAGCTCTGACAGGTGTTCTTCCAGGCGTCGAATTCCATCCTCGGGAAAAGTCTCGATTACGGGAATTTCGCGCAATCGCTCGCGCGCATCCTTGAGGGCCACCCACTCCGGCCACGCCTGTTGAAGGAGCTTGACCCGGTCCAGACGGCGCCGGCCTTCCTGAAGTTTCTGTTCGGTTTCATGTAGTTGAGACTGCAGCGCGCTGATTTCACTGCACAGGCGGCTGTATTCATCAAGGTCGGTTTGGTGCTCGTTGAGGCTCTTGCGGGCGTCATCGAGCTCACCGAGCAGCACGTTGATTTTTGGATTTCTGCCCCGCGGCGCGAAGAGATCCGAAATCTCCGTGTCGAGATCCTGCAGCACCTGCGGGATGGTAATCCTCCCTGTGCCCGTGCCCGCGCTGTAAATGGCGTCACGGACCGCGTCATTCTGAAGCGAATCAAAGGACTGCAGTTCGCCGAGGCTGAAGGCGAATACGTTCTCGTATACATCGCGTGTCGCCGCGCCGAGGAGCTGCCGGAATGCATCTTCCCCGCCATCGCTGCCATCGGCAAAGGTGACCCTGACCGGGCCGTGCCCTTTTCCGCTATATCGCTCAACAATCGCACGATCCTGTGCTGAGCCGTTCAGGATGAGGCGGCCGCCATGCCGGCCGCCTTTGTGCGGAGGATAAAACTCCCACTTCTTCTGGCGAGGAAAACCAAACAGTACGGTCCGCAGAAACTGAAGCAGCGTCGTTTTCCCAGCCTCGTTCGTCCCGTGGATGACCGACAGACCGTGTGGAATATTCGTGAATGAAAACTCATCGAAGTGACCGAAGCCCGAGATGTGGATTTCGTCGATGTGCACCAGAGCTATGGTTGATGGTTGATGGGCAACGTCAAGAGAATAGTCCATCGCCACAAATAAGCACCCTGAGAGTGCACAAGTTGCAGAATCCGCGAAACATTGCTAAAGGTTCCGCACACTCATGTATGAAGTGTTTACTGAAGTCACAGGAATGAATTGATGAGCAGTTGGAAAGAGAAACTAGCGGACCTCATGCCGGATGAACTGGCCCGTGAGATCGATATTTTTGAGGCCGAAATCGTTCGTCGGAAGCAGGGAAAGATCGGTGAAAAGATCTTTGCCGAAACACGTCTTCGCCGCGGTGTATACGGCCAGCGCTACGACAATGGGCAGCGCCACGACGGCACGGGGCCACAGCAACTCGAATTTCCATGCGGTGATACCGTAAAGGGCCCGGATACCGTCTGGGACGCGCCTGGAATGATGCGCATCAAGATCCCCTTCGGCGGGCTCGTCCCCGACCAGGTCGACACTCTTGCCGATCTGGCAGAGGAGTATTCGGACTGCATTCTGCACATCACGACCCGGCAGGATATGCAGCTTCACTTCGTGCATATTGAAGACACGCCAGACCTCATGCGCCGTCTGGCCGCGGTAGGCATCACGACCCGCGAGGCATGTGGGAATTCCGTGCGCAACGTCACTGCATGCCCCTTCGCTGGCGTATGCAGAACCGAGCCTTTCGACGTCACCCCCTACGCTGAGGCCTGCATGCGATTCATGCTCGGACATCCGGACACGCAGGATTTCGGCCGTAAATTCAAGATCGCCTTCTCAGGCTGCGAAGCCGAAGCATGCGCCCTCACCACCATGCATGATTTGGGTGCGATTGCGCAGGTGAAAGATGTCAACGGTGAACAGAAACGCGGCTTCAAAGTCTTCGTCGGCGGCGGTCTTGGACCGGTGCCGCATCAGGCGAAGCTCTTCGAGGAATTCCTGCCCGAAGAAGAATTTCTGCCGACAACTCAAGCTGTTGCGCGTGTGTTCGCTCGACTCGGTGAAAAGGAAAATCGCGGGAAAGCACGCATCAAGTTCCTGGTCGCCAAGCTTGGGATGGAAGAATTTAAGCGGATAGTTCTCGAAGAAAAGAAGACGATGCCCGAGGACGAACGCTGGACCAGCTACATTCCAGAGGTCTCAAACTATAGCGAATCCCCGATCAAAGAAGGACAGAAGCTCAATGGTGCGGCCAAACCTGAGGGCTACGAAGAATGGGCCGCGACGAATATCTACGACCAGCCTCAGGAGGGATACGCCACGGCAATCATCTCCGCGCCCCTCGGTGACTTTACGGCCAGTCAGGCACGCCGCCTCGCGGACCTCGCCAGAAAGTTCAATGGCGACAACATCCGCCTGACCGTGGAGCAGAATATTGTTTTCCGCTGGGTCAGCGAGGCCGACCTGCCTGAGCTCTATACCGAACTGAAAAAAATCGGACTCTCCGAGCCTGGCGCCGGCACCATCATCGACATGACCGCCTGCCCGGGCACGGACACCTGCAAGCTCGGCATCGCCTCATCCCGGGGACTTGCCCGCGAACTGCGCCAGCGGCTGGCCGAAAATTTCTACAACATGGATGCAGCCGTCCAGAACCTCAAGATCAAGATGAGCGGCTGCTTCAATTCATGCGGGCAGCATCACCTCGCCGATATTGGCTTTTACGGGAACAGCCGCACTGTCGGGGAGCACAAGGTGCCGCACTTTCAGGTTTTGCTGGGAGGCCAGTGGCAGGAGAATGCCGCGTCCTACGGCCTTGCTATCGGAGCCGTTCCCTCCAAACGTGTGCCTGAAGTTGTCAATCACATTACGCAACGTTTCGTGGAGAATCGTGACGGAAACGAATCCTTCCAGGATTACATCAAGCGCATCGGCAAGAAAGAATGTCGCGCCATGCTCGAGCCATTCATGGAAGTCCCGGCGTACGAAGACGACAGCACTTTTTACTCCGACTGGGGCGACCCTCGCGAATTTACCATGGGCGACATGGGCGTGGGCGAATGTGCCGGCGAGGTGGTCACCCTCACATCGTTCGAGCTGTCCTCGGCCGAGCGCATGAACTTCGAGGCCCAGGTCGGCCTCGATGAAGGGGATTTAGAGAAGGCCGACGATATGGCCTACAGATCCATGCTGTCTGCCGCGCGCACCCTGGTAAAGACCGAATGGCTCGACGTGCCAAATGACCCGGACACCATCATCAAGGAATTCCGCGAGCGCATTTTTGATACCGAGCTTTTTCACGACAGATTTGCCGGCGGCAAATTCGCCGGCTACCTCTTCAACCGGTACGAGAATCAGCCGGAAGCCATTACCGAAGATCACGCCAAACGAATCATCGAAGAATCACAGCTCTTCATCGAAGCCGCGCACCCCTGTGCCGACAGGCTTGCCGCCAAGAAGTCGGCTGAGATGCAGGCAAGTGGAGATACCGACCTGTTTGGTGGAATCTCTTCGCTGCCGTCTGAATGACGCGCGCTTAAAACCAGACTACATCAACTGAAAGCTCACCCATGGACATTCAAAAGATAGGCGTCAAGTTCTTCGTGGAAGATTCGGATGCAGTCGTGCAGAAGGATCTCATCCCGGTTTTCCATTCCTGGATTCAAGAGAAGAGCGTCGACGGGCATCTGCTGATCGACGTGCACGATTACTCCCACGTGCCAAACGGGCCGGGCATTCTGCTCGTAGCCCACGAGGGCAATTTCTGTATGGATGAGGAGGGGGGCACTGGCCTTATCTACACCCGCAAACAGCCACAGGAAGGCGATCTTCCGGCACGCGTCAAAGGCGTCGTCCAGACTGCGCTCGCCGCCTGCCGCCTCCTGGAATCGGCTGAAAGCCTGATCCTGAAATTCAAGACCGACGGATTTGAGGTGATTGCCAACGACCGCCTGGCAATCGAAAATGTTGATGATTCCGCGGCACAGTTGACGGCGGCCGTCCAATCCGCGGCCGGAGCAGACGCGACAGTGGAAAGGAAGGCAGACTGTGCCAGAGAGCGGCTGGCCCTGGTTGTGCGGGGTGCATCGGTGTAGGAAGCAGGTCTCGCGCGAGCCTGGCATCCTGCGGCCACAGGATGTACTCGCATCTGCGGTCATGGCTGGCGTACTTGTTCGCAGAAAACAAAACGACAGACCTGTGACAAAGAAACACCGCGGGCGAGTATGATGCTGCAATGAACCTGCGGATTCACACTCGGATTGTTTTGCCGTTTCTGTGCCTGTTTATTTTTTCACAGGCACTGGTGACGTGGTTTGCGATCGATGCCCTTTCGCGAGAGGTCGAGCGGCAATTCTCCGATACGCTGCACAACCTCACGGCGATGATTTCCCGCGCCGGGTTTCCGCTCAATGAGGCTTCGCTTTCGCTTATTAAAGCGGTCATCGGATACGATGTCGCGATTCAGGGGAAGGGAGGGATGCGTGGCTCATCTCTCGATCCGGAAAGTGCAGAAGATTTTTCAGCCTGGCTGGGCCATTCGCGTGGGACTCCAAGGGTGGGTGATTTCTATCTGATTCAGCTCCGCGGTAAAGAATTCTGGGTGGCCCATGCAGAGCTCAAGAATCGCGATCCTGCAAAAGCTACTGTTGTCTATCTGTTGTGCCCGGTCTCCCGAATTCTGGAGGCGAAGGCGCAGGCGACGAGACCGATCACCGTGGTAGTGATGGCGAGCCTGTTCGGGCTCGCCGTACTCGGAACGCTCATCGCCCGTACGATCGCCGCGCCGATTCGTGAACTTGCCGAGCAATCGAAAACGATCGGTGAAGCCGGGCTGGATGAACGGATCCATGCCCACGGGAGCGGCGAGGTCCGTGAACTGGCCGACGCGTTTAACAGAATGCTCGACAGCCTCAAGACCTCGCAGGAACGTCTGGTCGAAGCCGAGAAACTCTCAACACTTGGAAGCATTGCCGCGAGTGTGGCCCACGAAATCCGGAACCCGCTGAGCTCGCTCCGAATGACCGCACAGCTCCTGGAGAAACGCGCGCCCGATGAAGAGAAATTCCGAGAGCCACTGCGTGTGATACGTGAGGAGATCGACCGGCTCGATCTGGCCCTCGAAGAGGTGCTGAGTTTTGCCCGACCTCGTGAGCCTGAGAGTAAGCCGACCGACTTGGCCGCCACCGTCGAAGCGATTCTCCAACTGCTCGGACGCCAGCTCGAGCATACTCACATTGAGGTCGAGCTCTTAAGGGAGAATCTGCCAAAGGTGCATGCGGATGAACATCAGATGAAGCAGGTGTTTGTCAATCTTATCCTGAATGCGATGCAGGCGATGCCGGGCGGAGGAATGCTCACCATCTCTTTCGATCAGTCGGATCAGGATTTACTGATTCGATTTGCAGACACCGGTGGCGGCATACCGGAGGAACGCAGAGAGAAAGTCTTCGAGCCTTTCTTCACCACTCGAGAAGGGGGGGCCGGACTCGGTCTGGCACTGAGCAGGAGAATCATCGAGCAGCACGGTGGCAGTATCGGTTTGGAGAGCAGCGCGGAAGGAGCGGCATTTACGATTTCGCTGCCGGTTGTTGTGTGATGAATGTGTCATACGTTTCGGAGGGTTCTTTCACAGCTCCTGTCTGGACCCCAGCCTTAAAGACACGGGATGGCAAGCAACCCGTGTCACCTATTGCGGGCGTTGGTTCCAGGATACACAGTAGTCAGAATGGAAGCCCTAGGAACACGCCTTCGGCGTTAAGGCCGGCCAGGGTGCCGGCGCTCCTGGTAGGTCAAGACGGGGGTGTCTTTACTGATTTCAGGGGCAACGCCCCGCCGGTTTGCCTAGCCCAGCCCAGCGGGCTGGGAAGAAGTAATGAAGCACAATTAAAGGGGCAACGCCCCGATCATTTGCACGACCAACCTGCTGCAAATGGCCGGGGCGTTGCCCCTGAATGGCAATCCTTCTCTAGACCCAGCCCAACGGGCTGGGTTTTCGGGCAGATCATCCTTAGGGGCAACGCCACGGCCATTTGCCCCAATGAATGGCCTCCTCATAAATGGCCGGGGCGTTGCCCCTTTTCAGATCTTTGTACCATTCACCCAGCCCGTTGGGCTGGGCTA
>JASLXP010001034.1 GCA_030740295.1 Planctomycetota bacterium
TCTCTTCGAGGGCGAAGGTGCGCTGCTTGATCTCTGACTCGGCCTGTTCGAGCTCGTCTATGGCCTTGATTAACTCGGCCTTTGCTTCTTGAAGCCGTGTGGATGTGGCGGCGATCTCCTGGCTGAATTTCTGCCGGGAATCTTCGAGCTCACGGAGCCGATCCGTCGCGCGCTGAATCTCGTTCTCCGTGTTCTGTATGCGGCCCTCGACCTCGGTGCGGAGGGATTGTTTTTCCCTGAGTGACTGTTCAACCCGGATGGCTTCAATCCCGAGCCGCTCGGTGTCAGCTTCCATGATCTCGAGCTCCGCCTGTTTTTTGCCGACGTTGGCTTCCCCATCCTTGACCTGGGCGTCGAGCAGATCGAACTCGCTCGTCAGGACGTGATAGCGGTGGAGGAAGTAGCGGGATTTCAGCTCCGTGAGCTGCTGACTGTACTCACGATACCGGCGGGCCTTGCCGGCCTGCCGCTGCAACGATTTCATGTTCCGCTGCACTTCATTGATGATGTCGCTCAGGCGGACAAGATTGGTCTCGACTCGATTGAGTTTGTTGAGTGCGGTCTTCTTCTTGGCCTTGTATTTACTGATGCCGGCGGCCTCTTCGAAGATAATTCGGCGTTCCTGAGGGTTGGCCTGAAGCAGGACGTCTATCTTGCCCTGTTCGATCACCGAATAGGCGTTGTTGCCGACTCCGGTGCCCATGAAGAGCTCCTTCAAATCACGGAGCCGGCACTTGGCTTTGTTCAGGAAGTACTCGCTCTCTCCAGTCCGATAAAGGCGGCGCGTTACCCGGACCTGGTCGTAATCGATGTCCAGGATGTTCTTGGTATTAGAGAAGATGAGAGATGCTTCGGCATAGCCGTGCGGCTTGCGATGGGTCGTTCCGCTGAAGATGACATCCGTCATAGCTGAGCCGCGCAAAGACTTGACTCTTTGTTCGCCCATGACCCACTTGATGGCATCAATGATATTGCTCTTGCCGCAGCCGTTGGGGCCAACGACGCATGTAAGGCCGGTATCGAACTGGAATTCTGTCTTTTCAGCGAACGACTTGAATCCAACAAGTTCCATCTTCTCGAGGTGCATGGCAGCTCCGTGTCAGTGTAGAGTGCGCGAATCGCGACCTGTAGTGTCTATCCGTGACGCGCACACAATATATAAGTTTCGAAGTTTTCGAAAGCGACACAGCTCCTGGTTGGGAGACGTGCTGAGGAGTGGGTTAGAGGTGCCGAGACATTTCGGCGTTGGGGGATGGTGGAGTCAAGCCATCTGAGACTCCGATGACGTCATGTCTGCTTTTCTGGCCGTCGTGGCTTCTTCCTGTTCTCTAAGGCTATGGGATAGAAAGGGTTCTATCGAGAGGGTCAGGCGGGATGCAGAGGTCAGAAAGAGCCGCTAATTAAACCGAGTGGTCGGATGAAGTCAAAGGGATTCGGTACTGAGAAATGGGTGTCAGGATGCTCGGTTCTGGATGCTGGTTGCTGGTTGCTGGATGCTGGATGCTCGATGCTGGATGCTCGATGCTGGTTTCTGGGCTGGATTCCATCTGAACAGCACGCTTACAGATACCACCAATCAAGTATCGGCATTCCATTATCCAGCATCCAGTATCGCTCAGACGCCAGCCGCCCTCGAAACAACACCGGACCTCCAGGTACAGTACATAACTCATTAAACACACTTACTCATTAACCAGCGTCTCTTCCCTCGGCGAAAAACCATCCACGTCATTGAACATCGCACCTTTCGGCGGGGGGACGTCGCCTTTGACGAGGGGGTCGTCTGTCTCGCTCATGTAACGGTCGAGCCGAGCACGCAGATCATCAAGGATGCTCGTGTGGGCTGGGCTGTCGAGCAGGTTGTTTACTTCGTCGGGATCGAAGAACAGATCGTAGAGCATTTCCTGGTTGCGTTTTTCTTCCGTGAGCCCGTGTTTCAGGACCTCATCTTTGCTGGGCGTATCGTCGATGTTGGGCAGGACGAGTTTCTCCCGTTCGTCATGGCGTCGAATGTATTTGAACCGCCGAGTGCGGATGCTGCGTGTAGGCTCGTACGAAGCGTGGTAAGTGATCTCGCCGATCAGTTCTTCGTGCAGGCTCTCCACTTCGCCATTGACGAGGGGACGAATGGAAACGCCGTCGACCCAGTCAGGGATGTTCGCCCCCGCAAGATCGCAGGCCGTGGGCACGAGATCGATGAGCGAGACCATTTCGTCGACGACCTTGCCTCCCTCAAATCCGCCCGGCCCCCGCACGACCATGTAGACCGCAAGGCCATGGTCGGTGAGATTGCACATGTTCAGCGGCCATTGCAGGCCGTGATCTGAGAAGCAGCAGACGAGGGTGTTTTCGGCCAGACCCGATTCATCGAGCGCGTCGAGGATCTGTGCCCAGCAGTTGTCCATAATGCGGGCGCAGGCTTTGAAATCCGCCATGTCCTGGCGGGTAACTGGTGTGTCCGGTAACGGGCGCGGCGGGGCGCAGAACCTGGGATCTTCCGCCGGGTACTTGTCCGGTTCCGCAGGCGGGTATTGGCGATGCGTTTCATTCAGGCCTGCGGAGAGAAAGAAAGGCTGCCTTGGCGCGCCCTTCAGAAACTCAGACACGGCGGGTCCAACGCTGACGGCTTTACCGCCTTGCGATTCGATTACGTGGTCATACCCCTCATACGGATGAGTTCCGCTCTTGAAGGGGATCGTGTGTTCAATGCCACAGAGCGCGGTGAAGTAGCCTGCATCGCCAAGCGTATGCACCACGTGATGGCTGTGATCCATGCCCCATCCTCGATGGGCCAACCCGAGCATCCCACAATTGTGCGGATACTGTCCCGTCAGAAAACTGGCCCGGCTCGGGGAGCAAGTCGGGGCCGCGGCAAAAGCGTTCCGAAAGAGCACACCTTCCTCGGCAAGCCGCTGTATAGCGGGCGTCGGCACGTTATGACCGTAGGGCTGGACGTAGCGTCCGGTGTTGTGGGAATGCAGAAAGATAATATTGGGTTGGGACATGAAGTGAGGGGAGATTTAGATGGTGAATGGTGAATGGTGAATGGTGAATGGTGAATGGTGAATGGTGAATGGTGAATGGTGAATGGTGAATGGTGAATGGTGAATCTCTCTTTCTCCTCGTCTTTCTCCTCGTCTTTCTCCTC
>JASLXP010001035.1 GCA_030740295.1 Planctomycetota bacterium
ATGCGAAGGCAAAGAGGAACGCTCCACACACGGCAAGGCGTTCCGGGACGACCCGCGACGGGAAATAGATCCACTGAAAAAGTATCGCAGCACCGACCAGCAGCATGAAGAGTGCGCTGACCACTGTGGCGGTCGGAATGAATGACTTTTCGAATCGGAGCAGGCGGCCCCGTGCGGTGTAGGCATCCGGAGTTTGAGAGGCTTCGAACAGGGAGCCCGACCCATCTGCACGATCCTTCAGAATCTCCATCTCCCGATCTTCAGCCTCCGCTATTCTGTTAAGGCGCAACCGCAGATAACAGACAAGCCAGACCGCGATCCCGGGCAGCAGGTGGCAGAGCTCACCGAAGATGGACGCCGATCCGCTTATCCGAAACTCGTCCTTGTATCCCGAATAGATGTAAACGCCGAAGGCAAAAGAGCTCAGCAGCACCTGAATGATCAGACCGCCCATCGCAATGGCATCCGGATGATGGCCGGGGCCCGACGGCCGTGGTGATGTGGGTTGTCTGGAATCCATGAGACTTACCGAGCCACTTCACGATCCTGAAAAAGGTAAAGCGCACCACAGAGGATGGCGGCCTGATACGTCGCAGCATAAAACGATGCCCGGATAATGTAATTGAAAGGGATTACCCGTTCCGATGAAAGCGCATCCGCCAGGAAGAAATACTGAATGTTGAAAAATGCTCTCAGCGGAAACGTGAAGAGGAAGGGCGCTTCCGAATACTTGCGCAGCAGCTCCTCCACGACAAGACCGAACACAAAAAACGCGGCACAGATGCCGAAGGTGAAGAGTGGATTCAGCCTCGTCGATACTGCCACCGCAACGGTGGCAATCACCGAAACCGCCAGCATGACCAGAATACCGGCCAGCATGACCGACCAGTTATAGTGTAGGAACCGCTCTTTCAGCGCCTCCGAAACAGGAGGCAGAAAACCGACGACCCCAAACGCAAGGGAGAAGACCACCAGGGCGAGGCAGATCGCTGTGGAAGGGAACGGGCGGTCGAAAAAGTAGTTCGCCAGAATCGCCCCAAACATGGCCAGACCAGTGCTGAGGAGCATTCCCACAATGGGCCCGAAATCGAGCTTCGTCGAGGCCGTGGCCGGCACACCGATCCGAACGGTCATAGTAAGAACCAACACCATCAGGTAACCGGCGATCACGATACTGACGATGATGCCGGCATACTTACCAAGTACGAACTCAAATCGATCCACCGGCTTGGAGACAACCGTCAGCACAGTCTTTTTTCTTATCTCTTCAGAAATAACCGTGCTTGCCGCGACCACTGACAGCAGCATGCCCGTCACCATGATGGTCGCCAACCCCATATCCGTCACCAGCTTGATATGGTTCACCAGGGTGAACATGGTGAACGCGGGACTGAACGCGATCATTGCCAACGCCCCCATCAGCACCACCAGAAAGACCGGCTGCCGGATGGTCTCGAAAAGCGTATTCCGGGCAATCGCGTAGATGCGGGAAATCATAAAAGCTGGTATCGCTCTGTTCGTCGTCGCCCGCTGCAGCGGGACCGAAGCCGGCCTGATGGGATGTCACTTGCAGAGGCGAGGAGGGAGTCCAGACTCGTAATCGAGATAATGCCTGGAATGGACGTTTCAGCCGGTCTAGTGCCAGAAAACAGCTTCTCAAGCCTCATTACGTTAAGGGCTGCGCGTTATAGCGCAAGTGCCGACAGGTGTCAAAGTTTGGCCAGGGATGAGAGTGTTACGGAAGAGTTGGGAGGTCGTTAGAGTCTTTCTCTGTTACTTCTGCGCGTGGTGCGGGGATCTTCTGAAAGCGGACGAAGAGGACCGCGGATGAAGAGGGCCACGGATGAAGAGGGCCGCGGATGAAGAGGGCCACGGATGAAGAGGGCCACGGATGAAGAGGGCCACGGATGAAGAGGGCCACGGATGAAGAGGGCCACGGATGAAGAGGACCGAGAATGTTTTGGTTCTGATATCCGCGGCCCTCTTCATCGGTGGCCCTCTGTGGTTGCAGCCGAAAGGCTTCTCCCCTTCGTTGCGTTTCCCCGCCGCGAGTAAACAATGACGCGCTCAATAAGCATCGCACCAACTTATGCAATACCTTCACCCCGGTTTTCTTTGGGGACTGCTCTTCGCGGCAACGCCCATTATCATCTACATCCTGCTCCGCAGGCGAAAGCAGGAGATCCCCTGGGGGGCGAGCTATCTGCTGCGGCTCACTCTGGCCAGCCGGCGGAAATCTTCGCTGTGGAAGCAATACCTCGTGCTTGCCATGCGATGCGCCATCCTCGCGCTCGTCGCCTTGCTGATTGCCGAGCCGTTCAAAGGAGCGAATGAAGAATCAACGGTACCGGCACTGCCATCTGATCCGGTGCATCGCCTGATCCTCGTGGATCACTCGGCAAGCATGTCTGTTACGGATAAACAGGGCTCACGAAAAGGGAGAATGCGGCTCGTGCTGGATGCCCTGCTCGGATCTCAAAGACATGCAGACCGAACCACTCTCATTCCACTAATCTCTCCAGAAGATCCTGTCGTGTCAGCCGAAGGCCGGCAAAGGCCGGATGCCATTGAAAGTATTGTTCGCCGATTCGATCCGCGAGAAGGAACGCTCCAGCTTCGGCGGAGTCTGTCCAGGACCATTGCCTTACTCACCCGGACACCAGATGCCATCTCTGAAGTCTACCTGCTGTCCGATTTTCCCGGCGAGCTCAGCGCTGAGCTGCCGAAAATTGGATGGTTCGCCGATGCCGCGAAAGGAATGAACATCCGCATGGCCGCAGTCAACATGGCCGTCGGAGAATCTCCCCCCAACATCGGACTGCTCAGCATCACTCTCGGCAGCGACCTCGTTGTCCGCCACATCCCCGTCACACTGTACGCGACCGTGGCAAACTACTCATCGGAAGAGGCGACAGCTCGGATCGAAATCAACGGCGAAGGGCTGATAGCCGCAACCAGACTCGTTGAGCTGCTACCGGACGAAGAGAAGAGAATCAGCCTGGATGTCACCTTTACGAGCGGAGGTGTTCAATCACTCACCGCGTCTGTTTCTCCCAGTCGATTGCCCAGTTCATCGAGCGCATCGCTCAGTATCGAAGTGAAGGACTCACTCACCATCGGTCTACTCGTCGACGCTCCTGACCCGACCAAGGCAGATGCCCTCGATGAGGCCGAGTTCCTGCGACGGGCAACCAGTGCCGGCGCATCTCCTCTCAAAATCGAAGAGATCGAACTGGTGCAGCTCACCCAGGACATCCCTGACAATTTGGACGTCATCCTGCTCGCGGGCCCGAGGGTCATCACTCCTGCTGTGCAAAAGCCCCTCACCCGATTCGTACGGCAGGGAGGAGGACTCGTCATCTTCATGTCGCCGATGGCTGACGTTACCTTTTACAATCCGAATCTCTCGAATCTGCTGCCGGCAAAACTCCTGGCGTTTGCCCGTGATTCAGTCAGCCCTGAAAATTTCTGGAGCGCAAAGGCGCGCGTTGACGATCAACTCACCCTTCTGACGGAATTCACCGACACTCATAACGGCGAGGTCGAGGCAGCACGTTTCTACAACTACCGCCGGTCCGGACCCAAAGAGGGCGCGCAAGTGCTCTTCGAATTCGAGGATGGTCAGCCATTGCTGATCCACGAGGCCACCGGCCGCGGGCACACGTACCTGTTCACCAGTTCGCTGGGAATTTCATGGTCTTCCATGCCCGTACGGCGTTCCTACATTCCGTTCATGCATCGGTTGCTCAACATGGCGGCCCGGGGAAGAGGTTTCGTCAGAAACCTGACGGCTGGTGAGACTTTTGTCAGCAGATGGCCGGACTCCGGCGCCGTCAAAATGACGTCACCAGATCAGAGAACATCGGACCTGGAAACAGTGGACGCCAATTCCGTCGCATTCGTCGTTGCCACCGGGATGCAGCAACGGGGCCTCTACACCATTCACAAGGATGACGCCAGGGAGACCTTCACCATCACCGGCAACCCACCTGAAGCAGACCTCCGCAGCCTCAAGCAAGACGATCTGAAGAAGCTCAGCGAACTCATTGGCAGCCCAATCTATCCCGACTGGTCATCCGCAGTGCAGGCCCTCGGCCCCAGCCGCGATTCAGATCGCCTCTGGCCGTGGCTGCTGCTGGCGGTATTGGCTGTCTATGCAGTGGAGGCTTGGTTTGTGCGACAGCTGTAGGTAATGGGCAATGAGTAAGGTCCGGCTTGGAGGGTCCATGACGCTCAGACTTACTCACTGCGCATCACGAATTACTCATTGCGTATGACTTCCTCAAACATCGCCAGCGTCTTCTCCACATCTTTCTCCGTATGCGCGGCTGAGACGTACCAGATGCCACGGCCGATCAGACGGACGCCTCGCTCTCGCATGGCGCTGACGACCTGGCCGTACCGTGCGGCGTCGTAGCTGTCGCAATCGCGAAAACTCGTGACTTCTTTTTTGGGTGTAAAGCCCACATGGAACATCGGGCCGAGGCCCTGCACGAGCAGCGGCTTATTCTGCTTGCGTGCGATCCGGCGGATACCGCTCATTAATGCCTTGCCGTTCCTGCGGATGCGACGATGCACCTCCTGCCGGTTTTCTGCCATGAGCCGGATGGTCGCCAGGGAAGCCGCGATACCGATGTTGTAGCTGTTGAATGTGCCCGCGTGCATTACCTCACCGTTGGCGATCAGATCCATGAATTTTCTCGTTCCGCTGATCGCACTGATCGGGAAACCCGCGGCCATGGCCTTGCCGAATGTCGCTATGTCAGGCGTCACCCCGTAATGGGCCTGGGCCCCGCCGAGCGCGCACCGGAATCCGGTGATGATTTCATCGAAGATGAGCGGAATGTCCTTCTTGTCGCAAAGATTGCGCACGCCCTCCAGGTAGCCGGGTTTGGGCGGGATGCAGCCGCAGTTGCACATCACCGGCTCCATGATGATGCCGGCCACTTCCTTTTCCCGTTCCTTAACGGTGCGTTTCAGCGCGGCCAGATTATTCCACGGCAGAACGATCGCTTCTTCGAGAACGCTCTCCGTCTGGCCTTTTGTCATGCCCACCACGATCGGTGATTTAAGCGGGCCGCGCACTTCCTTTGGTGGGGCCACGCTGATGAGTGTGCTGTCGAACCAGCCGTGGTATTGGCCTTCGAATTTGATGTATTTCTTTCGGCCGGTGTAAGCGCGGGCCACTCGGATGGCCGTCTGCGTGGCTTCACTTCCGGTCAGGCTGAATCGAGTGAGGTCGGCGCACGGCACGTGTTTCTGAATAAGCTCTGCAAGCTCAATCTCCGGCACATGCTGCCCGGCGAAGAGCTGTCCTCGTTTCATTTCTTCCGTCACAGCCTTCAGTACGGGAGCGGGTGAATGCCCCAGAATCATCGGGCCCTGCGAAAGAGCAAAATCAGTGTACTTATTACCGTCTGCATCCCAGATGTTTGCGCCGTTGGCCTTTTCAAAGAATTGCGGAATGGGTTTATCCAACGCACGAAAATGGCTGCTGACGCCGCCGGCGAGGGATTTCTGAGCGCGTTCGAATAGCTTTTGAGATTCGTTGAGTTTCATAGGTTTGGGATGGAGAGAGTGAAGAATCTGCCCAAGGCTTCTATGTTTTGAAAAGCGATTGCGCCAGTCGCACTCACTTCAAAATCAGTTGGTGCGCCCTCGTAAAACAGGAACGCCGCACCCAAAGCACCACGATAATCGTCCCTACGGCGGTGGACGCGACCAGCATCAGCATCACGATGATCTGATACTTCACCGCGGTCTGCGGATCTGAGCCAGCGAGCAGTTGCCCTGTCATCATGCCGGGCAATGCAACCAGGCCGACCGTCATCAGCGCGTTGATGGATGGTGTCATCCCCGCATTCATGGCCGCCCTCAGGACGTCAGCCGTCGCTTCCTGGCAGGTCCCCCCGAGGCAGAGCGCCAGCTCTACCTGCGGGCGCTGCTTGCGCAGGTCTGAGAACATCCGCTCCAGGGCCAGCGAAATCGCGTTCATCGAGTTGCCCATGATCATGCCGGAAAGCGGAATGAAGTACTGCGGTTCCCACCAGGTATCCACCTGCACTATCACAGCGGTCACGACGATGCTGACAATCAAGTGGCTTACGAGCATGGAGAAAAAGGTCCGCACGAAAACGGGCACTTCCTTTTGACGGACTCGCAACCAGATGGTGTGCGCAGCCCAGAAGACCATCCAGGTAAAGAGGAGCAGAACCAGCCAGACCTGTCGAATCTCGAAGATGTAACTCAGCACGTATCCGACCAGCAGCAACTGTGCGAATGTACGCACTGTGCCGACGGCCAGTGACTTCTCGAGTTGCAGCCGGTAGACAAACGAACCGGCACCCGCCACCAGTACGAAACCGAGGCAATAGACAAGCTGGATGGCTTCGATGGGCTGTACGTTCATGAGGCCACCTCCATCAGCCCTTCGCCCTGCTGGATCTCGAAGACTCGATACTCCGCCTTCTCCGGCTGATACGTGCCGTGCGTCACCATCACCACACTGACGCTGTCATCGGCGCACATGTCTTCGATGCTCTCCTCTACGAGCCTGGCAGAATCAGGATCGAGCGCGGAAGTAGGCTCATCGCAAAGCAGCACATCGGGTCCCGTGAGCATCGTGCGGATAAGGGCTACACGTTGTTGCTGGCCCACAGACAGGTTGGAAGCGACATCGTCAAGGCCAACGTCGTCGAGGAGAAGTGAATTCATACGATTCCTGAGCTTCGCATCATCCGGGCGAACGTCGCCGGCAGAACGAAACAGGGATCCAAACAGAAGATTCTCACGGACGTTCCCTTCAAGCATCACGGGCGTCTGCTGGACGTAGGCAATCCTGCGCCGGAGCGAGGTCACTTCGTCATCCTCGGACAGTTGGCCATCGAAAAGGATTTCTCCGCCAACAGGATCGGCCAGACGATTGAGCAGCCGCAGCAGGCTGGTCTTACCGCAACCGGAAGGCCCGCGAATCAGCAGGAAGTCGCCTTTCTCGATCGTCAGATTCACATCCCGCAGAAGATCGGGTTTGTCATCGAATCTGAGTGAGACATTCTTGAGCTCGATTTTCATGGTCGTCTTTAATCGGCTGGCTCGTGGGCTCACTCTCCAGGCGGCTTTGAGATATCTGTGAGGGTGACATGTGGCAAAAGCTATCCATACTCAATCCTTCAGCTCCATAAGGAGCATCGCGAAAGGCGCAAGCTCAATCGTGAGCGTTTCCGGCAGTGATGTCATTTTGCCTTTCGAGACAATGGCGCGGCTTTCGTCGAGACCGTAGTAAAAGAAACGGGCCCCCTTACCTTTGAGACCTTCCGTCTGAAGGGCAATCCTCGCTTTCAATTGGGTTTCTTTGTTGATGATCAAGATCGTCGTGGCGCCGTCCTTTCTACGGGCCGCGAAGACGGAGGTGCGATTCCAGTCCGACGAGCTCGACTCCAGATACTCTTCGCCAAAGGCGGCGCCTGCCCCGTCATAGTTTCTGAACATCTTCCATCCATGCACCTGGTGACCCTTGGGGCGCTGCCAGTAGTAGGCAAAGTCGAGCCGTTCACGGGCAAAGGCGCCGAGCGTTTCGGCTACGCCGATGGCGCCGGAAGGATTCGTTCTGCCGCCCAC
>JASLXP010001036.1 GCA_030740295.1 Planctomycetota bacterium
GTCGGCTGGAACAGGATGCGGGCGCCTTTCAAAACCAGCAGACGTGACAATTCCGGCGACCTCATATCCGCACAGATAAAGATCCCAATCTTCCCGTATCGCGTCTCGAATATCGGCGCCTCCTTACCATCCTCGAAAATGTCTTCCGAGCGGACCTTCCGAAACTTGCCCATATAGCCCTCGGCCGGTCCAACTACGAATGCGGTGTTGTACAGCTTCCTGGAACGCTTGGGCTGTTCGACCAACCCCATGATTATGTACATGTCCGTCTCGGCCGCTTTGGCCGCAAAAACCTCAACCACAGGTCCAGGAACGGGCTCAGAGCGCACCTCGCCGGCCTTTCCTTTACGAAGCCAGTCGAAACCATTCGCCGCACACTCCGGCAGGCACAGGATCTGGACACCCCGTCTGGCCGCACGATCACAGTAGTCCAGAGCTTTTGCGACGTTCGCCTCGATCGCATTGTCCTCTGAGATCATCTGACCCGCGCCGACCCGGACCACCACTTTCTCAACTTTGGATTTCTCAGTCGTCATACTCAATCTGCCGACGTCGCCCACCGTTTCCTGATTTGAGCTATTTGGTGGTTGCGAGGCCGAGTACCTGAACTCTCGAATCCAGCGCCTACAACTCTTTGAGTCTCACGTTCCTGTAAGCGACCGGACCGTGGTCGCCCTGAAGCCTGAGGGGGCCTCTGGGAACATCCTCGCTGGTCATGGCACCGCGGGTGGGGCCCAGTAATTCAACATTCTCGTGGATGACCTCTCCGTTCCAGACCACTTTTTCAAAACAGGCGTTACGGGTCTTATTGCCATCAGCATCGAATTTCGGGGCTCGAAAGATGATGTCGTATTCTTGCCAATCTCCTGGCCTCCGACTGGCATTGACGCGTGGCGGCGTTCCATCCACCGGCTTTTCGTCAATCCATCGGCAGTAGATACCTCCGCATGTTCCGTACTTCAGCCCCGTTTCACCCCAACTGTCGAGGATCTGCACTTCATAGTTGCCCATGAAATAAACACCCGAATTCGATTTTAGCGATACCACAAATTCGATGTGCAGCTCGCAATCGCCATGCTCGAAATCTGTCAGGATGTCCGATGTTCTGCCTGTGGGGCCGTTCACCATCATGCCTTCGCCAGGTTGGATTTCGAAGAGCTTCGGGTCGTCAGCTTTCAGCGGGACGCCACCAGCGACCTCCCACTCGCAATTGTCGTTCTTCATAGGCTTCCAGTTGTTCAGATCTTTGCCATTAAATAACTCAATCCATCCAGAACTCATAGGGGCCTCCGGTTAATCGTAATTGTGGAACAAAAGGAACAGCCGCAACATCGAATTTCTGAGAAGCGGACAAGTGGCCAGCAAGGTGCTTGCTTAAATCTGTCAGAGCCGGATTAAGTTCTTCCCACTGTCCGCTTTGTACAAAATAATGACCGACATCAGACAGATTCTGTCCAGTATCGGCCAATTATGTTTTGGTGGAGGATGGACTGAAAAATTGGAACCGATTGTGGATTGGGCAAACGAGATAAGCGAGCTGCGACGACTGTTGGAGGCGGCATGAATACCAAGTTCAAGGTGGTGTGTCAAAACTGCCAAAAGCGCCAAAAGGGTCCTTCGAAAACCAAATCTGTCTTCCTGATGGCCAGTAAAGGTTGGCTGCCGTGAGACAGGCTTGCACCTTAAACAATGGAAAAGGCAGAATGTCATTGACCTCCAAAGAAGAACGCGTGCTCCTCGGCGCATACCGTGACCTCGATCATCTGGTTAACAGATTCATCCCACGCCATCGCAACGGCAGGCAAATACTGAAGAAGAAGAACGCCAAACTTGGGATCATTCCTCTGAACCTGTCCGGCTGGCTGGGCCATTCGCCTTCGGCGAGTGAAAGCGTGATGTATAGCCGAGCCTACAAGAGTCTTGAGGAAAAGGGCCTGATTGAGAAAATAGGCCGCTCAAGGGTGACTAGTAGTCCAAGACGGATGTGTCTTTACGGATTTCAGGGCCAACGGCCTGTTCGTTTGCCTAGCCCAGTCCAACGGGCTGGGTACCTGAAGGACACCATCATTCAGGGCCAAAGGCCCGGCCATTTGCACCTCCCTGACGCTTTATTAGGCCGCGGGCAAGTGGCCGGGGCGTTGCCCCTGATTCGTACACTCTTGCTTTCCCAGCCCGTTGGGCTGGGCTAAGCAAACAGCCGGGGCGTTGCCCCTGAGTATTCGCCAAAATCCGTACAATCAACTCCGTCTTGGGCCACTAGTTAGAGCGGCATCACCAACCTGAGCCCTGAAAGGGTTCTACATCGCCTGGAACCAATTATTTCCTTTTGCGCTCACTCAACATCCAAATCATCCAAGGGACTCACAACGCCATGACCGCCCTGATTCAGGATGTGCGTGTAAATCATGGTCGTAGTCACCGACTCGTGGCCGAGTAATGCCTGCACCGTACGGATATCCGTACCCCGCTGTAGCAGATGCGTCGCAAAACTGTGGCGAAACGTGTGCGCGCTGATGGTCTTCGTTATGCCGGCCGTGCGCGCCGCCACCTTAATCGCCTTATTAATGACGCTGGGGTCCACATGATGACGCCGCTCCTTACCGGCACGCGGGTCTATGGACCGATTCTTCGCCGGGAACACGTACTGCCAGGCCCACTCTGTACCCGCATTCTTATACTTTCTGTCCAGCGCGTGGGGCAGGTAGACCTCTCCACAGCCCTCCCCCAGATCCACCTCGTGGATCACTTGCACTTTTCTCAACTGTTCTTTGAGAAATGGAATCGCTGACACAGACAGCGTCGTCACCCGATCCTTATTGCCCTTCCCGGAGCGGACGACGATCTCCTTCATTTCAAAATCGATATCTTTCACTCGGAGCCGCACGGCCTCAGCCACCCTGAGCCCGCTCCCATAGAGCAGTTTAGCAACCAGTTGCGGCACGCCCGACATTAAAGAAATCACCCTGGCGGATTCTTGAGTTGTCAGCACCACAGGTACATTAACCTTCTTCCTCGCCCTCACGGCATCAATCCCATCCCCCAGCGGATCTTTCAAGACCTGGCGATAGAGGAAGACAAGAGCATTCAACGCCTGGTTCTGCGTTGAAGGGCTCACATTGCCATCGACAGCAAGGTGAGTCAGAAAATCTTCAACTCTGCGCTCGCCTTCCTTCATGTCGTCCCGGCTCTGCATCTTATGGAATTTAATGTACCGCTTGATCCAGCCCTTATACGAGCGTTCAGTGCTCAGCGCGTAATGCCGCGAACGCATCACCCTGGTTATCTGCTCCATGATTTTCATCTGTTTGCCCATTGAATTCCTGATTCGGTTCACTAAACTTACGAAATTTCTGTAACGATATCGCCTGCTCGCAATTATGCCTGATTTGCATCTCAATACCAACATATCAGGGCGAATCGGCTTGTCACTTAAATGTTAGCTCTTTTAGTTTCCCTTTATGAAAACTATGATGATTCAAATACTTTTTTTGTTTT
>JASLXP010001037.1 GCA_030740295.1 Planctomycetota bacterium
TTCGCGAACTGTCAGGATACCTGGTCTCCGGACTCGCCAGGGACCTCGCTGATGCTGATGAAAAGGCATGGTCAGATCCCGCCTTCACAGTGAATTGCCAGGCAATTCTCAGGGAAGTCAAGACCTACTTCGAAAATGAACTGAAGGAAGAAATTCCTGAAACGACACGCCAGACCATCGAGACATCCCTTCAGGCGGAAGACCCCACGATCGGACTCCTCGATATTGTGCCCGCCTTAAAGAAGGTGACAGCCACGCTGCAATCCAAAGCCGTTGGCGCGGTCCATGAACGAGCGGCTGATCCTTCCATCCTCCGCGAGGCACTGTTGACCGGAGGCGGCATTGATCGTGACGACCTGCTGCCCCTGGCCGTCGGCATCTATCAACTGGGAGACAATATTCTTGAGGACGACATTCTCATTCTTCAGAGGTCTTATCAGTTCCTTCACCTCTTTACTGGCCAGGCGGGCAAGTTTCAGCCCCTCGGAGGTCGAGACGGAGCGGCCAGGCAACGGGCGGAAACAGACTTTCTGCTTTATCAGACCCTTCACCGGGCACGGAGCCAGTCCGAACAAGCTCGGCTTGGGCTGGTGTCAGAGAAATTCAAATTCGGGCAACCTGAATTCGAAGACCATTGGCTGCGAATCAGGGAACTCCGGTTCGCCCTGGTCGAAATGAGGCCGGCCCTCGCGGGGAGCGCACTTCGGAAACAATATGCTCGATTTCTCGAACGATTCTCTCTGTTCGAATCCTGGTCCGTTCCGGAGGATCTTCAGCCGGCGCAACTGGCGGAAATTCTGATCTCATTCGAAGAAGAATGTGGGCGCTTGTCCGAACCGATGCTCCCGGGCGTCAAGGCTTATCTTGACGCGCTCGCCCGAGATATCCGATCTCGAGGCCAGTCACTGCTGTCAGGAATCGACAGCCTGAGGAAAGCGATGAAGGACGAGGTAGCTCGTCTCGAGGAGAAGAAGGATCCTCGGAGTCTTTACCCAAGTCTCAAGATGAAGGTCTTGCTGAAGGCGGTCCAGTTGGCGGTGCTGAAGACTCTCGACATCCTCGAGCTCCATAGCATCTATCACGTTGGCGATGAATCGGGGCTGTCCCCCGTGCAGGTTTCTCATCTTCTCTTGGCGAAGGTCATCCGGGAATTTGAAAAACGGATAGAAGCCAGAGCTATCCATGTCTTTACCGAATTCAGGCAGGTGGCCTTTGGCAGTGGCCTCAGCATCATGGCTCGCGACAAGCTTCAACTGAAGGCATGGCTGGGGAAGATAAAGGACTATCAAACCCTGGACCAAACCCTCGGGGCCATCACTCAATTCGTCAGGTCGCCCGGCCCTCAGGGCCTGAAAGACCTGATGCAGAAACAGAATATGTCCCACCAGTATCGCAAAGAGATGGAAGCGCTCATCGCGGCCCTGTCAGTTCAGAAGCGACTTCAGGACCGGGAAGAGGTTCTGACAGATCTGGTCGACGACCCGGACGATTCCGCCGGTCCCTGGGGAGAGATTTTCTACAGCTTTTACAGAATCCGAGAGTCGTTGAGAGAGGGTGGTAATCCGAAGGACCTCAAGTCACAGGTGCCGCCGCTGATGGCGACCTTGAAGAAATTTGCCCGCTTGCCAAAGGCGGCGAGAATCGGGATTCAGTTTCTCGAGGACTGCACTGTGCTCTCGGAAACGGATGCTGAGGGCCGTGATGATCTGTTCACCCAATCCAACACGCTGCTGCATGACTTGAAATCTCTGGCAATACCACGGGACAAGAAGATCACACAGCACATTGCAGAGTTTTACGGCTGGATGCCCGCCATGGACCGCGGGGCTTTGCTTCGTGCCAAAATCAGGAGTCAACAGCAAATCCTGAAGGACAAACAGATGGTGAATCGGGCCCTCGCGGCCAGGGTCCTGGAGCTTTCGGGCCACCGGTCCGACAACCTGGTCTGGGCCCTGGGAGAAAGTGAATTGAATCGCAGGAAAGCAAGCCTGGCCCTGGACCGGGTCGGTCTTGGCGGGATTGCCCTGTCCGGAGATGCACTCGCCGATCTCAAGATCCCGCGCCACCTTTATCTCGAGTTGAAGAGGGCCCGGGCAGGCAACATGCCCATGTTGTTCAAGGACGAATGCTATCTGTATCTGAATCGAATTCTGCAGGAGGCACGATGAGTCTTCAGAGACGCCGGCGCCCACTGAATTCGTCCCTCTGCTGCTGGATACTCAGCATCTGTGTGATCTCCGGTCTGTGCGGCCAGACCCCATCATTGTGGCACAGGTCTGTGACCGGCGAGTCCGACCCAACCGATAATTTCCGCGAAAAGACACGGCGGGCAATGGTCGACCGGGGCCTCCAATATCTTTACGGCATCCAGAAAGAAGGGGCGGTAGGCAACAGCCGGCAAAAAGGAGTCTCAGCCCTGATGCTGCTCGCCAGCCTGTCGTCGGGAATTCAACCCACTCATCCCGAGTACGGCGCAAAACTCACTCAGACGATCCACTGGATCATCAAGAACAGCCCGGAAGCCTTCTTTGGCGGGAGAGAGGAGCCTCATGCCGACCATGCGTTAGTGGCGCTTTCACTCATCGAACTGATTGGCACTCTCAGCAATGAGAAAGAAAACCTAAAGGTCTATGACAAGGCACTCAAGTCGACTGCATACAGCCTGCAGATACAAGACAAGGGTGTCGGCGGCGATTACTTTGGCGGATGGCGTCCGAACGGCACCACTAAAGTGAACAATAGAATGCTCACCGCATGGTTTCTGCTCCAGCTTCGAAGTGCGGAACTCAGGGGGATCAGGGTCTCACGGAGCGCAACGGAGCGTGCGGTGGAGTTCATGCTGGCCAGCCAGAAAACCAGGAAAGGAAAAAAGCCGCACGAGATCGGTGGTTTTTCAGTGGACGCCCACGGCCTTCCCGTCCTGAGTACTACCGCGGCCGGAATGGCGGTCCTGTCACTCTTCGATTATGACGAATCGCGTCTCGAGCTTGCCAAGGACTGGTTGTCCAGGCATCGTCCCCGCTGGTACGGCCCGAACTTTTACGAGTCAAACTTCTTCGCCATCAGGGGACTCTATCGAAGCAGACAGCGAGACAAGGGAAAAACATTTCAGAAGTACTTCACTCGTCTGTTCCAGATTCTCAAAGAACGGCAAGAACCGGACGGGGCCTTTCCCATTCCCCCTGGACATGGGAACACCATTCTTGGCATGGGTAAGGGATACAGCACCGCCATGGCAATACTCATCCTGAATGTTGATCGCGGTTACCTGCCCATGGATCAGTGAAGAGATCTTTCGGAGTTCTGAATCGCGATGACACACTATCGTCGACAACGGATGAACGTCTCAGCTTTACTTTGCGCGCTTTCTGGTCTTACCGGCGCGGGATTAGACGTCCTCGCTGAAACTGTCTTAGAGACAGAGTCGCTGAAGGTCGCATTCTCCAGGGAAGGGCCTGGCTCTGTCGATTCCATTTTCGTGAAGGCGTTCCGACGGACCTTCACAAACATCAGGCTCGATGAAGAGGCCGTGTTTCAGGACGGTCGAACGGTTCCGATTACCGGCTATGAAATCGTGAAATCAGGCGTGGCTGGCGCTGCTGTTTACCTGGCGCATCTTCCCGAGAATCCGCTTATTGGAGCGGTTCCGCATCGGCGTCTCGACATTCCGTATTTCCGATCGGACGAGACCCATCGTCTTCGGATTAAGAAGACGATTCGCCCGGATCCCCAAGAGGCCGTTCTCCATGTTGATTACGAAGTCTCGAATACTGGAGACTCCAATGCCACGTTCTGTCTTCTTCTGGGACGCCGCTTTGCGATGGCGGAAACGACCACCCGCAGTCTTGTCCCTTCCATCGAGGGTGTGACTGCACAGGGCTTCTCGTATGAGTACGACACCAGCGGTTCCTGGTTGGCCAATACCGGCAAAGGCATGGCGGTGGTGACTGAAATGGACGCTTCCTGGCTCTCGTGTATCTCGCGTTCGAAGAAACCGGGATTCGTGACGACCGAGATCACGCTCGGCCCTGGGGAGCAATGGAAAACCAGTACCCGCACGATGTTTGTCAACGACCTCACTTTCGTATCGGATTACAGGGCGGGCATCGCGGTTGCCATCGCGTTTCCTCCGGCGCCGGAGGTTCCCGTGCGTACTGGCAAGAAAACGATCGAGCAGGAGATGCAGGCTGCTGAGGAGGTGACCGACGAAGCTCCCGGATTGGGGGACGCTGGCGTATCTGCAGTCACACTGACGCGAAAGGCGTTTCTGCCAGGTAAACCGATTCCGCTCAAGCTCCACTTCAGAGCGACTACCAGGCGCACTGTTACTGTTCACGGTAAAGCGACTCGGCTTCTCTATCCGGAGCCCCAGGTCGACCTCGGCAAGCACACGATCGACGCGGGGCCGAGTGCGGTGAAAGCGACAGCGGTGAAATTCACTCCTCCGTTGGCCGGTACGTGGCTGATCCGGTTTCGCGCGACTGAGGGTGGGAAAGACATTGGAAGTTTCGAAGCTCCTCTCGTCGTTGACTTCGGCACCGGCTTCTACCTGCCCGGCCTGGAACGTGCGATTGCGAAAAAGGGCAAGGTGTTCGAGCGTTATCGCTGGGAGCGGACACGAAAACCAAACTCATTTGATCCACACAGTTCTGCTGTCCCGTTCGACAAGTTTCCGAAGAGCCGCGGCCTTCTGCCGATCTCTGAGTCCCTTCCCGGTGGACCGCTCAAGGTCCTGATGTCCGTCCCGTTTGCCGAGGGCCGGCGAGCCCGTGAATTGAAACAGCTTTTGGACCTGGACATCGTTCCAGTTCTGGTCGGAGGACACGGGTATCCGAACCCGACGGCGCTCAAATCAAAGAAGAAGAAAGTATTTCGCGCACCGCCTGACGAAGTAAGGGCCATGAGGCGTGGCCTCAATCAGCCGTCCGATCTGATCCTGCTCGCAGGGACGTTCTGGGGCTGGTTTCCTGAGGACGTTCAGCAAGAGATCCTGCGCCAAGTCAGTGAGCGCAGAGCGGGCCTGCTGTTCTGGGCGCCGGCAACACTTCCGGACATTCCCCAGATCCTGAAAGAGAACGATGTAGACCCCACGGACACCGAGCCAGTGGTTCTTACTTACGGCAAAGGGCAGCTCGGAATCGTCAAAGGTGGAGACTACTATCGAGGGCTTCAACTGTCGGAAGAACTCTACCGGGCAATCGTCAGCCTGACTCGGCGCGATTCGGGCGTGAAGATCGATTGGAAGTCCGGAGACGGCCTGCGCAGTCCACAGAGGATTACGGTGAGGAACGGGTCGAAGGTGCCGCTGAAAGGCACTCTACGGTTCAGCGCGCACCTGGACCGCTTTGCCACGTACCCCAGCGCCTACCGGACGAATTACAGTGTCTACATGGTTCACGCGGTCGATCGTTTCTCAGAAAAACACCGATCCGGACAGGCCATCGACGTTCCGCCGGGCGGCGAAATGGAATTGGTGTTCGCCGCGGACGGAGTGCCACCCGGCACTTACCTGACTTCCGCGGCTATTGAGAATCGGCAGGGAGAAACTGCCGCGTGGATTCGTAAGGAGTTAAAGATGACACCGGCAGCCAACGTCGGGAACGTCAGAATTGAACACGAAAAGAAGGGGAAGGTGCTGAGGCTTTATCAGAACGACACGGCACGGGTGTCGTTCAGCCTGGAATTCGACCATCGGCCTCCCGCGAACGAGGTGACCGCGTTCCTCAAGTGCACCGACCGCTCACTCCGATTGGTAGCCGCGGAGTCCAAAGTGCTCGTCCTCGAGGAAAACGCCGCAACCGCAGAGTTCGTCTTTCCGCTGATTCGCTCCCTTCACCTGATGAACGTCGTTCAGGTCGGTGCGGAACTGAATGGCAGAATTATCGGTGAGCATCGCGTACCCTTGCTCGTCGCGCGCACGCCGGAACGTGCCAACAAATTCAGATT
Source organism: Planctomycetota bacterium (assembly GCA_030740295.1). The sequence goes on from JASLXP010001037.1 coordinate 5,947, forward strand.
CAGTCTCCTTGATAATGAGAACTGGCTTCCGATGAATTTCATGGTGATGGACGATCACGTGGGCCCTTACGATCCATACGTCTGGGCCTGGTTCGATATTCGGCTGCAGAACTTTTCCGGCTTCTTTAATGATCCCTTCGCTCTTCCCAAGGAAGTGGTTGAGAAGATGGCACGAGAGAAGGCGGCAAAGGAGGCCGGCAACAAAGCCAAAGATCTGCTTGCTGCTACCGATACCGGGATCGGTAACGAGGCGGAAGTGGACGATCTGGGATTGGACGATGACTTCCCGCTTGTCGAAGAAGAAAAGCCGCCGAAAAAGAAGGAGAAGCCTGAACCGGTCTTCGTCCGCAATCCCTGCTTCGATGACCCCAGGTTTATCGAGAGGCGCAAGAGGGACGTGCGCAAGCTCATCGCAGGCACTTCGGCTGGCTGGGCCCAGGAATGCCTGCTCGTCGATGAATATTCCTACGGGAACGCCAACGCCAGTTTCTCGGATGGCGCCATCGCCGGCTTCAAGGAATACGTGAGAAAGGTCTACGGAACGATAGATGCCCTCAACGCGGAATGGGGCAGTCGCTACAAAGGTTTCAATGAAGTCGAACAGAATGTGATCGATAAGGACTTTACCCCTCCCAAGGTCGAAGACTGGCCCCGCGCTGTGGATACACTGACCTACAAGGTCGTGCAGATGACGGACTTTGCCGAACAGATGGGCCGCGAAGCGAAAAGCATCGATCCGCAGGCCGAGGTGGGGTTCAGCGGTGTTCATAAAATGACGCCTTTCAATGGCATGGACTTCTGGCTGATGTCGCAAGCCGGTGGACGTCACAAGATCTACCGGGACCTCGACGAGTGGCAGAGCTTCTGCAAGCCGGGCGCAGTGGTTGCATGGGGCAGCGGCTATGGACGCAACTTCAATCCTTCACAGCAGCAGGCGCACCCCTGGTATCTCCTTGTCCGCGACACGTGGGGAGTTGGCCACTTTACCTCTCCCGGCTATCCGATGGCCGACCCGTGGGGCAATCTCAACCCCGGGCCGCAGCGATTCTTCGACGAGTTCGACAAGGTCCGTAAAGGACCTGCCGAGCTGTTGCTCGGGCACAGCGTCCGGGATGGTGTGGCGATCCACTGGTCAGGGCCGAGCTTTTTCGTTTACGGCATGGAATGGTGGGCGGGGACAAAAAAGCGAGGAACATTTCAATCCCGCGGCGGGACAGGCGGACCCATGATGGATTGGCCGAGACGCCAGGGCCACGCATTCCACGGCCTCGTCGCAAGCTATCAGGGCCTTCGCCCTCATTACCTGGGTTACGGCGACCTGCATAGAGGCGGGTTCGGCCGCTTCGGGAAACCGAAAGTGATACTGCTGCCTTACTCGACCGCTATGTCGGAAAGTGAGGCCGCCACCTTGAAGGAATTTGTCAGAGAGGGCGGAGTGATGGTGAGTTGCGTAAACACTGCGACGCGGAGCGTGCACGGCAGGCCGCTCGAAACACCACTGCTTGATGAAGTGTTGGGTATCGAACGCACTGGAGGATTTCAGCCGCCGTTCATGAAGGAGAACCAGGAGGATTTGCGATTGAATGCACGCGTCAAGATTCCAGACTCAGAGGACGCAATTGAGTTTGAGCCGATAGTAGTGGGACCAACAAACCTCAAGCTGACGACCGGCGCAGCACTCGGAAAATGGGGTAACGAAACACTGGGCGGCCCGGCCTTTATCTTGAATCGATTCGGCAATGGGCTCTCGCTTCACCTCAATTGTATCTTTCCGGATGTGAATGAAATCACCCGACTCCGTCCCGCGGCCGCGGCATGGGAGGCGATTCGCACTGCACTGCACTGCACTACGTGTTGCGTGAGTCAAAGCTGAAACCGTTCGCAACACTGGCGTCTGAAGGGCCACGGCGCCGTTACGGACTGCACAGATTCCGCGACGGAGACAACCATTATCTCGGCGTGTCCGCGCGGGCGGGACATTCCCCGCGCTTCTACAAGAAGACAAAGGCGCGGATCACGATGCAAGAGCCCAGGCATGTCTATGAAGTGCGGACCGGCGAATACCTCGGCGAGACGCAAGAGTTCGACGCTGTTTTCAACGGCGAGCGCTTCGTCAACATCTACTCCTGTCTTCCCTACCAGGTTCTGGCCATCACGAGTGCAGACCAAAAGCAGGCTCGTCGCGGTGAGCGGGTGGACCTGCCAGTCACTTTCAAGACATCGAAGGGCCTTCCGGGCAGGCACGTTGTCCGCGTAACCGTTCATCGGCCGGACGGGACTGAGGAAAAGATACTCGGATATAACCTCACCACAAAAGAGGGTACCGGTACCGCTCAAATTCCTCTTGCATACAATGCGCAGCCCGGCGCCTGGAAAGTCAAGCTCCGCGACGTCGCCACCGGTGTCGCGGGAGAGGCGAGTCTCGAAGTAACGCAGTAGATATCGCGTACTGAGCCGATCGCGGCGTTCCCGACAGCACAACTGGTGCACTTCGAGAGTTTCCGATAAAAGCGGGGCATTCAGCCACATTCAGGATTGCATCTTCATTTCATTTGGATTCCGCTGAAGCAATAGCCTTTCGTGGACCTCCGCGAAATCGGCGAACCCGCAACACCAGCGATCGGCATCTATGAAAATCATCGGACTGGCCACCCTCATCAGCCTGCAGTTCATCTCGGCCCGTGAGCCGGTCGTGAATCTGAATCGTCTTCCAATCAAGGATACCTTCACGGTCACCAATGGCCGCATTGAGACGAAAGGCAGCCTGCTTGTCTGGACTGTTCCACGGGGGCAGACATCAACTCTTTCACTCTCCCAGGAGGCGCCGCCCCTGAAACGTCTTCGATATTTCGACCGCCTTCTGTTCGATTACCGCATTACTTCCGGACGAATTCAGTTTCTCTTCAACGTGAACGCATTTGGGCATCGTTCCGGGCCGAGGCAGTCCAAAGTTCACCAGTGGCACATCGGCCTACCGACAACGGCCAGGGATCAGTGGCATGTGATGCAGATCGTCTTCGATGTGCCGGCGTGGCTCCCGTGGAACAGCAAGGACGGCCAGGAACACGAAACGTTTCTCAATATGGAAATCGGGGCCGGCGCAGAAGATCTCGTCGTGGAGTTGCGCGAGATGAAGCTGGTGCCGGACTATCTGTTTCTCAAGCCGTGGTGGATTTCGCCGGTTACATTTCCGCGCCGCGCTGACGATGGCTATGAAATCGAGTATCCCCTGGCCAACCTCGGGCCGGGAAAACGCAAGGTAAACGTGTCAGTTCGTTCTTCGCATCAGGCGTTTGAGGTCACGGTCGATCCGACGCAGGTGGAGATCGCTCCCTTCAAAACGCAGACCTTCACCGTGCGCGCAAAACAGAAGGCAGCGGGGCTTCCTGATCTCACCAAAGAGGATCTGATTCTGGCATTCATACCGGAGGATGAAACAGATGCGGCCTACCTGGCCACAAGCCGGCTGACCAAGCCTCTAAAAAAAGACTACCGCCGGCAGGTCATCTATTCTCAGAATGAACTGTCACTCTTAAAAGAAATGCTCGGCCGCAAGGAGGGCCGCCAGTGGCTTCAATTCGACCGGCGAAAGAAAAACGCGGATTGGTTTCTTGATGTGAAGCTGGATGCCATTCCGGGAAAGCGCGCGTGGGCGCACCCCGGTTATCGGGGAGATGTCTGTGCGAATGAGGACTGCGATGGCCGGATGTCGGTCACGACGATCATGCCGGCCGTGAAGTGCAACAAATGTGGAAAGCATGAGCTCGGCACTCCCAAAGCCGCAATCGCGTGGAAGCTGTGGATGGGCTCCTCGACATCAGGCCGTGGCGGTCTGGATGACCTCGGCGTCGTGTACCTTCTCACCGGGGATGAAAAGTACGCGCGCAGAGCCATCGAGCTCTTTCTGCTTTATTCGGAGCAATACGAAAAGTTGCCCTGGACAGAAATGCACAACGATGTTCCGTTCTTTCGTGGCAATTACCTGCTCGCTGCTTCTCGCATCGCGCATGGCTCGACGTACGGCACAAACTTCCTCCTCAAAGGCCACTTCAGACTGCTCAATATGATCTCTGAATCGCCGTCGTGGACAGAAGAGACACGAGGAAAAGTCCATGAGGGTTTCGTCATACCTGCGGCGGCCGAACTGGCCAAGTTCCCCGGCGGCCTCTTCAACATGACCGACCTAACCAATTATGATCTCATTCTCGCCGGGCTGAGCTGCGGCGACGCCAACATCCTCTACCGGGGCCTCGCTTACGACAGCGGTCTGATGAAGCGGTTGACCGATATCAAGCCTGACGGTTTTTCATCTGAAGGCCGGCCCCTCAATTATCATTACTCATCCATGAACGAATACATTCACGCGGTCCCGCTGGTGCGGAACTCCGGGCTGGCCATCGATTTCCCCTACGACTTGCTCAAAGCAGCGCTGCGAATGCCTTACGAGAGAGCGACGCTGTCGGGATACGTACCCGTCACCGGCGACAATGGCTGCGGCATGTCGGTGCATCCGAGCCCGCTCTGTGACGTGGTTTACGATCTCTTCCCGAATGAGGAGTGGCTGTATCAGGCTGGAGCGCGTTCCACGCCGCATACTTTTCTGAAATCGTTGAAAGCAAAGCCACCGGAAAAGGACGCCTGGAAAAAAGCGATCAAGACCGAGCCGACGCTGTTCCCCCAAGCCGGCTTTGCCATCCTGCGCTCCGGTAATGTGCCGGAAGAACAAGTGTACCTGACGCTGGATTACGGCGAGAATCCGATGCATGCCGCGCTGGACAGATTGCAGATAACCCTGTGGGCGTTCGGACACTGCTTCACACAGGGACCGGGTTCCAATTACAACGCTCCCTCAAATTACGAACGTGGTCATGAGAAGGCAATGGCCTTCATCAGCCACGATTCTCTGGGGAACAACGTGGTGATGGTGGATGGAGCCAATCAGTCACCTGCGATTGGCCAACTGATTGCCTGGAGACCGGAAATGAAGACTGAAGCGGGCCTTTGCCAGGGCATTGCCGCGGAGGTCGAAGGCCACTATCCGGATGTCACTCACCGAAGAGCTGTGTTCCTGATTCGAGAGACGGTCGTGATATTGGATGACCTCAGCTCGAACAAAACCCATACCTATGACTTCGTTTACCACAACTTCGGAAAGCTCAGCCCGGGCAAGGGTTGGAAGTTTCAGGAAACCTCGAGACCTCTCGGCGATAAAGCGAATTACCCAAACATCAGAAATCTGCAACGCGTGACAGGCTCCGGTGATTTGCGTCTGCAATGGAAGCTGCCCAATGAGCTGTCCCTGGACTTCTGGCATGCAGGTACGGAAGGGGAGATTTACACCGGGCTGACGGGGATGAACAACGGAGAGACGAGGAAGGTCGGCGAAGACACTCCGAGCGTTTTCATTCGCTCCCGCGGCGAATCACGACGCTTTTCTTCAGTACTTCAACCTTTGAAAGGGAAGAGCCGGGTGGCATCCATTAAGCCCATCGGCCGAGGGGAAGAGCTCGGAGTCGAGATCAAATTCACAGACGGAAAAACGGCCACATTGCTCTTCAAGCCTCGGCTGACAGGCTTGCAGGCACTGTCCACCCGATGAGCATAAAGGGCGACCGTCCCCCACGAGGCAACGAACACAACATTCACGCGCAAGGAGGTCATTGAATGAAAGTAGGAATTGGAACTGGGCTCTGGCATCCGGGCAGGTTCGAGCCTTCCCTGCATCTGCCGATCGTCTGCGAAATGGGCTTTGAGGCTATCGAGCTGAATCTGTACAAGGGCCGGAAGCATTTTGACGAGACCAACAAGAGTTCGATTGAAGAGTTACTGCGCGTGTCTGACGGTCTTGGGCTTGAGGTGTGGTCCATCCATTCACCGGATGTCGGCAGCCTGGGCGGGGAGGACCGGGATGGGCAGAGACGGCAGATCGAATCGCTGCGCAATTGCCTCGAGCTTGCCGAGCATCTGGGAGCATCGGTGGTTGTCTCGCACGGCCTTCTCATCGCTCCTTTTGATGAAGATCTGGAGGGATCGGAGACGCGGCTGGCAGAATCGCTCGAACAACTGCTGATGATCGCGGAATCGGTCGATGCCAAAATTGCATTCGAGAATGGGACCATCAGCCGGCCGGGGCACCGGGCCATTGATGTTCTTCGGCGGGTGAATCAAACCTCGCCGTCTGCCTTTGGATTCGTCCTCGATACAGGTCACTCGAACATTGCCGGTGATCTGCATGAAGTATGTGGCAATGTTGGGGACCGCCTCATCAGTCTTCATCTCAACGATAATGACGGCGAACGGGACATCCATCTTCCGCCGGGCGAAGGTACCGTGGAATGGTCAGCCGTCGCAGATGTGATCGATCAAACACATTATGGCAGATGTATCATGTACGAGATTGAAGACATCGGTGGCAGCCGCAAGCCGGATGAAGTCCTGGCCTCCACGATGGAAGGGCATCGCCGCTTAATTGAGCCTGTCCTTAAATGATTGAGAGACCGCGAATCGCGCGGACGTTCACTCGGCAGCACGCGGTATCCGAGTTCGTATGCATTGACTGCAAGCTGGCAGCAGCTTGGGCTACGGGCTCACCTCTGTAGGTGGCACGGCCGGAGTTGGAGTAACGCCTTCAGGCGGGTTCTGCAGAAGCTGTGAGGCTAACGTGCCAGGGCCCGGCTAAAGCCGTTACTCCAACCCCGGCGCCTCCCGTAGATGCTTGCTTGCCAGTTCGCAAACTAATCCTCTTGCTCTGGGGGATCGGTGCCCTTCGCCAGCTCCTTGACCCAGCCCTCGATACAGAATTCCAGCCACTGACGGCCTTCTTCAGCGTCCGCCTCTTTTGAGTCGTGCAGCCATTGGGGTACATGGTCGAGGGTGTCCAGGGCCTCCATGCGAACGGTGTCCGGCAGGTGTGCCATGATCAGTTGGGTCTCTCCTTTACCTGCATGACCAATGGGTATCTGCCCGGGATAGGGCCCAGGAAGCTCAGAGAATGAGTTGATGTAGGCGACCTGAATCCATGAGAAGATATTCGGGTTCGGCAGTTCGTCAGGCGAGCCCTTTCCCCAACCCGATCCCCACCCATGAACGGTTTCTCGTACGACATCCATTGCTGCCCGTTTCAGGCAGAGCACTTCGAGTCCTTCCGGGCCCTGGTGGTGCTGCAGGATGTAGATTCTCCTGAAGCCCATCATCGCGATGCGCCGGATGGATTCGCGTGCGTACACGAAGAACACCTCCGGATCGAAATCTATCTCGCCCTCATCGGGCCCTGCTGCCCATGACATGGTGGGCGCAAGCTGAAGCGGCGGCGCCATGACGCACTCGACCCTCTTCTCGGCCGCTTCACAGACGCTGTTGGCGATGAGGAAATCAGTGCCGATCGGCAAGTGAGGGCCGTGATACTCGACACATCCGGCTGGCATTAAAACAGGCACGTTTCGGCGAACAGCATCTTGAACCTGTTCAGGTCGCATATGGATCAGATACATGAATCATCTCCTTCATTCGTCAGTAGGGGGGATGCGGTCTTTGAGGATTTCAGGCATCCGTTTGGTCATTCAGAGGTGGCCCATTTCTCCTTGAGAATCCCGTACAAGACCAGATTCTCAGGCTCACCCCATTTCACGACATGAGAACGGCGGCAGCCTTCGTGTCTCATGCCGAGCTTCTGCATGACGCGTCCGGACGCAGGATTCCGTTCGAAGAAGCAGGCGTGGACTCGGCGCAGGCCCAGCTCTTTGAAGGCATACGAGAGAACGGATTTTCCGGCCTCCGTGCAGTAGCCGTTGCCCCAGTAGGGGTTCCCAATCCAGTAACCCAATTCGGCCTGGTGACCGGGAACCATGCCCATAAGACTGATGCAGCCGATGAGTTTTCTGTCGGACCGCAGCGTGATAGCCCAGTTTACACCTTTGCCTTCGTCGAAGTTTTTCTGGTGGCCCGAGATCCATTCCTCAGCGAGGCCATCGGCGTAGGGATGCGGAATATTCAAAGTCGTGTCCGCAATGGCACGCTCTCCTGCGAGTCGCTGGACTGCGGGCGCGTCGGTCAGTTCAAACGGCCGGAGGATCAGGCGTTCCGTTTCAAGTAAGGGGCGTTCGATCATGAGCAAGGACTATTCGATGAGTTCTGAAACACACACCAGATGACCGCGTGTCCTGAAGTACAGCTTCCCTTCTGAAATTGCGGGGGTGGCCATACAGATTTCACCCATCGAGTTTTTGGCAAGAAGCTTAAACTCCTTCCCTGTCTGCAGGACGAAAACTTCGCCAAGCTCGCTCGTGAAGTAAAGTTTGCCGTCCGCTGCTACGGGAGAAGGAGTAAAACCAGTTCGCCTGCCTGGCAGACGGTTCTGATAGACAAGCTCCCCGGTTTTGGCTTTGTAGCACTTCAGGACTCCCCCATCCGTACAGCTGTACAGATACTCTCCATAGGCCAGAGGTGTCTGCATGTATGCCCCGTTACGGCGCGTGCTCCAGGCGATGTGCTTGTTGGTTGTGCTGTTTCCTCCAAGGGAGATGTCACCAGCTGCATCCAGTCGTATTGCATACATCGGCGCCATCCTGCCATGAGCGTTCGTAATGAACACCATGCCATGAGCCACGATGGGAGTCGGCACGGGGATATCCCCTCCCCCTTTCAGCTTCCATAGTTCTTTGCCGCTCTTCGCATCGTAGCTGCCAATATGCTTCCAGCCGTTGACGATGATCTGTGTGCGCTCTTCGGTTGCATGAACGGTCGGAGTTCCCCAGGTAGGCACTTCTTTTCGGGGTGTCCGCCAGATCTCTTTACCGTCACTGATATTGAAGGCAGCAATAAATGAATTCTTCTGCACGTCGCACTGCACGATGACCATGTCTTCGTAAATGATGGGCGAGCTGCCAAAGCCCCACTGTGCATCTGGCACCGCGTAGTAACCAGAGTCGAGGCCCCCGAGGTCGTTCTTCCACAGCAATTTGCCCGATACTCCGTAGCAGAACAGACCCTCTGACCCCAGAAATGTCACCACGTGTTTGCCGTCCGTGGCAGGAGTGGAATTCGCATGCGTTGCCTTCGTGTGACGTTTTACCCTTGGCACACTTTCGTGTCCGAGTCGTTGCCAGAGAATCTTGCCGGAATTCTTGTCGATACAGTAGATAAACCACTTGTGAACGCTCCCGTCGTTAACGGGCGCGATGGCGCCGTAGAGTCCAATCTTCAGAGAATGATCTTTTTTC
>JASLXP010001038.1 GCA_030740295.1 Planctomycetota bacterium
TCTACGCCCTTTTCTGGTTTCAGTTTCTCCCGAACCGTTTCGGCCAACCCGTATTGCAGCGCGAATTCCTGCGCATCCCTTTCGCTGTCCCAGACGGTCGACCAGAGGCAGATCTCTTTGTTCGTTTCTGGATGATGGAACGCAAGATACAGGTCACCGTCCCAACCTTCCCAAGTCTTTTTTGAAGCCTGGTTGGCGAGGATGTCGCGCATGAGGACGGAAATGTAGAGTTCGCCAAGAATGGACTGGTAGATCAGTTTGCAGCCCTCCGGCACGAGCTTCTCCGGCTGCTTGATCTCGATGATCGTCGGGCGGTCGCGTTCGCCAAAGTATTTCTCGATGTGGAGGATCTGTTCGGTCGATTGAGGCATATCCTGATACAGATCGTTGACGCCCTGCCAGCCTCCCTTCTTCCACGCCCTGTGGACAAAAACCAGCCCGGCCATGTAAGGCAGGATGAGGCTCTCCTTTATCACTCTCGGCACATTCGCCAACCCTCCCATACCCAGACCCGACAGGAAAGAATCTTCCTTAAACTCAAACTCCATGCCCCGGTTCAGCGCCGTGATGTAGCTCTTGTAACCCTCCCCAAGCAGCGTTTCGAAAGCGCCGACATCTGCGTCCTTGTCCGCCACATACAGGAACATCATGAGCATACCTTCGCCTTCGATCACGCAGCGAACCGCGTTCATGACGTCCTCTCGTTTTTCGTCCTCCATCGGCAGCGAGAGAAGATCGAAATGCTGATCCTGAAGCGCGTGCATGAGTTCGTGGGAAATGATGCTGGTCTGCGAAATGCTCCACTCATTGATGAGATACAGCGCCTTGGTTTCCGGATCATAGAACCCGGCAACCTGCTGCTGGAGCAGGTCGAGCACCAGCTTTGAGAGGTCAATGCCTCTCGGCATCAGCCCCACCATGGCATAGGCCCTGGCGAGCGCGTCCATCTTTTCTTTGGGCTGCTTCCGCTGCATCATCTCCTGCATATATTTGCGGAGCTCCTGTTTGTTCTGGATGCCCTTCTTGACCGGCCCTTTGAACGGCAGGCCACGTATCTTTGCGATGTGCTTGCCGATCCTCTCAGACCGTTCCCGCAAAAGCTGGATCTTTCGCGTCTTCCGATCCTTCTCTCTCAGATCATCCGGTGATTCAGCCGGCGCGCCCTGCGGGTGGGCGGAAGGCAGAGCTGAAAAGACCAGACTCAAAAGGAAGGTGATCATTGGGTTGCCCGGGTTCGCCTGAAACAGTTGGTGAGCAAGCGTGCGGAGGTGCCGTCTCAATGAAAGGACCAAAATGCTCCTGCGTCAACTGCAACCAGGGGCAACGTGAGCAGAAGGCGCCGGCAGCCATCGCAATGGGCCACTACAGTCTGAGATCGTCAGTCACCTCAATCTGCAGTCCGGCGCTTTTGACCGCCCGACAACCCATCCTACGATGCGGCCGCAGCTCGCACATTTCTCTGAGCCCCAGAACAGAAAACAGAACATGAATCCCATCGATTACGGGCGCTCTTTCACCATCGCAGGTGGCGACCGACCCGGCAATACACCGCGATTCTGGATCGATTCTCGAACACGGATCATCGACGACTCCAGCGGCACCCAGGAAGACTTCTATCGAACCGACGCCTGCGTGACTGAACGGACTTTCGGCGCCGGCCAGATTTTCCCGGAGTACACGTACATGGGCTCGCGCATCTGGGGGCCGGAGAAAACGTGGTTTTATCGGCACAAAGCGGAAGCGGACGTGCTAATCAGTGACACACGCCCACAGGCCATGGTTTACGAAACGGATGAAATCTGGGGGCCGGCGCGGCATCATCTCGTCGAGCCCGATGTTGAAGAAATCTCGGACGACAGGGAAATCATTCAGGCCACGTGTGACGGCCGCGTGCTCATCGGCCAGACAGAGATGCAGAGCCATGATCGCAAG
>JASLXP010001039.1 GCA_030740295.1 Planctomycetota bacterium
GGCCGCCGGGCCCCCCGCGGCATTTTTGTTGCACCTGTCGGGGGGGGGGGGCGGGGGGGGCCCCGGCCGCCCCCACGACGGTTTACTTTTTAACAAACAGCCTTGTTTCACTGGTCACTCCGCTCGTCACATCGCGGGCGCTGATGGTGTAATCGCCAGGCGGGTCGTTGAGCGCGAAGGGGATGGTGGTCGTGGCGGTGCCGTTCTCTGCGAGCACGTTTTGGGCAAGATGGGAGATGGGCTCTCCTTTGGGAGATATAACTTCCAGACGGAGACAATGGGAGCTGGTCTTACCGCTGGCCTCGATTCTGAAAGAGACAGTTGCCTGCTCTCCGGCATCTGCTGCGTTGGTCCTGATTGTGACGCTCTTTACCTCGTAGGGCACGTGCGCCAGAAGGAGTGCGTCGCGGTGGGGGAGGGAGACCTGGAACGTCTGGCCGTTGCCAAGGTAGGTGCCCTTTCGCACATCATAGACGTGGCCGACTTCGGGGAAGGTGATCTTTGCCTCGCGGGATACGTCTGCATCGAGAACGAAGCCGGCGATGGTGGTGGGGCCGAGGACGTGGCGGAAAATTTCCAGCTTGTCGATGGGCGTGCCGTTGGGCGTAACGGCCTGGATGGTCTGGCGGGCGCCGGCCCAGGTCAGGATGCGTCTGATGCGTTCGCGCATGGCGGCTTCATTGCCTTCGGCGCGGTAGTCGAGGTACTTGGCCATCGATAGATTGAGGTAGCATGCCTTGCCCTGGCCAAAGCGATGGACGATCAGCGCCGGGGTGTCGCCCATCTTGCCGAGGGCCTGGCCGCCCGCGAGTTTCACCCGCCTTGTGGACAGTTGCGTGCCCTGTTCCCATGTGTCGACGGACAGTCCCTCTGCGGTGCCGGTGACCGTGAGTTGGCCGGCGGGGCCATCAGGCTTGGACGCGTTCTCGTGGCGGACGCCGAAGACTTCGTCCAGCGCGCCGTTTCTGAGTTTGCGGCAGTGCCCGCTGAGGACGGCGGGCAGCGCGTCGGTGAGGACAGTGCCACCGTCGCGGACGAACGCTTTAACAGCTTCGACTTCTTCGGGCGACATGGCCATGGTGCGCGGGAGGATGAGCACGTCGAAATCTTTGCGGGAGATGCCACTTTTCCGCACGTCGAGGTAGGTGATGTAGCGAGGCATGATGCCGCAGTCCTTGACTGCCCAGAGCCAGCCGTAGCGGTGGTGTTTGTGCGCGCCGTGTCCGGTGATGCTCGAGCCGAGGATGGAAGGCATCGAGTAGTAGATGGCGATGCGATCTTTCTCCAGACGCCCTTTGAGAAGCAGTTTGGTCAGGCCGGTGCGCATGTCGCGTGTAGCGTCGGCGATGTCGCGCCCGCTCTGGCTGGGGCGCAGGTCGGGATTCAGCATGGAGAACTGCTCGTAGAAAGACACCCCCGCCTGGCCGCAAAGGAATCGCTGCCAGGTGCGATGTCGCGCCAGGTCACCCTTCGAGGAGTAACCGTTCCACTGGGCGAAACGGCAGCCCGGTGTGGCGTCGATGTGCAGGTGGGGCAGTTCGCCGCCGCCCCAATAGTTGCTGTGGTAACTGAACACCGACCCTAGCTGTGCCCAGTCCATGGCGTTGTAGGGGTAAGGCACCTGCGTGCCGGAGAGTCCGTAGCGCGCCTTGGGGTCGGTTTTCTTCATCTCGGCGATCAATTCACGGTGGAACTTGGCCACGCTGGTGCAGGCGAAGAGTCGCAAGTCGGCCCAGCGGGCGTAGCGTCCCGAGGCCACGGCCTCACGAGCGGTGTCGGGCATGACCTCCGCCCAGGTCTTGAACTCGGCCTCCCATTCCTTGTTCAGCGCGTCGAGCGAGGGATACTGCGTCTTTAACCATTCGCGCATCTCGGCGAGAGCATGCGGCGAAAAATCGTAGTCGAGCCCGTTGGGCGCGTAGGCGACTTCATCGCCGAAGTTGTAGGCCAGCGGCTTGAATGGCGACATGCTTCTGACCGCTTTGTCGGCTTTCTCCCGAGTTGCCCTGAGAAACTCCGGATCGGAGAGGCTCGGCTTACGCACGAGGTCGAGTTTGTTGCCACTCTCCCGGTACTTCGCACGGGTCGCCTCGTCATTCTTCGGATCGTGAGAGGTTTTGAGGGTGTTCATGCTCACCAGCCGGAAGCCCAGGCGCGTGGGCCAGACTGAGTCGATGGGCGCCCAACGTGCGATAGCGTTGTGTGCGTTGTAGCCGAGGCCGCGCATGATGTCGGCCTTGGCGCGGCCGAGCCACGAACGCTGGTAAGCGCCAAGCACGCCCCAGACGATTCCGGTGAAGTCATCCCACTCCTGCGCAGCCCACTTCGCCGGCATGAGAGTGACATAACGCTTGTTGATGGCGAGTGTCTTGTTGTCCTTGACCAGCCTCGTGACCAGAATGCCGCCCGGGTGGAGCGGCCGAACGGCCGGCAGGCTGAGCTGCGTCTGCGCCTGTGCGGCAACGGCAGTGGTCGAAAGAAGACGTTCAAAGCCGTCGTAAAGTTGGCCGACTATCTGCACGCCCGGCGCGGGATTGGTCACTTCAGCGATCACTGCGATCTCTTCGCCGTCGTTGAACACGTCCGTATCTTTGTTCCGGTTGAGCTTCACTGCCCGCAGACCAGAGCCGCCTTTGGCGACGAAACCATACGTACCCCACGACACTGCCTTGCCCTGCGCGGTGAAGCGAAGGTCAACGAAGTAACGCCCCGTCCCGACGACCGGCCCTAGCTCGAACGACAGTGACTCTCCCTTCCACGGCCGTGTGGCGCGGGCGATCTCCGTGGCGTAGGAATCGCGCAAAACGAGTTCGACCTGCGGCTCGGGAAGGTCGGCGACCGCGGCGGTGAGACCGACTTCGAGCGTACAGCCGGCCAATTGGCCGGGCACGGGTTTGCAGTCGAGCTTTGAAACGATCGGCTGCGCCGGCGCTTCGTGTCGCCCGGCCCAGAGAATGGCCCTGGCGACCATCGAGTACCAATACTCCCAGTAGGGGTAGGGCTCGCGTGCGTCCATCTCATCGAATGGCACGATGCCACCGTAAGCAGCCCCGGGCGACTGCCAGCTTGAGCCGAACGCCATCTGCACGACCCTTCCATGACCCGGCGCTTCTTTCACCGCGACCAGCGGCAGACGTCGGTGACCATCCGCCGCCTCCGCCAGCACCGTGGCGCCTTCCGCAAGTTTGCTGGTCTGCACCTTGGTGCGCGGCAAGAGTTCCAACGGCAGTTGCAGTGTCACCGGGTGGTTCTTGACGATCGGCGGCTGCCACGCGCATCTGTACCGAATGGTGTTGGGCGCGTCGAGCGGCAGGACGTCCTTCAACTCCTCCGGCGTTGGCGCGCTCGTCCAGACGAGGCCGACTCCGCCACGCACGAGGTCGGCGACCATCTTCCTCTGTTTCGCCGTCCATATCTGGCAGCCGCCGCCGATGACGATGACGTCGAAGTCCTTTTTCTTGAGCCGGGTGGTCAGGTCGAACACGGCCATCTCCGTCGTGTATTTGCCGTAGAGGTCGCCGGTGAAGAGACGCTTGTTCACGATGGCCAGCGGGGTGATGCACTCGATCTGCAAGCGCTGCTTCAACTCGATGATGTCACGGCCCTGCATCTGGTCGGTCAGCATGAACACGCGCAGCGGCCCGCGGTAGTAAGGCTTGCCCCATTTGATGTGCGGAGTGACGACGTCGTCCTTGAATTCGAGTTCCGGGATGTCCTTCTGGCTGAGCGCCGCGCCTTTCGCGCCGAAACGCTCGTCTGGGTTGCCGATCCGTTTCACCAGCGGCTGCAGCGTGTAGTTTTCCTTCGTCTCGCCCACCCGAACGGGAAGCTCGAAATCGCAAATCTTCGCACCGGCGCGGAAGACCTCGCCATGAACGGCATACGTTCCTGAATCGGTCGGTCGCCAGGGAAAAGAAAAGCTACGCGTCTCATCGACGGCAATGTTGAGCGCCCGCCTCTGATTAATCTTTGACAGGCGACCGGGCAGCTTTTCGCACTTGACCGTAACGTCGACCGGGCCGGCGAGGCTGTCGTAGACCTTGATACGAACACCGGCCTCCACGCCCGGCGCGGTC
>JASLXP010001040.1 GCA_030740295.1 Planctomycetota bacterium
CGTCTTCTGGATGGCCGCCTGATTGCGTGAGGGTCGCGTAAAATCCACAGGTCTGGAGGCCTGTGCTACGCGGGGGCGGAAAAGGCCGTAGCACAGCTCTCCAGAGTTGTGAGAGCACTCATGCTCCTCGGAATTCTACGGGTCATTCGCGTTATCAGGAAGCCCAACAGGACGAGAAATGGTCATGCACCGCTATTGCATGCCGCTTTCTGGCAGGGATTGATGCCGCCGCCGCTTCGACACGTGGCTGAAAAATCGCCTCTATCGCGTCATCATTCTAGTTGGGCATGGACCAATTTCCTGATCCTTTCAATATCTTTCTGAAGCAGATCCCGGTCGAATTTGTCCTGCACTTTCTCCATCTCGTCGGTCGCAAGCTGCAGATACTTTTCAGCATCCTTCTTGTTGCCCTTCAAAACAGATGCATCTGCCATCACTTCATAACCATAACCCAGACAGAACGGACCAAGCTTATTCTCTTTTGAGATCTCAATACACTTCTCCCCGTAATGCTGTGCAAGTGCTGTATCGCCGGCTAGACAGTTGACCCTTCCGAGTTGCCAGTATGCGATAGACAAATTCTGTGGTGTGCAGTCACTTCTTTGGGTCCAATGCCACAGGGACGTGTTTGCGAGAAGAAGCATGTTCTCGACATCTTCGTCAGTTCTTTCCTCTTTTTCGATATATGTCCAACAGTCATTGAAGCTGTTTGCCGAGAAGTGGACATGAACTAACTGCAATGCCTCCTTATCACTGAGAACCGCTGAAACTCTCTCTTTGAGCTGTTTGTCGTTGTTATCAGACATCTTGATCTCCTTTGAGCGGATAGATGAACCATGGTCCCTTTCGTTCTGTGCCTGACATCCCAGAACAGACAGAATGAGGGTTGGCAACAGGACAAGCTTTCTACACATTCATGCCCCCTCGAGACAACTGTAAGTTGGAGTTTTCCCGCGACGGTTACGCTGAGAGCCGATAACAGGGCCTGCGCCGAGATCATCCACTTAAGCTCATTGTCATCAGGAGAGTCTCCTGGCGGTGGCTTGCCTACTTCTCCTGGCTTGCCAGTTCATCTTCAAGTTCGCCTTTGTGCGTTCGCGCGATCGCCGTCCAGAATCGGTTCTTTTTGAAACGCCGGATGACTTCGTTGTAGGCGTCCCATGCCTCTTTGTTATTCCCCAGAAGCTCGCTCGATCTGCCCAGATGGAAGAGCGCCGAAGGTGAAAGTTTGTTATTGGGAAATTTCTTCAGGAAAAGCTCGAATACTTTGGATGATTTTTCGTACTGTTCGTACTTGAAGAAAGCAAAGCCGTAGTCATAGAGGCCTTCAGGGTTGCCGGGCGCATGTGTCAGGACATCATCGTCCTCACTATGACCTGGAAGGGCAAAACTCGAAAATACGAAAAGGAGATTGAATACACAGAGATATCGCATGGTCAGCACCCTTGATGACTCTTGGCTGTTTGTATGAAGGACTGAAATAAACCAAACCAGTGGCAGACTGGCAAGTTGAATGGCCATTATATCAGGCCTCTTTCTTGTTTAATTGTAATGTTCTATGCTCTTGTAGGGCTTGGTACTCCGCTGCAACCTCGTTATGTGCCTCGTTCTTCAATTCTCACTGAAACCGAATATCCATTACTTCACCATCATGACATCAATCAGAACAGTACTCGCCGCCATTCTCTTAACAGGCATCGCAATCGATGCTGAGCCAACCTATCCTGACGCGACCATCGCGGCTGGCGGGGTCTCGCTGACAATCAAGCTGCCTGATCCCCAAAAGGGATATTACCGGGGCCCGCGCTTTGACTGGTCCAGTTGTGTCTCAATCGTCAAATTCAAGGGACACACGTTTTTTGGCAACTGGCAAGGCGCCAAGAAGCACAGCCCTCGCAACCATGATGACATCATGGGCATTGGAGGGGAATTTGGGATGGGCACGACCGGGATGCCTGGTGGGCTGGGCTACGGGCTTGTCAAAGCAGGTGGGCCATTCACTAAAATCGGGGTGGGCGTGCTGTTGAGGGAGGCCAATCCGTACATGTTCTTCCGGCCATACAAAGTGAAGAGCTCAGGGGAGTGGAAGATTCAGAAATCGGATTCGCAGCTCACTCTCACCCACACCCTCACAGGGCCGAATGGCTATGCGTATATTCTGCGGCGGGTCTATATCGCCGAACCGAAATTGCCTGGATTCAGGGTTTCCTGCACTCTCGAAAACAAAGGAGAGAAGCCGATTCTTCAGTCTTACTATGCCCACAACTTCGTCATTATTGACGGTAAGCCCACGGGGCCGGGCTACGAAGTGACTGCACCGTTTGAACTCACGGCCAACCGAGACTTGCAGGGATTCGCAAAGACCGAAGGAAAAAAACTCTTCTTCCTGAAACCGGTCAAGGCTGGCGTGTTCACCGAGCTCAAAGGCTTCAACTCCAAGCCAGAACACAACACTTGCACGGTCTCGCACAAGAAGGCGGGAGCATCTGTCACCATTAAGGGAGACCAGCCCTTTCATGCTTTCAACTTCTTCTTTACCCCTAATACCCTCTGTCCAGAATTCTTCATCAAGATAGACCTAAAGCCGGGCGAGAAGATGACGTGGACGGATACGTATACGTTGAGCGTCGACTGACCTTTGGTGGCAAAACACCAGCCCCTCAGGTCCGCAGTCCCGCGCTGCCGAGTTGCCTTTCATGGTGGATGCCAATGAGGTCCCATCCGTGAAGTCCTCTCTGGTGCGAAAAATCACCAGCTCAGATTCAGAGTGATGACTTGACCTGAGGTCTGTTGCTGAAGATCGTCTCAATTAGCTGCAGCGTCCCCTTCGAGGAGTATTGGATATGCCCGAACTCACGCAGATACCTGACGGACTTGATCGTGTAGGCGTCGCCAGGCTGGATGAGGCCCCGCAAGGCGTACATCCTTCATTCACCGGCCTCCCGAGGCTGGCGATGAAGACCACCGCGCCGCTGCCGCAGGTGCCCACCGCCGGTCCGAGCCTCCTTGCCCCATGCACGGATGGTGAGGGCACGAGCTATTACGTGTTCTGCGCAGGTGTGCTGATTGAGATCAGCCTGGGCAGCAATGTGATTCGTCGGCACGCTGTTCCCTTCGATTCCGGCAGCAACATGATTTACAGCTCCGGAGCGACCTCGGCGTTCCTCGCCGAGAACGGACGCATCTACTTTACCCCCGCAGGCAAACCAGCCCGAGTGGCCGTTTTCAATCCTGGAACGTGTGAGATGAAACTCATCGGGACCGATCTCGATGGGTGGAGCTACTCGAGTTGGTGCGAAGACCGGCAGGGCCGTCTCTATGTGATGGGTTATCCTGGCCTCCTCGCCCGGATCGATATGGAAACCGAAAACGTTACAGGACTTGGCCGACTGACGACCCGTGCGCTCTACTGCTGGCGTTCTCCGCTGGCCGCAGATGAGGAGGGACGAATTTATGCGGTCCCCGGCCCTCGCGGTTTTTCGCTCGTTGCTTTCGACCCCGCGTCCAACACCGTTGACGTTCTCCACGACGGCCAGGCTCGAATCATCCCCAACAACGGCAGACCATATGCCCGGATCGGCCCGAAGGTCAACGATGGTGGACCGTATGACAGGCGGGTTGCACTTCAGGGTGGGAAGGCTGTTCCCATCGATGAGCCGCCTGAAGTTGGACCGTGGACGTATCTGTCTGCTTCTCTCGCAAAGGAATTCGAGGTCGAATGGGTTGAACGGGCACCTGTCAGCAGCCTTCGCCATCGTCTGAGGGATGCTGAGACCTGGAACGAGACCGAGTTCGAAGTACCCACTACCGAGCGTATCCTCGATAACCTGGCCACGGGGCCGGACGGACGCATTTACATGTGGGGTTCCTACTGCATGTCTGTTCACGATCCGGTCGAAGGGAAGAGCTCCTACCGTCCTGATCTCTTCGGATTCAGCATGTACGACTCGGTGAATCAGGGCGCAGACATGTACTGGGGCGGCTATCCCAGTGGAAGGATATCCATGCTTGACACTTCGCAGCCAGTGAAAACTCCAGAAGACAGGAAGGCACCCGACAGTAATCCGCGCGACCTTCAGACTTATCACAAATTTGAGGCAGACGGCGAAATGCTTGGCGTGCACCGTCTCTGGAGTCTCTGCAACGGCGCCGATGGCCGAGTCTATATGGCCTCATCTGCCAGTCGATGGTATCGGGGAGGGGCGCTGATCTGGTTTGATCCGAAGACAAGTGAATCAGGCGCGCTGCGAGCTCCGTTCCGGTTCCTGGGAGTTTCCAGCCTTACGGCTGTCCAGGGCGGGCAACTCATTGCCGGCGTCACATGGACAAGTCCCGATCCGTTGTTCCCGGGGGAAGACCCGGACGAAGCGATCCTGTTCCTCTTTGATGTTGCCACTCAGGCCATCACGCAGCAGTGTGTCCCTCTTGCGGGATGCAAAGTGCTGACCTCCATTTACGAAGCAATGCCGGGCAAACTTGTCGGTCTGGGTATGCCTGCCGTGCCTACGCTCCACGAAGCGGACGATTCCTATTACGGAGATACGACGCTGTTCTTCGTCGACGTCGAGACACTGGAAGTGACCACGCGCATTGACACCCCGTATTCCCTGTGCCGTAGAGCAGGGCGCGCATTTGTCGATGCGCATGACGGATCGATTTGGGTTTCCGGCGGCGGAGCCCTCCTGCAGATCGATCCGGAGTCGGAGACGATCGAGCCGCTGGCAGTCATTGAGGAAGACGGCAATTTCCTGGTCGACGGCGACAACCTGTTCCTGGCCGGCCAGGCGTCACTGCGCATCGCGGAGATAGGACACCTTCTGAAGATGTCTTAAGCCCCCCTCCCCTCCTCACAACCATCACACTGGAATCTGTAGTCGGCGCAGGCCCGCTAAAGCGGGTCACTACGAGCCGGGCTGACTTCAAACTGGATTTCCTTAGCGACACCGGTTGCGATGTCTGTCACTCGAAGCGTGTATTTGCCGACGGGGTCGTTCCAGGCGATCTGAATATTTTCTTCGGCGATGCCGGCGCGATGCAGGATCTTTCCGCTCAGGGCTTGAAATCGTTTTCCGTCCGGGCCTGAAACGTCTAGCCGGAAGACGCCAACTCCCTCGGGCCGGCCATCTGATTCGAGAATCAGCTTTAAGCGGATCGAATCGCCGGCACGGTGAATCGGCTTCAGGCCTTCCAGTCGGATGTCCGTCGCTCGATACGGAAGGAAGCTGAGGAGGCGTCCCTCAGCAGTCTTCAGTATGAGCCGTGCGCTGCTCGCTTTGCCCAGGTACTTGCCATGCCGTGCGTCGTAGATGTGCGCTTCTTCCGGGCCGGTGATCTCGTATTCAATGGGTGAGGCATCGGGCACTTTATAGTCGCGCTGGAGGCCCACATATCGGTTAACACCGTCACGGAAGCAGGTGACGGTCACTGGCGAAAACCGGCCGTCAGGAGTTCTGCACTGGAATGCCGGCTGCACACCCAGACTCTCAATCGCGCTGGAAACACCGGCCCTGATTATGTTGCCGAGCATTTTGTATCGCTCGCTCATGTATTGCTTCGGGTAGTCGCCCATCAAGAGCGTTCTGCCCTTGCCGACCGATCTGAATCGTATGGCAAGGCCCTGCTGTTCGTTCTGATTGAGGGGAAATGTATCACCGGGAGTTTTGGACAGGTCTACGAAGATGTCGTCCAGCAGACGTTTTTCGTATCGTTCGAAACCATCGGCCACCGCGGGCGGCACGTCGCAAAATACCTTACCCCCACCTTGCACCCAGGAGCGAATGCCGGCAGCCACTTTGCGGGTCATGACCCACTGGCCGGTCAGGACCAGCAGCTTCACTTCCCCCCTGGCCAGCGCTCCCGCCGCGACCTGATCCTTCGAGATGAAGTTGTACTGAATGCCCATGTCTTCGAGCAGCATGGTCATGATCAGCATGGCGTGATACCACGGTGAGTGCCTGTTCAGATTTCTGTGTTCGTAGAGCAGGTAAACGCCCGGGTCGTCACGCTCCAGGTGCAGAACGAGTTTTCCGAGCCCGTGCATGATTGGCTCGAGCTCTTGCCAGGTCCAGCGGAAATGATCGAAGGGGCTGAAGTCCGGATTGAGTGCGGTGTAACGGCTGCCTTCAAAAGTGGTGTACCAACCAAACGCCTTCAGCCCGCGCAACAGCGTGTGCCAGGGACCGTAGCGGGAGTAGCCTTCGTTGAGCGAGCTGTAGTTGTACCAGCATCCAAGGAGATCCCCGGGCCGCTGAAAGCTGCGCACGATGTCGAGCTCCCGTCCGAGGGTATATTGGCCCATGAAGCTCGACTTCCGCGCGACCTTCCAATAGTTGAAGGCCCCCCACGCATGATTAAGTCCAAAGATGCCTTCGATGCCGACGGCAGCACCTCGATCGACCGAACGTGCCGCGTCGACACCAACACCGATGAGGCCGGCAAACTGGGTATTCCGGAACGCCCACAGTTCCGTCTTCAACTTCCGGTTCTCGACTTTATCAATGCGAAGAACATCCGATGAAGGGATCACCACCTCCTTCCACTTCTTGTACTCCGAGTGCCAGACTTTGTTCAGGGCCTCAATCTTTTTGTACTTCGCCATCAGAAATGTCAGGAAAGCCTCCTGCTCTGCCGCGGTGGGCTGTGCCTCCCTGGGGCCGATGATGGTCTCGTCGCCGAGGCTATAGAAGAGAGGGCTGTAGTCCTGCGATGCCGCGGCCACCGCGCGGAGTTTTTGATCGAGGCCGAGACGATACTCAGGATCTGAAGTGTCAGGCTGGCGGATATGATCTTTATCGGGCCTGCCGCCGAGAAATGCCGCGTGAATCCAGGGCCGCAGATTCATTCTGTTCGACCACTCGAGCTGCCGAATCAATGATTCTCCGACCGGGTTGCCGCCAGTCTGCACGCCAATACAGGTGAGACCGTATCTATCGCGCATGACCTGCGTCGCAAGGCTGGTAGTAAGGTTGTGCCCGCCGCCCCAGGAATAGAGGACAAAGTCATTCACACCGCGACGACGGCAGAGCAGCTTCAGGCTTTTCTGATCTTTCAGTTTGCCCCGCTGATGGAGGTCGGCTGAGACGACATAAGCGAGACTGCGTGAATCGAGCGGCGGCAACGCCCAGGAAAGCCGCGCCGGGTGATCATCGTAGCGATTGAAGCCTACGACCTTCCGGCCCCGTGCAACTTCACGCTGCCAGGCATCGAAGAGCCGCCACCGCAGTTCCCCCGGCTCGGGCCTCTGATTGCCGTAGTCTTTCAGGATGATCGTAGCCTTCACCTCAGGTGCCTCTCCATGATTCCAGGCTCTGCTGTCAGCAGAAAGCGTTTCGAGCCTGGGGTTCATGGAATGGACTTCCGCCAGGCCGGTCCGCCAGTCAGCCACTTTCCCGTCCCGGAGCATTCGTACGTCGGCGAAGTTCGTGCCCAGTCGGTCGAGAGTCTGCCGGAAGGCAATCCGAGTTTTGCCCGGTTTGAGTGTGACATCCCGGGCCGCTTCAAAAGGAGCATCCGGACCACGGTTGCGGTTCGAGAACTCAACGCGCACTCGAACCGGTTGTTCTCCTCTGTTTTCCATCTCAACGGCCCAGTCCCCCAGGAATCCTGGATGAAGCTTCCTGAAAAAAATGTAAGAGCCGAATTCCACTTTCCGAATTCTGACCGGGCTGTCCTTGCCCGAAGCCCACAGGACCGCACGAGCGGCCACGCCGACCGCGTAGTCGTAGTCGAAAGGATCGAGCGGGGGCAGGTAGGCAATACCGGGCGTGAGCGAAGAAAGCGTACTGCCTCCGATATGAAGGTCGTAAACCAGAATTCTGCCTTTACCGACCGTTCCTCCACGGAAGAGCGAAGCAGGCTCCTGCCGCGCCAGGTGAACCTGAAACATCTTCAGGGCCTTCCACGGCACACCGGCCGTCAGATACTCCTCGTCATCGCGGTTGAGCCGGCCGATGAGCGATTCCACTGGCTTGCCTTCCGGAGTGCCCTTCCAGCCGATCCAGATGGGCCCGAGATTCGTGCTGATGCCCGGGCCTGGTCCTGGTGTGCCGATACAGCGCGGCGCGGAGAACAACAGCCCGCCACCTTTGCGCACGTAGTCCAGGATCGCGTCGCGAGTAGTTTGTTTGAAAAGGTTCCAGCCGAAAGCCGCGATGATAACGCAGTCCACCTGTTCCTCTTTCAGAATACTTTCTACCTTTGCCCCCATGGCATAAAAGCTTTCAGGATTGGTCATGTTGTGTTTGGTGATGGCCGGCCCGGTCACGACGAGCGGCTCGATCTCCAGGCGCTGCGCCAACTCAAAGACTTCGCGCGCCTTGACTCCTTCGGAAACAAACAGCACTCGTGTCTTTCCGCCGGCATATGGTTTCGCGCATTTGCGGTGGGGAGTTTCCACAACCCTCGCCGGGTCTACCT
The DNA here is from genome assembly GCA_030740295.1 of Planctomycetota bacterium. Next base: position 8,416 of record JASLXP010001040.1, read on the forward strand.
CGGCGCCGAGCAGAGAGTAATCCCGAGGGGGAGGAAACTTAGCCCCGGCGACCGCTTCGAGATCGGCCGGCTGCAGGGCGCGCCGATAGATACGAAAGTCATCGAGAACAAATTCGCCCTTGCCTTTGCCATCAATCCGGCTGCCCAGCCAGGCTTCTTTCCGTCCGAAATTGAAGCCCTGCTCCGGCTTGTGAGGTCGGCGGCTGCCTTCGCCATCGACATAGGAAGCGGTGTAGCCTTCCTTCTGATTGAAGACCACCGCCATATGCATCCAGCGTCCGGGCCGCGACTTTTGAATGACGACGTGAGGATGATTCACCCCGTAAAAGTAATTCGGCGAAATAGTTTCAGACCAGCCTTTGCTGATAAAAATCTGAAGCGGCGCCCATCCGATCCCATCCGCAGTTCGAGGCGCCGCGGGAATCTCGAGTATGGGATGCGGAAGGCTGTCCTCCGGGTGCCAGCCCGGCTGAATCCAGAAACTGAAACTGAACGGGCTGTCCGGCAGGTCCTTCGGCAAAGGGACGACCAGGTGAGCGCCGTTTTTTAGAGAGATGGCTTGTCCATGCTTTCCTGGTACAAACTTCGGCTTCCCCTTGGCCAGTACCTTCGTGCCCAGCCTACCATCAAACGGGAGATGAAGAATAAGAGCGTCCTCAGCCTGGAGAGTAAGCAGAGGGAGGACTGTCAGGAGAATTGCTGTCCAGTTCATTTTTCTGTTTCCAGATGACCGTGAATGAGCAACGTTGGTTTCGCATGCAGATGCTACGAGTCAAGGCTGGTCAGACAAACGACACGTAGCCACAGGCTGCCAGCCTGTGAGCTGAATTTAATTTGACTTACTTGGCTCACAGGCTGGCAGC
>JASLXP010001041.1 GCA_030740295.1 Planctomycetota bacterium
TCATGGGGTCCGATGGCCCCAGCGTGAAGCCCTCATCCTGAAGGCCCTTGACGAGCCGCAGCATGAGATCATGCAGGCAGCGATTCAGGCGATTCCTGAAAAGCCAGACGCTGCAATCTCATCCAAGTGCATTTCCCTGGCAAGAGAAGCAGCTCATCCCGATCCGTCTCTGATCGATGCCCTCGGAAGGCTGAAGACAGGGAAAGCGGTTCCCACACTGGCCAAGTGGCTGGGTGATGAAAGTGTCCTGATGCGAATCCGGACAGTTCTTGCCCTCGAGAATATCGGAGGAGCGGCCGCTCAAAGCGCCCTCCTCGAGCAACTCACGAGGGAGCGTCAGGAGATCGTCCTCAGACAACTCGTCCGCATATGCAGCCTGACATCAATACCAGGCGCCCACGCGAGGCTGGCCGAATTGTGCACGGACACTCGACAGAAATTTCATCTTCGGATCGAGGCCATCTGGGCGTTGGGAGCGTACGACCGTCCTGATGTGCGCCGTTTCCTGCGAGAGAAGAAAAAGGCCCTCAAGAGTTCAGATGATTCAGCCCGGGCTTCGGACCTCATTGCCGACCGTTCCGACCAGTTGGAGGCCTTCCTCATCATGGCCCTCCATCGGCTAAAGGAGGGTGGTAGCTCTGAGGAGGTCGACCGGGTTTTCGATGCAAGTACACCGGGCACGAAAGTCTCAATGCTGTTCATGCTCACCGAACTGAAGCGCGACCACTCGATAATTGGAAAGGCTCTCTCATCCTCAGACTACGCTGTTCTCAGGGGAGGAGTGGCCGCGGCCAAAGAAGCAGGCCCGTCAAAGTACCAGTCAAGGCTGAAAGAACTCTCACAGAATCCGACGTTACGATCCATATTCAGCTCTGGACTCGAGACACTGAGGCTCGAGGAGTTGCTTGATGAGACTTTGGCAGGACTGAACAGACAACAGGAGCCATGAAGTGCAGATGAGCTCAGAACAAGCGAGTCGAAGCCGGGTCGATGTTGCCGGGAAGATGAAAGCAAAAGGCAAACGGCCCGAAGACTTGATCGCACTTAGCCTGGTCCTCTTGATGGCCGCTTCCGTGCCAGCCCACGAGCCTCCTGTCGACCACATAGATCGGGAGGCGGAGATGTGGGTTGAGGATGGGCGGCTGTGGCTCCGCTACCAGATTTCACTCCCACCTCGGGCGGCCATGATGCAGATCTTTGAGATGGACAAGAACATGAATGGGACAGTAGAAGAGCAGGAGCGAGAGATCTTCTTCACGTCCTTCGGCCAGAAGCTGGCTTCGCTTCTTCGTCTCGATCTGAATGGAAAGAGGCTGAAACTCGAGCCAGCCGGACAGGTAAAGCTCTCGCCTCCGCAGAAGCAGACTTGGCTGTTTGCCACGCCAGCCGGTGCCCTGAAGCCGGGCAAATATTCAGGCCAGTTGCTGGACACGTTTTCGTTGAACTACGCAGGCTTTTACCGCTATGTGCGTTCCCGGGAAAAGGCAGAAAGCTCCCGCATCGCCGTTTCTGCCTCGCAGAAAATCGAGAGTCGATTCCGGCATCCCAACATGGTGGTGCTGCAATTCAGCATGGAAGTGCCGGAGTAAGATCTGTTACGGATACGCCTTATCGCCTCCACGGGGCCCAGATGCGTATCCGTAGCAGATACGAATGGAGTAAAATCTGAATCGTCAGGGCGCCTGCACTCGACAGGCCAACCCATTGACAGTATCCGCATCGGATGCGAGTAATTCATGCCATCGCCCAACGTCCTCTTCATTGCTTTCGACGACCTTAACGACTGGGTCCATTGCCTCGGCGGTTATTCCGGAGAGACGCACACACCAAACCTGGATCGGTT
>JASLXP010001042.1 GCA_030740295.1 Planctomycetota bacterium
TCCGCGTCGACGATCGGGCAGGTCGCGACATAAGCGCGAGGGCCAGGCAGCCTCTCGGCAAGCTTCTGGGCATACGCGCTCTTTCCACTCCGACTCCCGCCGGTTATGAGAATGACTTTCGCCAATTTACTGGGGCTCCAAATGTGACTGATTGTTCAACTCGGGAAGGACACCTTTTCCGCTGAATGATCGAAGGACGTCCAAAGATGCAGCGCCGAAGCACACACTGCAAGGGGGTCTCCCTGGTGCTGGCGTGTCTTACGAGGTACAGGTCTTGAACCATCATCGTTATCGTGTCACAGGGACGTAATTTCCAGGCTCGTCTCGGTGTCTGTATCCCAGTTGTCCCACAGGTAGGCATCCTGCCTGCCGTCCGCGATGGCCCGAAGCGCGTATCGGACCTGTTCTTCGTACAACTCACAGAAAGCTCCCGGTTGGTCCATTCCTCCGTTCATTTCGTGGGCCTCGGCCGGACAGGGGGAGCCGCAGAAATGCCGAACTGCACAACGGCGGCAGGGCTCGATATCTTCAACTTTTCGGCCGGTTACCGCCCTGAAGGCCGGAGAGGCCAGAGCCTTCTCGATGCCGCCATTAAAGAGGCTCCCGCCTTTGAAGGCCGGCAGGCCAATGAACTCGCTGCACGGGTAAAGGTCTCCCTGTGCGGAAACGGCGAAGAAGCAGCGCCCCCCGCCGCAGGGCGAAATGTCACACATAAGCCGGCGCGCGGCCGGGGCCAGGATGCTGATCAGGATGTTGGCGAAGTTGGCGACGATGAGTTTGCGGCCGGTTTTCTCGTAGAGCTCGAAGGTGCGGTCGAGCGCCTTCAGGAAGTGCCGGGCGAACTGATGGTCCGAGGGCTTCACTTCGCGGGCACCGGGGAGGGTGCATCGGACCGGGTTGAGCATACAGGTGGGTATCTCCATGCCATGGAAAAAGTCCACAATGCTGGAAAGGGTCCGCATGTTGGTGGAGGTTGCCGTGCAGATGACGCTGTAATTCGGATATCCCTTCAGCCGTTCGATCGCTTCGATAACCTGATGGTGGATGCCTTCCCCGCCCCAGGTTTTCCGCGAACGTTTTGAAACGTCGGCGCGGTGCCCATCCAGCGAGAGGCCGACGCTGATGCCCCGCGAGGTCAGGAACTGAATCGCTTCCTCATCCAGAAGAGTGCCATTCGTCTGGATGCCGAAATTGAAGTCGCCCCCGAATTCGTCGAGGGCGCTGAAGAGGGCCTCCCGGCAGAGCATCGGCTCGGACCCGTGGAAGATGACCTGGGCCAACCTGCCGGGCGGAAGCGTCTTCTTGAAGTAGCGCCTGAGAGTTTTGAGCGCTCTCGACAGCTTGTCTTCCGACATGGATACGCCCTTGCGGCGTAGTTTTTCGGGGATGTAGCAGTAGCTGCAATTGAGATTGCATCGTTCGGTGAGATTGAAATAAACGGCCTGCGGCTTCAGGCCGAAGCGGAGAGTGTTCATCTCCTCGAGGAAGCGGTCACGCTTTCGCCTGTGTTCCTTCAGGAGGGAGCTGTCCGCGAGGGCTTCCGCCAGTTTCTCCTTTTTGACCAAAGACCAGAAAGCCGCGTCCGGGTCAAGGAGCGCCATGTAGTTCGGATGCCCGATGTCAATGGGCTGCATCGTTGGCCCGTTCCCGGAATTGAGATGGGCGCCCCTGGACGATGCGGATGACTCTGTTTTTACTGGTGCAAGTTCAGCCATGAAAAATCTCGCTCTGAGTTAAAGTTCCTTCTTTATGCCGAAGGCATTCCGCCTTACAGCCCGGGGTTGCGAGGCTTTGCGAGCTTCCCCGGGCAGCTCACTTTGTCTTGGTCTACTTGTCACGGTCACTTGACCGGGACACTCGTTAACGGTGGGCGGGGCACTGGGACGTGTTCTACCACTCGCCCCGCCCGACGATGTCCTACTTGGCCTTCTTGTCCATCAACACGTAGTGGGACAAACCTGTCCCCGTGGCTTTGCAGGACTTCCGGCAGGCAATCACGTCTGGCTTTGCCTGTTTCTTCTTGGTGCGAATGAGTATCACCTCCTTTCAAACAACAGAAGTAAAAAAAGCCAATTCCCTGAGGGGAATTGGCTTCTCAAAAGAAGACTTCTTCCAGTTCCAACCTCCCCCCGGAGGAGCGCAGTCAAGCGCTTTGAGGTGTCCTGGCTTCTGGTTCAACCTACTTGCCGCAGCCTTCCCGGCGTATGCCAGTGGCCGATTCAGCGGCGTTCGTACCCAGTTACAGTGGCGGGGCCGCGCTGGATTTTCACCAGCTTCCCTTTCTCGTAGTTAACGAGTAATTTCCAAATTGTGCGATGTAGTTTGCTGAGGGTCCTCTAACCTGGTTGATGTCTCCATGTCGACCTTCCAGGCCCATCGTAGAAGCAAGGAACATATACGCAACTGTTCTTGCCGTATCCCGGAACCGACGGCAGACACGTGAAGCCAGAGCTGCCTGAGACCTGCCGATCTGTTGCGCAAGTGCCCCGACAGTGTAAGCACTCATGCCGTGTCTGGAGTGCTGGCTGGGACCGTATTCGTCCATTCGGAGAACAAGTGAATCGTTTCGCCGTTTTCAGTCTGATTCTTTTTTGGGCTGCCTCGCCGCACATTTTGGCTCAGGCCAAAGGCCCCATCCACTGGTCAGCCATCAACGCGACGCCGATACCAGAAACTGCCGAGATGCTTGCCGATGGCAGGCGGCTTTACGGACTCCATTGCACGCGCTGCCACGGAGATGATGGCCGCGGGAACGGACCTGACGTAAAAGACATCACTAACAAGCCAAGAGATTTTGGAGCGGGCTTTTTCAAGGCGCGGACGACCAGCCCAAAAGGGTTTCCGTCGGACCTGGATTTCTTCCGAACGATTACCGCCGGCTTTCCAGCTTTCGACATGCCTGCTCTCGGGCAACTGTCGGAAAGGGACCGTTGGGCTCTGGTTTACCACACCAGAAAAGTGATCGCATCGGCCATGGAGGGGGCCATCACCGGTAAACTGAAGAAAGACGGTGAAGTGGTTGATGAGGCCAGGATCAGGAAAACCGTGAACGAGCGCATGCGCCCTGGAAAGCTGGTCAAGTTGCCGAAAGAGCCGGGAGGCAGCCGGGAGGCATCCATTCGTCGAGGAAAAATTACTTACATCAGGGGCGATTATCGCTGCGCCAACTGTCACGGTCCGCAGGGAAAGGGTGACGGCCCCAATGCGGCCACCATGAAGGACGAGTGGGGTTTCAAGATCTCGCCAAGGGACATCACGAAGGGGGCCAGGCTCAGGAAGTTTGTATACACGCCGGAGGACATGGTGCGGGTGATCCTGACCGGCATTCATGGCACCCCGATGCCTTCCTTCGATTGGGCCGCCACTTTTCCTGATGGCATCAAAGAGATTTGGGATGTAGCGCGGTATGTGGAGAGCCTGGAGAAGAAGTAAACGTGGCCCTCCTGTGTCTCGTTGCGTAACCGCCACCTCAATTCCTTACCCGTTCTCATCCTTCCACTCCTCCAGCCAGGCCATCTGTATAGCTTCCAGCAGACCTTCATTTGAGCGCTTCGCCTCATCGTCGAATCCATCGAGCTCGGTCACCCATTTGTGCAGGGCGGTGAAACGGACCTCCAGTGGATTCACCTCTGGAAATTTCTCGAACAGTTCAATGCCGATGTCTTCGGCGTCATCCCACGTGAGTTTCATAGAGCGTAATGCGTAATAGGTAAATGCTGATTGGGTACTAGGCCCAGAGCAAGCGCGATTTTCATTTGTTCATTTCTCTACGCTGAAAGCGTTAAAGAGGGTTTCACCTGAATTGACCCGCATGCTTGACGGGGAGATCTCGAGGATTGCGCGCATCATCACCGATGGAGTGGCGTTACGACCAGTTCTCTCTCGGTAGTACCCGCAAGCGGTCGTTGGACAGGCCGCATCATGGATGAAGCGGGCCGCTGCTTCATGTTCTCGTAGCGTGCCGTCATTGCCGGACGACTCCGACGATCATCTTTTGCCAGTATCCGCCCAGATCTCCAGTTCGGTCAAGGTCAGGATCTTTCCTCGCTGGCGGGCGCCGAAGCGGAGTTTGAGGTAACGGGCCATAGGCGGCGTTTCGGGTTTGAGGACAATGAGGCGTACGTCCTCGCCGGCGTCGACCAGGCCTGCCTCTGCGCACTGGCTCCACTTCCCGTGGGCGCTCTTAAAGGACAGGGATGTTCCCGGCAGTTGCCCTGAGAAGAAGAGCCGTACTTCACGGACGGGAAACGCCTGCTTCAGGTCAACGGTAATGTCGAAAGCGGATCGAGACTGCCAGCTTACGGCCCACTGGTCCACCTGGATATCGCCGTATTTGCAGTACCCGGATTTCAGGCGGCCGGGGAATGTCTCCCGGTAGGAGCGGCGGCGATCCGTGAGGTCGCCTTGGGAGAATGGGATGGGCTCCGGCTCGAAGAACAGGTCCTCTTCGTCCTGCCCTTCGTCGCCGGCGTCCTTCATCTGGTCCGGGCTGAGGGTGTAGGTGTAGCCGCCGCCGGTGTCGAGATTCTTGACCTCCACCGGCTGTTCCAGGTTCCAATACATGAAGTTATTGGTGAGGCACATCCCCTTCGGCAGTTTCGGGGCAAGGTCTTTGAACTTCTCCGCGGGCAGCTCGAAGCGCCAGATATCGCAGTTGGCCTTGATCCCAAGGCTCGCGTTGAGGGCTCTGATCAGCTCAAGCCATTGGTCGCGGTCGGCGCCTGCGTAGACCGGCCCGAAAGGATTGAACGCGAAGTAGAAGGTCCGGCCTTTGCCGACCGGCTTAGTGACGATCGCCGGGCTGTTGTCGTCGAAGCGCGCCAGGACGGTGGCGCCGTCTTCCGGCTCGATCCTGTGGACTGTGAACGGCTTGCGGCGCGCCCCAGTTGTGAGATCGAGTTTGTCTCCCTTCTTGTAGGTCCCGAAGAACTCCGGTGTCTCGATCCTCACGCGTTCCTGCGGTACCTGCTTCGAGTTCTTCAGTCCCACACCAAACAGCGCTCGCCGGCGATCCGAAGTCTCCGTCCCATCGATATCAAAGCTGAGCGCGGTGGGATCGGTGCAGACAACTGTGCCCCCGTTCTCGAC
>JASLXP010001043.1 GCA_030740295.1 Planctomycetota bacterium
GTTGCTTTGGGAGGATTCGTCTTCTTGCTGCTGGTCTCCATGATGAGCTTCTTCAGCATGGTGGATTTTGAGACGGGTCCGATCACCTCTTTTCAGACAAGCTTTGCATTGACTAACTAAGGGTGCCAGGTTGCGGTTGTCCGTCTGGTTCCTGGTGACATTAGTGTTCGCTTTCCCGCTCATTCCTATCGGCATGTATGATCTTCGGGCCCTCGCTGTCTGCGTGTTGATCTACACGTTTACAGTTTGGCCATTCCTTATGTTGTGCACTGTTCACATCTACAAGCGCCTCCTCCACGAAGCCGAGCCAACCGAGCTGCCGGAGGAGGTCATGCTCCGGCTTGGGAAGCCGGCGCGAATGAAAGGAGCTTGAGGCGAAGAAGGCGGCCCCAGGATTTCACACTTTGTTCGGCTCCGGATGAACCCAGGGCTTGCGGTAGGGCCGCGCCAGCATCTTGTTGGCCTCATCATCGCCTACGACTCTTTCCTTCTTCGAATCCCATTCGAAGGTGCGGCCGAGTTTCATGGCAACGTTGGCCATGATGCAGCTCGAGGAGGAGATGTGTCCTTCCTGGATGTCCGCCACCGGTTTGCTGCGCTTGTCGAGCGCGGCAAGGAAGTCCACCACGTGATGGCGCATGGCGGGGACGACGTTCGGGATGATGCCGGGCTCTTTCTTGTCGTCCGGGTATTTGTCCATCTCGATCACCGCGTCGCCGTGCTCGGGAGTGCCTCTGCCACGAGGAATAAAATCATAGCTCGACACGCTCACTTTGAGCGTGCCTTTGTCACCGTAGAAGGTGGCGCCCCAGGGGTATTTGGGATCGGCGGAATTGCCCCAGGTGCGGTGCTGCCAGGTGATGCGAAGGTCATCGTGATCGAATGTTGCGGTCTGGGTATCGGGGCAGGTGGCGGGGCTTTCTTTGTCGATCAGTATCCCGCCGGTGGAAGCGATGCGGCTGGGCCAGCCAAGCTCGAGCATCCAGCGAACCATGTCGTACATGTGGACGCACATGTCGCCGAGGATGCCGTTGCAGTATTCCATGTAGGAACGCCAGCTTCTGGGATGAATGCGCTTGTTGTAAGGGATCATCGGGGCCGGGCCGCACCATGCGTTCCAGTCGAGATTTTCAGGCGGCTCGATGGTCTTCTGAGCGCCCCGGACGCGCATACCGAAATAGCAGTAAGTTTCGACCAGCCCGATTTTTCCGAGCTTGCCTTCTTTGATGATGCGGTCGCGGGCCTCGATGATGTGAGGAGTGCTGCGCCTTTGTAGATTCACCTGCACAACCTTCTCGTATTTTCTGGCTGCCGCGAGGATGGCCTGGCTCTCCACCACGTCGACACCGGTCGGTTTTTCGAGGTAAAGATCCGCACCGGATTTCAGGGCTGCGATGGCCGGCAGAGCGTGCCAGTGATCGGGGGTGGCAATGATGACAACATCGAGATCCTTTTCTTTGAGCATCTCTTTGTAGTCGGCATAGGAGCGCGGTGTTTTCTTGTTTGCCTGCCGCGCCGCAGTAAGTGCGGCAGCAGACGAGAGCATCTTGGAATCCACATCGCAAAGAGAGACGATCTCGCATGAAGGGTCCATCTGGATGAACCGGATCATGTTGCCCTTGCCGAACCAGCCGCTGCCGATGACCCCGATGCGCCGTGATTTCTGTTCACCAAATACTGGCGGATTGTGAACGAGGGCTGATGCAGCAAGGCCGGCAGCTCCAGCCTGGATGAAGTCGCGTCGTTTCAGGATGTTTTCGTCGTTCGAGGTCATGAGAGATCCTTTGGCGTATCTGGAATGTTGGAATACCGGAAGACCGGAATGTTGATCACTGGAATGCCAATGATTCCATTTCTCTGAGAAGTCGTTTCTCCAGCACTTCGCTCCCATTCTTCATGCTCACTGCGGTCACTTCAATTCAGTATTCTCACTTTCGAGTTTTGAGCTATCGGGAATGGGCTCTACCGGCCGGAAAGCCATGGAGGTCTGGATGGCAAAATCGCAGGTGCAGCCGGAGCTTGCTTCCGGGGCCAGGAGAAGGCCGCCTGCGGGGATAAGGTTTATCCAGCATCCGGGGCGGGTGGAGGTGGTGATTTTGGAATAGGTGTTCTCTTTCAGGTCGAACATTGTGGGGTTCCTGTGCCTGAAAAAGAGGGAGGTCGACGAGGCGGAGATTTGGCCGCAGCCGGATCGCTGATTTGTCGTCCATCCCCACTCGCGGCGTTTACCTGTGTGGAGGTCATAGACGGCAGGCTCGCAGCAGAGAAAGTCTCTCGCGATGACCGGTCGATGATCCTGTTCGCCGTGGGAGCCGCCGGCCTTTGTGCGGTTGTCCTGGGTTGCTTTCCAAACGAGCGCGCCGGTGTCCGCGTCAAAGACCAGAATGTCGTAGTGAACCGTAGGCTTGGCCTTCGGGCTCGATTTTTCGTTGCGTGAGCCGACGACTACGAGTTTGCCCTGCGAAAAGGCAACGTAAAAGTTATGGCGGGTATCACGGAGCGGAAGCTCCCGCTTCCATTTCATGCCGCCGGAACGCGCATTCAAAGCCACCAGGCTCAGGCCGTCTGATACCAGGGCAGAAAGAGTGATTCGGGGCGGGAGCTTTCCTCCTTTTACTTCTTGATTGCGCAGGAGCGTGCGCGGATTTCTGCTCTCGATAAAAAACATGTTGCCATCGCCGATAGTCACTGTTGGGTTGCTGACGGCGCCATCGGGCGGGATGTAGGTCCACCGATGCCGGCCGGAATCGCGAACCAGGGCGAAGAGGAACTCGCTGCACACAGGCGGGCGATTGTCGTAGTAGGCATCACCAATGGCCTCTTTGCTGTGGTCTCTTCTGACTGCGCCGAAACGTGTGGCGCTGCCGAAGAGCGTATCGCCTTCACTGGCCAGGTAACCCCACTTGTAGCGTTTACCGTCAGAGGTTGGGATGGAAAGGGTGGAAGACCATTCGCCGGAATCTGCTTCGAGGGAGAGGCAGTTGTCTTCGACTGCGATGAAAAGCTTGTCTCCCGCGGCGACCATGTTGCTGGAATCGCGGAAGGCCGCGACCCGGCGCGAATTCGGAATCTCTTCATTCCAGAGCACGGTCCCGTTGTAAGCATCGACCGCAAAGAAACGATCGTTTCCGGGGATGAAGAGCCGGCCGTTATTCCACAAGGGCGCAACCGTACGGTGATGCCGGTCGAGCATCTGCCTCGGGCCGGGTGGGCCGAACCACTGGACCGTCAGTTTGCCGCGGACGAGAGTGTCATCACTACAGATTGTGTTGGCGGGGTTGGCGTACATGTGTGTCCAGGAACCTTCACCTTCGAGCGGTCCCCGTCTATGCACATCTCTGAAGGAATCAAGGATGGCGATGCCGCCGTGGGGCCGGAGCACGCGGAGCGCTTCTGCCCGCGAGCCGGGGAATTTTTCGCCGTGCATTAAGGCGTCGCTGACGACCAGATTAAACATGTAATCGGTGTAGGGTAGCTTGCCCTTCTCCGGCAAATGATGAACAGTGACGCGGGCCCCGTAGAGTCCGGCATCATTCAGACGGGTTCTGCTGCGCGCGACCGCTTCGGCATCGCCTTCAACGCACACGATTCGCATCTTGGTTCGCCAGGCCAGCTCATACGCGAGCTCGCCGCCACGGCTGCCTACGATCAGACAGAAACCTCTTTTCCACGGTGAGAGAGCAAGGATACGTTTCGCCCCGTTTTCGTAATCTTTTCGGATTTGCGGATTACGGTATGGAAAGCCGGGTGCAGGTTCGGAGCATTCGACTATTGAATGTTTTACTTCCCGGGTTGGATCGTGGCTTTGAAAACAATAGATCAGTCCCCGATCCGTGCTGACGAAGAGCCGCTGGTTTGAGATGGCCATGGAGTAGGCGCGACCTTTGACTTCGGCGGCCCATTCCTCTTTGCCCTCTTTTGCATTGAATGCGGCGACCTTTCCATCGCCGCCTCCGAAACGGAGACCTTCGCAGCCGATGAAGGCAAAGGGATATCCCTCCAGGCTCGAGGTCTCTTTGCCCTTGGTTTTTCCACGGCGCTTCAGATGCGAGACGAATGACATTGACCTGGTACGCCCGGTCGGCGAGTAGATGCGCCCGCCTCGCCTTTCGAGATAGCCTTGCGTCGAACTGTTGAGTTTTCCCTTTGCCACGATCTCGCCAGTAGCGATATCGATCTCTGCCTGGTAAGTGCCCTGCGATGGGAACAGGCCCGCGCAGACATGAGCCCGGTTAGCCTGGACGATGACGCTCGTCCGGATTGGGAACATGCTGATCGTTCTCGAGTTTCCCGGCAGCCGCTGGTCGGGCAATCCCAGTCGGGTTCTCCATCGCAGCGTACCATCGGCTCGATCCAGGCAATAGACGCAGCCGTCATCAGAACCGAACAGAACTTTATCACCGGCTATGGTGGGCGCCAGCCGAACCGGGCCTTCGGCGTAGAAAGTCCATCGCGGCTTTCCAGTGGATGCATCGAGGCAGTGGACTTTATCGTCCGCGGACGAGCCGAAGATCAGGTCATCGTCGACCGTCACGATGTGAAAGGCTCTGTCGTATATGACACGCGGCTTGAGGTCCGTTTTCTTGTGCCAGAAGTCCTGTTTCGCCGGTGGCGGCCAGGCGGGCCTCGGTGCATGGCGTGCCCGGTAGATCCATCTGAGCTGAAGGGGGAGCTTGAGCGTCTCTTGAGAGATTCCAGTTCGTGAGTTGTCACGCATGTAGGTGGGCCAGCCGGTGACATTTTCCGGCACGGGCTCAATGCCGGGAAAGAGATCTTTGCGAGCGTCAAATCGCTGCAGGATCTCACGGTCGCTCAAGACCCTTTTGAATACGCTGATCTGCTCAATCTGGCCGGTCAACGGATGAAGCTCGTTGTCATCGTGATAGGCGCCTATTGAGTAGCGTTTCTTCTCGGCATATTTGATGGGGCCGACCTGAGCGTTGGACTGTCCCCGCAAGACGCCATCCACATAGACGCGCATGAGTTTGCCGTCGTACGTCCCGGCCACGTGATACCAAGAGCCCGGCACATAATCCGTTCCACTCTGGAGGTAGGTCAGCCGCTGCTTCTTCTCCGAAGACAGCGCGAAATAAAAACTCGATTTTCGGTAGCCAAGCTGCCAGCCGCGCTCGAAGCTGCCGTTATCCTGGATGCATCCGATGATGCCGCCCCATTCGATCTCTTTGTCAATCTTTACCCACGCTTCGACCGTGATGTCCCGGGCCGGAAGGTGGTCCTTCAGGGTGCCTTCATTCTCGAGATCCGAACCGAGGGAGAGGTGATGTTTGCCGGCACCATCGAACATCAGTGCCTGAGGTCGGTCGGCGCTGAACTGGCTGAGACCGTGGCTGGAAGCGGAAAGGCCACCGGCCGCGGGAGCGAATACTCCATCCTTGTGGTGATCAACGATCAGCCGCCATTGGCCAACGAGATCTGTGGGCTGCTCCGCGACGCCAATGGAAAGCAGGGAGAATGACAGGAGATGGAGCATCGCTCTCACGCTGTCTGTTTGCGCCTGATGGCGCTTTTCGGCGCGACAACGACCCTGGTTTTCTTACCGTCGGCTTTTGCTTTCTTCAGGGCACCTTGAATGCGCGAGACGATATCTTTGGCCGTCTCTTTCGTCTTCCTTGATTGGGCGAGGCAGACTCGCACCAGGCCACCATTCACAGTGATCGGTTGTTTCCCGCGGCCGGGGGAGACGCGGACCTGGTCGAGCGAAGCAAGGAATCGATGGGCTACCACTCTGGCGCCGGCGGGGCCGGTGTCCGGCAACATCACGGCAAACTGCGAGGCGCTGTATCGTGCAGCGAGGTCCACTTCTCTGATCGACTTTCTGGCCAGGGCGCCGAGCTGCCCCAGCAATCGGTTATAGATCTCCGACTTGTGTTTTCGCTTGATACGATTGAGGGATGAGAAATCCACAAAGAGGCAGGTGAGGTCGTTCCCGTAACGGGCGGATCGTTTGATCTCCTGTGCGAGCTCGTCGATGAAAAGCTGTTTGCCCGGGAGGCCGGTGGCGAGGTCTTCGGCGTGCTGCTTATCCATCCGAACTTCCGAATACATCTGCAGATGAAGCCGGGAATTCTCAATGGCTGCGGAGAGCTGGTTGGAAAGCAATGAGAAAAGACGAATCTCGGCAAGCGAAGGCACCCGGCGGCCGTCGCCGATGAGGAAACAGATACCCAGAAAGCCGCTGGGCACGAACATGTCACAGGTGAGGATAATGTCCGCGCCGTCAGTCTGCGGGCGATCCAGATTTACGTCTTGTACGTTCTCCGCGTGCTCCCCGACCATCTCTGCGAAATCGCTGTAACTGATCATCGCCATGCTTGAGATGTTGAACATCTCGTTCTCGGTAATTTTCTTTTCAAGGAAGACCTCGAACTGTGGGATCGGGTCAGCCGACAGAAGGACACCCCAGCCGTAGGCGTTGAACGCCCTGGCGATGGTCGGCGTGAGTTTCTTCATGACGTCCTTTTTCGCGCCGTGTTCGCTGATGACTTCGCTGGCTTTCAGCGCGGCCCTGTAATCGGGCTCGAGCGAAATCGGCAACTGCTGAGTCTTAGGTGTGCTTGAAGGTTTTCTGCTGGTTTTCTTTGACCTGGCAGATTTCGATTTCCGCGCCTTCTTGCTCATGGATGCTCCTGAGGTTGTGCAGATAAAAGCCCCCGCCCCACCGGCTCAACCTTGCTTCTTGATGTGTGCGACCCTTGAAAGGCGGAGGATTATAGCACCACGTCCGGTGACAGACAGCGCATTCAAGCCTTTCTCTTAAACCCGTGGATGGCCAGCGCACCGGCCCCGATGATGCCCGCCTTGTCAGGGCCGAGGGTTGTCTTTTTGATGATAGGATTCCTGGGGAACAGAGGGTCATCATTAAGCGCCTCCTGAATGCCAGGCATCATCAAATGCAAATCGTTGGCGATGTTTCCAGAGCAGACCACGACGTCCGGATTGCAGACTCGCTTAAGCGAACGAATCAGCCGGCCCAGATAGATGCCGACCTGCTCGTACAGAAGACGACACGCTTCATCCCCTTCTTCCGCGGCTTTGGCGATAGGCAGCGGGTCAAGCCCTTCCGGTCCTTCGCCGATTTCCTTGAGACGGGATTCCGGATACTGCTGGAGGAAATCCCTGCCGAGCTGGCGTATGCCGATTTTTGAAACATATGCTTCAGCAGCCCCCTTTTCCCCGGCAGGGCTGTGTGGGGCATCGTCGGAAGTATCGACGCGAATGTGTCCCAATTCTCCCGGACGCACCATCTGGCCATCCACAATCATGTAGCCGCCGAGGCCGGTGCCAAGAGTGAAACCGACCAGGGAATAGACGCCTTCTTCGGTGCCAGCCCCGTAAAACCATTCGGCCCAGCCGTGGGCTTTCGCGTCGTTTTCAATGAATGTCAGTGCATTCGGAAACCGCGCTTTAACCGCACCCTTGATATTGAAACCGTTGATGCCCCGGATGTTTGGGCTGTTAACCACTTGCTCAAACTGGCAGGGCTCTTTTGCACCGTCCGGGCCCAGAATCCCCGCGCTGGCGATGCAGGCGCTGACCACCTGGATCGGGGTCATTCCCTGTCCGCGAAGCATCCCTTCTGCGGCATTGCAGAACTGCTCGAACAAGTCTTCACCGGGTCTTGAGCCGTCCTTGATTGGGCTGGTGGTGTGGTCGACCATTTCCTGGGTTTCCACATCAAATATGCCCAGCTTGCAGGTTGTCCCCCCCAGATCCAGTCCGAGGGCAACGGGCTGATCATCACTCATACCTCACTCCTGGCTAGAACCTCCTGGCGGGAGGTTGGTTTGCGTATCCAAATTACCTTGAGGAATCCGTTCCCCGCCGGTCTTGCTTCCCTTGGTGCCTGGCCTGACACCCCAAAACTGCCCACAGAGAAGCACGATAATCCCAACCACCACAATCGTCCACATCAGCAAGCTGTCAGGCTGCGTGGACTCGGGGTTGGTGATTTCTGCTTCAGGAGCAGACACCTCGTCAGAATTTTCCGGGGACATCGGAGGACTCCGGAAAGCCTGCCAAGGTCTGTTGAGTATTCAGGGTCAACATTCCTTCTATATATCCGCTGTGAATAAAGGGAAGCCAAAAAACTGCGGATGCTCCTCCGAACGGAATAAACTTCGGCCCTAACGCGCGGGATAATACTGACCGGGATCGGATGCAGCAAGGCAAAACCGCCCGACCTCAGCGCTTCCTTTTTGCCCGGATAGTAGTGAACAGAATCCCGCCAATGAAACCCAGGATGACCGAAATCAGTAAGACAAGGATCATCGGCAACCGCGGACTCCACATCAGAAAGGTCACTGTTACCCCCGCCAGGTTCTGGATCATCGCGGTCACGAACAGGATGAGCAATACAACTACCGCGCCTATCTTGATTTTCTTTTTCATGGCCTGGCCTGGTAGGTTTCGGGAGTGTGAATGATAGGGCTTCCCGGTCGGAAGACATTCGGAAATGGCATCAACGTTCAGGATTCACGATTTAATGGCCCCCCTCGTAAGCGCCACGAAATCGGCCATCGTGGACGAGGAGAAGTTTGCAGCGCGGAGTTGCATCAGGGGGAGAGCGTGATCGAAACAGATGCTTTTTTGCCGGATGCCTGCTCGATGGCGGACACTGCCCACTTGCCGGGCGTATCGTTTACTGCCGGCTTCCAGTCAAACTGGCACCGGCCGCCCACGGCGCCAATAGTCCGTGACAGAACCGATACTTTCCCGGCGGGATCGGTGAGGGTGAACTTAACCGGAACCACGCCATTGATAGGGCCAGTCTTGCCCGAAACGGTAATGCGAGCGGGAAAGAGAACACCTGCCTTCGCCTGCCGCGGCACGTCCATCTTGATGGATTCGATGGGCTCGGGATAAAAGGCGATCAGGCTTCCACCGAATCGATCCATGCTCAAGGGCAGGCGTTCACCGCCGTTTACCTTTGTGGCGGTGAGCGGCCTGCCTTGTGTCAGATCGTACGGCACGCCGGGGAGCTTGGCGTAGGTGACGGCCGTTTCAAAGGTGGGGTGCTCGCGAAGCTCCTTCTCCTCCCATTCGTGGATCTCCTGCTTGGCGGCCTCCGTCCGCTTCATCAGCAGGCGGTCCTGACAGAGTCGATACTCTTCGCCATTGAGCGCGTTGACGAACCACACGTAATTCACGCCGCGGTATCTGAAAGGATGCGCGACGAGGGTGTCGTCGTCACACTTGAAAGGTGGCTCGATGAACGGCTGCAATGCTTCTTTCACGGCTGCGATTCGTTCGGGATGACCGTAGTCCTTTGGGCCGGGCGTGGCCACGTGCGCTCCAAGGGGCGGGATGTCTTTTGTGGCGAGCCCGCCCATGGCCCAGTCAACGTTCACGCGTTTGGCGCCTGGGATGTTAAAGGGGACCGTGCGGTCGAGCAGTACCGTGCCGCCATTCTTCGCATGCATGGAAAGTGCATCGGAAACAGACTTCCGCAGATAGAGCGAGCGATAGAGCAACACCGCGTCGTAGTTTTTGCAGATGCCGTCGACCACCTCCTCTTCGGCGATGATATCCACGTCGTAGTGGGCCTGGAGCAAATTGGCGTAGGCGTAAGGCAGCAATAGCCAGCAGTCAGCCGGTTTATAGCAGTCCGTGGTGACAGAGTACATGAGTGCGATGCGTCGGCCTTTGGGCTCGATGCGTGCCTGGACGGGAGCAATGCGCTCGATGACCGGCCGGAGACGAACCAGCTCATCCCACGCCTCACGAGTGCGTGCCTTGTAAGTGAAGTAAGTGAGCCCGCGCACTCCCGCGGCGAGCAGGTGGAAGAGGTTGTTGCGAGTGTAATTGACCAGCGGGCGCATCGCGTCCGGCATCAGCCAGGTGGGCAGAGATCGATTGCCCATCCGGCCGCACTCGATCCAGCAGGTGTTCGTGGTCAACGGCTGCCAATAGCTGTTGTAGTAGTAGCAAGCGACGAGGTTGTGCCCCCACTCGCCGAAATTCAGTGGCGGGTATTGACCGGCTGACCACATGTGGATCATCGGTATCTGCATGCCACCGGGGATAGGACCGATGCGGATGTCCTTGCGGAGGGATGTTACCGCCTCCTTCTGCATCTGGTTCCACCGCCCGCTCACCTGCTTGAGCGTAAACAGGCACCATTGCAGCCAGGGATCGTTGTCCGGCACCACACCATACTTCAGTTTCGGCCTTTCTTTCGGCACGTCGAGCCCGGTGAGTTTCTTGAATCGTGCCAGGTTGTGGTCGCCGTAATCGAATCCGTAGTGCAGTGAAGAGTAGTCGTCATTGGTGAGCACGATGCCGTTGAACGCGGGATGCGCTGCGGCTTTGCGGATGCCTTCCAGCATTTCTTCTCTGCCGGCCGACATATTCTCCTCGTGGCTGATGCCGTGCATGAACTGCCCGCGTCCCCACCGTCTCAGTTTGCCGTCGGGGCCCTTGATATATCGATGCGGATGCGTTTCCGGCTTTACGCCTCTGGTTCCGCTGGCATGGACTCTCTCTGAAAACCGGCGGCCGTAGCGAAGATACCAGTCCATGACGCGCACTTCCTGCCCGATGTATGTATCCATCCCGGCTCGTTGAATGTCCTCCATGATCAGTCGGGCCTGATGATCGTTCTCCGGCACTCCAGCCCACATCTCCCACCCGAACTCGACCGGACGCACGTAGCGGATACCGATCTCGATGTCCTGGAATGCCAGGGGCCGGTTCTCGCGTGAGACTTCGACACGGAGCATGTAATCGCCGTACGCGTAAGGCTCGGTCTGAATGAAAGCAGCGAAGAAGTTCATTTTCTCCTGCCCACCTTCAGCGGATGCAAGCACGCGCT
>JASLXP010001044.1 GCA_030740295.1 Planctomycetota bacterium
TAAATGATCTACACGCCCACATTCTTCCCAGAATGGCCGAGCTTCAGACGCAGCCCGGAAATGTGCACTTCAAGCCGGAGGGTAGCCGTCTGCTCGGCGACAAGGTGGTGGAAGAGATAAAGGCGGCGTTGGAGAGGAGAGTAGAGAAGTGATGGTGCTGGAATGTTGGAGTGATGGAGTGAGGTCACGAGCTCAAGGATGTCTGGCTCTGGGCTCTTAATCGTCATCGTAATCTTCCTCTTAATCGGGATTGCTGAGATCACTCCACCTTCAGCAGGCTTGCCTCCTCCGCGTATTTCGTTTCTGAAAAGTGTTCGATCAGGTATTCGAAGCACTGGTTGGCCAGAAGGTCCTTTCCGGCTTCCTTCAGAGCCTTGCCGCGTTCCAGGATCACTCTGGCTTCCTTGCTCTGCTCGATCCTCTCGCCCTCCGCCTGGAGTTTCTTCAGGCGGTCACGGGTCTCTGCATATTTCTCCTGCTCGGCCTCCGGTATCCAGGCCATGAAGTTCTCGAAGACTCTATTCGCGTATTTGATCTCCGAAATCAGCTTTACATCTTCCGCCTGCTCGATGGCTTGATTCGTTTCTTTCTCGACCTGCTCGCGCATCTTGTTGAGTCGTCTGATCTCGCGGTCAGCCAGGCTCTGTGTCTCCGGATCGAATGGCCGTCCTTCCTTCAGTTCCTGATAAAACTTCAGGACATCCGGGTAATGGCCGGAAGATTCTGATTCGCGAATGGTGGCCAGGAGCTGTTCGTAATCCTCGCCGCTGATGGCCGCTTTCAGATGGATACCGAATTTGAACTCTGTCTTTCGAGTCGTGGTGGCCCGGCGCATGGCGAACCGCCAGTTCTTGCCAAGTTTGCTGGCCCTGAGCTGGACCGGCTTCTCGAACGAAAAAACGATCCGTTCGTCCCGTTCGCCCCACACCAGCGTTTTGATGTTCTGCGCCGGAATAGGGAGCTTCACCTCCTTGAAGCCGCCTTCTTCATCCACGAACATCGGCCCGACTTTTTGGGTGATGTCCATCGGTGCGGTGAGGCGGAGCTCGATCCATTCAGACTTCTCCAGTGCCTGACCGGTGACGGTAGCTGTATACTTGAGCGAAAAGCCATCACGGTTGGCGCGCAGCGAAATGATCAGTTTCTGGCCGCTGGCAAAATCGGAACAGTAACCGTCAAGAGAATAACTTTCTCCCACGAGACTGGCCGGCTCCTCCAATTCCAGGATGTGCTGACCGGTGGTTCCCTTCACTGACCCGGCTGACAGTTGAGCCTCCCAGAACAGAGGGTAGTCATCGGCCATCAGCGTCATCCTGCCGTTGGCGTCAAAGAAAAGGCTACGGCTGTCGAAATCCAGTCTGTCCGATTTGCCTTCGCTTGGATCGAGTGAGACCTCGTCAAACCAAGTCATGGAACGTGCCCCGTAAGAAACGCAGCCCAGCCGCATAGTGTCCGCCCATGGCGGTGGAATGACGGCGAAATTCACTTTGTGCCAGCGTTTCTGTTTGCCGCCCGATCTGTACTCGAACGAATTCAGGTGAGGCACATCCTGTTTGCGCCATTGGAAGCGGAATCCTGCAAAGCCACCTGGGAACTGCCTCCGCATGCGCGCTGTCAGCAGCATGGATTTTGGTAGAGCGGTGAATTCTCGTTCATTGTAAACCGTCGTCTCAAGGGCAAGGGGCGCACTGTTTTTCAGATTCATAAGGAGAGCCTGTCCCTTACCTTCCTCCCTTTCATCGATGCTCACCTCCAGGTGCTCAGATGCTCGATATGTCCAGCCGACCGGTTGCCCATCAGCCACCTCTTCAAAGCTGCCGTTAGGCACACGGATGGCC
>JASLXP010001045.1 GCA_030740295.1 Planctomycetota bacterium
TCTACGCCCTGAAAAGGATTATCCTGTCTGGCGTGGCCGGCTGCCTGAAGGTTACGTCATGCTCGACGAGATCCGAATAGAGTTCCCGAAGTAGAATCGCTCAAGGCAGGTAACAGTCATCGTGCGACCATTCTTTCAGTACATCTTTGTTCTGTGCGCGTCCGCTCAAGCTGAGCCGAACAGTTGGAAGGGCTCACATCGCGAACGGCCATCTGGCTGGCACGAGCCTGCAAACTGGTCGACGGGTGCTGTGCCCAAACTCGAGGATGGTCGGGATGTCGTGATTCCCCCCGGTCTCGAGCACTACCCAATTCTGAGCGGCGATGCGGAAGTGGATCTAAAGCTGCAGTTGGGTCCAAAAGCCTGGTTGATTCTGAACGGACACAACCTCGACATCGCGAAAACGTCAACGGTCGATTACGACAGGGCCGGTGCGAAACAGTCCGGGGCCGGCATCTATCTTGAAAAGGGCGCTTTTCTTGATACCTCAAAAGGCAAATCAGAGATTACTGTCGGTCGCGGAACGATTTCTAACAAGGGCAGCATCAGCGGCAGCCCGGCACTCATCATTGAGGGCAAGCACTCATCGGTTTCATTGAAAACGGGAGGAGCACTCTTTGACTCTCTTACGCTTGAGCCATCTGTTTTTCCATATCGCGTCACGGTTGAGGATCGCCTGGAAGTGATGGGCTCAGTCGTACTGCGAGGTGGCCATATTCAAATAAAGCGAGAGCAGACATTGAGCATCCGGGGAGACCTGGTCTTTGCCGGGAAAGATTCAAGAACAGCCCTGACATTGATCGGTGACATTCAACTGCACGGCACCATTAAGAGTGACTAGTCCTGCCGGCAGTTCCAGGCATCCACTGGATGGATACGAATGGTTGGGCGGGGAGATCAACTGATTGAGGCCAAAGGAATCCTCCCGCCGCTGATGCTGGATAAGGTCAGTGGAAAGGTCATGGTCAAAGGAGACCTGCGCTGCACGGGCCTCAAGATTCAGGCCGGAAACGTTCTCGACCTCTCCGATGGTCAGAAACTGATTTTCGGCCTGGAGACACCTGAATGGCGGTTCGACCCCAAAGACAAACTGATCGTGAAGACATATCAGCCGACCCGCTCCTGCCGCGACCTGGTCAGCAACCATGGAACGATCCTCGGCAAGCCGGATGTACCGTTCAAGATGTACCTGCATGAGAAGAATAAGGTGTTTCAAGTTGAAGGCCGGTATTTCTACCCGCCTATGAAGGAGACCGAAAATGCAGCCCTCGGACTTGGACCTGAGAGCCCTGTCGTTGGCAGCCTTTCGGCCCAGAGCCCTGACAGCCGCCTGCAGGTCAAAGACGGCAGACTCCTGTTGGATGGCAAACCCTACACCGACCAGAAGGACGACCCGGATGCTGAATTAGAGGAGGAGGTCGGTCCGGGCGAGAACGAACCGCGTCCTGAGAAAGCAAGAATAACGGGCCTTTCGATGAAGATACTCCCGCCAGAAGCGCACGATCTGAGCCGCGAGCCAAACATAGCAAATTTCGCCTCTCGGCTTCGCTCGCATCCATCTGTTGGCATGTCCATTCGGAACGCGGTCGATGGAATCGAGGCGACCGTGGCGTCTTTCCGGACTGGTGTCGGATTCGGTGGCCGCTATGAATTCGTTTTCAACGATCCCGTTCCTGTTTCACGGATTCGCTTTCTTCAGGGGCGTCTGTTTGCCATCCAGTATTTTCTTTACGCAGACACCACGAACGACGGTAAGTATGACAAGGCCCTTGTGTATGCCGCCGATGGCGCGCCAAATGTGTGGCGGGGATTTTCTTCTGAGCCGACTCTTCTATACCGCCTGAAGCTTCGAGCGTTCCAGGGCCAGCGCGGATGGGAGAAGAGTTATCCGGATATCCGGGAATTCGAGATCTATTCAAATGCGGAGACTTTCAGCCGACTCGCAAAAGCCAAAAAGCCAAAGAGGGTAATCGAAGAATCAACTCCCAGGCTTGCGTTTGGCAAAGTCGCGGAGCTTCGTCTGCCTGAACCAACCGTGGAGGAACGAATCCTCAAGAGCGTCATGGTCGACCTCTGGATGGCCGGCATTCACGAGACGCAATTACCCAAGGCTCACCTGCGTTCACATCCGCCTTTTCAGAAGTTACTGAAGGGAGTAAAGGAACTTGGTGCAGATACGATGACGCTGTTCATTGAGGCCGATCCCAAAGCATTCTGGCCTACCACTAATTTTAAATCGGTCACCAATCCCGATTACTACAAAAAAGTAGAGGCAGCCAATCTTCCGCAGGTCGGCGAGGCGGTGACCGAGGTCGAGGAGGAGGAGCAGGACGAATTCGATGTGGAAGTGGAAAAAGATGTTGAAGAACCAGCAGAGCCTCAGGCCGGCACCGAACTTGATCCGCCTTCCGGACCGGACCTGCTTCGTGAGTTTACGGAAGGTGCACACGAACAGGGGCTCAAGCTGTTCGTGCTGTTTCGCCCGGACATCTATAAGACCTACATCGGCCCGCGAGGTACAGATGCTTACGAAACGCTCTGCAGAGAGGTCGCTTCCCGTGGCGTGGATGGGGTCTACCTGATGCCGGACGAAGATACTTTTGGTCTTGCCAATCCCCGAGGGGCAAAGCTTCCCACAGAACATCCGAGCCGGGAGGCGTTCCGCGCTCGCTGGGGACAAGACTCCAATCTGCCAAACGGGTGGGAGCAATCGGTTAACTACAAACGGCACGTGCTTTCGAATTACGAGCGGGCCGGTAACGCGCTCAAGCGAAGACATGCAATCGTGAAAGGGTTGAACTCCGACTGCATCACACTCTTGAATATCGGCTCAGGCGCGGTATCCGGAAACAACCGGATGACCTATGGCCTGGCCTACGACCTGATCGGCCGCATCTCCGGTGTGGATTACATGGGCACCGATTACCAGCCTCAGGCGACCAGACGTTTTGTGGCCGCATCCGCGAAACGACAGGCTACGGTGATGGATGGCGTCGGTATCGACGGCACGCTTGGCGTGATCAGCGGCATCTTTCAGGGGGCGTCGATCGTCAATCATTATCGGTACAACTACATCGGGCTCTGGAAAAAAACAGATTCAGTAAAGCGCGGATTGCGGTTCATTCGCACGCTTGAACGCTGGGGCATTCGCCGTGCCCGAACGCCTCGCAGGATAGCTCTCCTCACTTCACGTGCGTCCGAAGACTGGTGGGACAACCTGAACGGCACTTACTGGCTCGGGTGGAATCCAAAAGCAAAACAGGGATTCTGGACGAGCAGATTCATTAATGAGCTCCTGCTCAGCAATGGTTACCCATTCGACCTCTTCTACCTGGATCACGTCGAGCAGGTTCGAGAGGCAATCGCATACGATCTGCTCGTCCTGCCATTCCCTTATTCCGTGAGTGAAGAGGTGGCCGCATTGCTGACCGAAGCGCAGGCGGCAGGAAGGAAGTTGCTCATCGGGCAAAAGCAGGGAGAGGTGGACGATCTCGGCAAACGTCATGAAAGCCCGGTTCTGCAAAAGCTGATAGCTGCCGGTCAGCGCGACGGAAACGCCATCTTTCTTAAGGAGAACTGGGTGGAAGCCGAAACAGACCCGGCGTTCACGAATCGCGTGCGAACGCACATTGACCATCTCCTTGGGAATCGAAAGCCGTTGTTCTTCCGCCATCACGGAAACAGAGTCGAAGCACATCTCCTCGAGCTGGATGCTCGAACGAAGTTCATCGCTCTACTCAACTGGGGCGGCGAAGCATCCGTTGAATTGGGGCTGCAGTTGCCGAAGGGCAAGTACGAAATGATCGGAGTGACCATGCAGAAACCAGAGGAGTTTCGATATCTGGATTTTGGTGAGGAGAAGTCAGTCTCGAATGAAACCTTGAAACGTTTCGCGCTGAAGTTGCCGAAAAACGATGTGTGGGTCTTGAAGATACAAGCGCTATGACTGCCTGCTCACAGTCAGAGGAGACTGTCATACACTCTTGATGCGCTCGAACTCCACCGATATATTGCTCCGAATTACCATCGCATAAACAACCTTTATCCAACCCAGAGAGGGAGACACACCCATGAGAGCAAGAAGCATTGTTGCACCGGAATGGTGGGACTACACAACCCTTGACCGTGAAATCCTGGATGACGCCGCACGGCTCACTGCGGATGACATGCTGGGACTCTCCAGAGAAGGTTTCAAGGTGACGTTTTATGACACGATAGAAGACTTCTATCTCGCTGAGGCCCTGGATTACATCCACGCCTGGCAGGAGGCCACGGATGAGAGACCGGCCGGTATCTGCGGCCCTATCGGGCCTACGGAGCAACTCCCTCTCGTTGCACGACTTGTCAACGCGCTGGACCTGAATCTCAAGAACGCACATTTCTGGGGCATGGATGAATGGGTCGAAGATGGCAAGGAGGTGCCGGGTGATCACCCGCTCAGTTTCAAGAAGGCCGATATGGATCTGTGCTTTAATCGGATCCGTGAGGACCTCAAGATGCCGGAAGAGAATCTGCACTTTCCGGGCGTCGATCCCACAGACTACATCAAGGCATTCAACGAGGTACGTTGTGTCACCATGCAGGGCGGGCAGGGCGAAGTGAAGCATTGGGCCTTCAACGATCCGCCAAAGCGTGAGGCTCCATATGAAGACGAGCCGCCGCCCCCGGAGGAATATAGAAAGCTCACCACTCGAGTCGTCGATCTGCATCCGATGACGCTTATCCAGAATGCCCGCACCTCAGGTGGAGGCGTTGTCCAGAACGTGCCGACCCAGGCGGTCACGGTCGGCCCGGACGAAACCTGGAAATCAGAGAGGATCTCGATCTGGCAGGCAGGTACGCACGATAATCCCTTCGGCATGCGTCTGACTGCAATGATGATTTCGAAGAAGATCCCAGACTCGAGTGTGCCAATGTCGTTACTCGCGGATCATCCGAACGTGCACTTCCATTTCCTGCGCAGCGGCATCGGCTCCTGCGATGCAGAGATGCACTAGTCATGGCAAAGACCGCTTTTGCCATCGCAGCGCATCCGGACGACATCGAGTTTGTCATGTCCGGCACCCTGATGCTTCTCAAGGATGCCGGGTACGAGCTTCATTACATGAACATAGCGAACGGCTCGTGTGGATCGACGGAGTATCCGCCGGACGTGCTTGTTCCAATGCGGCGCGAAGAGGCAAAGAACGCGGCCGAGTTCATCGGGGCTCACTTTCACGAAAGTCTCACGAACGACATCGAGATCTTTTACGAAAAGGAGACCCTGGCCAGGCTCGCATCCATCATGCGAGAAGTGGCGCCGGAGATTGTCCTGCTGCATTCACCACAGGATTACATGGAAGATCACACGAACGCCTGCCGGCTCGGAGTGACCGCCGCGTTCTGCCGGGGTATGCCGAACTTCCCTGTCGATCCGCCACGGGACATCGTGACTAATGACGTCACCCTTTACCACGCGCAGCCGCACGGCAACCGCGACGGAATATGGGAACCCGTCCGTCCCAGAATCTTTGTCGACATAGCGACTGTGATCGATCGCAAAGCAGAGATGCTGGCGTTTCACAGATCGCAGAAGGACTGGCTGGACGTCAGCCAGGGCCTCGATTCATACATTCACACGATGAAGCAGCTCTGCAGTGAGATCGGCGATCTCAGCGGACATTATGGATTTGCGGAAGGCTGGCGGCGCCACAGCCATCTTGGCTTTTGCGGACAGAATGCTGACCCACTCGTTGACGCGATCCCGGGCTACTCAATGACCACTGACTCAGATCCCTGATTGGAAACACGCGATGCGAAATAGAATCGAATGCGGTCTCATTGCCTTGCTTCTCATCACAAGCCTGGGCGCAGAAGAAATCGATGAACTCATCGATGAAACTTCACAGCCCGGTCTGATTGGCGAGTACTTCAAACTCGAGAAGGCCCCAAGGGATTTTCCCAAGCCGGGCAAGGACGTGAAGCCCTTCCTTGTACGAGTGGATGGTGCGGTCAACTTTCGCTCGGCGGGAGGTGAGTTCTACAAGACCAAACTGGTTGACAATTTCTACGTTCGCTGGTCGGGCAAGCTGGCCCTGGGTGATGAAGGAAATTACAGCTTTTTTATTGAATCGGATGACGGCTCACGGCTGACCATCGATGGAAAGGTCGTCGTCAATAATGGCGGCGTGCATGGCATGGTACGCAAGAGCGGCGAGGTCAAGCTTGGCGCGGGTGAGCACGATTTGTTAATCGAATTCTTCGAGGCGGGCGGAGGCGCTGGCTGTATCGCTGGTTGGAAGCCTCCCGGTGGCAAGGAAGAGCCGTTTCCCCACCACCTGCTATCGCACAGGGAATCAAAGGCAAAGATAGCGTGGGATCAGAAGGCATGGGCCAGCTATAAGATCCCTGCGCCCCGGCACACCGGCGGAGGCAAGACCTACACATCGGTCGAGGAGGCCACTGCAGACGATCCTGACTTCCTCATTCAAGGGGAGTACTCCGGAGAACTGATTGTCGCTGGCAAAGCTCGAAAGTCCGGAGTGCAGGTGATTGCCGACGGAGATGGCAAATTCCAGGCAGTGCTCTACCCAGGTGGTCTCCCGGGCGAGGGCTGGGTTAAGGAGGAAGGCAAGGCGCGAATCACTGGGACACTTGGGAAAGAAGGTGCTGTTGAAATGAAGGGCGAGGCATGGTCGGCGAAGATCAGTAAAGGCGTGATGACTGTCCTGGGCAAGGACGGCAAAGAATCGGGAACACTGAAGCGCACTGAACGTGAAAGCCAGACGCTGGGAAAGAAGCCTCTCCCGGGCGCGATCGTCCTGTTTGACGGCGTTAACCCCGACAATTTCGAGAACGGCCGTATGACTGATGACAACCTGCTCTGGTGCAGCACAAAGAGCAAGAGGTTGTTTCAGGATCACTTCGTTCACATTGAGTTCCGTACCCCTTACAAGCCCTTTGCCCGAGGGCAGGGCCGCGGCAACAGCGGCGTTTACCTGCAGCAACGGTTTGAAGTGCAGGTGCTCGACTCCTTTGGTCTGGAAGGGAAGAACAATGAGTGTGGTGGGCTCTATTCAGTAGCCGAACCAAAGGTAAACATGTGTTTTCCGCCCCTTCGGTGGCAGACCTATGACGTCGAGTTCAAAGCGCCGCGATGGGACGAAAACGGCAAGAAGGTCAGCAATGCCACGTTGACCGTCCACCACAACGGAGTGCTTGTCCACGATAAAGTGGAAGTCCGTGGCGGCACCAGGTCTGGCAGGGCTGAAGGCGCCAGTGCGGGCCCCCTCTATCTTCAAGGGCACGGCAACCCGGTCGTGTATCGGAATATCTGGGTCATCGAGCGTTGACACAGATGAGCCGCGCCCACCGCGTATGTCCATCTGATACACACATGCCAACACTCCGCCCCCTGACCCATCCGCCCAGACACCACTTCTTCGGCTATTACGGAATCGATTCCTGGGACAGTTCGTGCCGCTGCCATCTGGCACTTGAAACAGGTTTTCATGAGCATCCTCCAAGGCCCGATGACGTCGCTGCTGTCGGTCTTATCCACGGGGACGACCTGACTTTTGAGCCCATCGCTCAAACCAGCGCGTTTAATCTGCAGCAGGGATCGATGATGCACTGGATTGAAACGGTCCATGGCGAAGAATTCACCCTTAACGATTGGGAAGATGGTGAGCTGGTCTCTCGCGCCATCAGTGCCGATACAAGGGCTTCGAGAACTATCAGCAGTGCTATTGCAGCCGTCTCGCCAACACGCCCCCAAGCCATCGGGCTCAATTTCAAACGGATGGCGCAATGCCGTTCCGTAGTTGGATATGCGTCGGGGAACGTTGACGAACTGATCGAGCATCCGAAAGACGACGGCCTGTTTCTGATCGACCTTGAGACAGGTGGGAGCTCTCTTCTCGTATCCATCGAGGACGTTACTCGACGGATGGATGCTCCTGCCGGCGCGGCCTGGTTCAACCATGTTCTGTTCAATACGGATGGCTCCCGCATTCTCTTTTTCTGTCGCGTTAAGACGCAGCCACGGTACATGTCATCGCTCTGGACGGTGAACCCGGACGGCACAGGCCTGCGATGTGAGATCGAGCTGGGCAAGAAGGTTTCACACTTCGCCTGGTTTGATGAAAGGCGCATCCTCATAAGCACTGATGTTCTCGGCCAGATGGAGTTTGTTGAATTCACCGATGGTGAGGGTGATTTCCAGCCTGCCGGTCGCGGCAAGCTACCGGAAGACGGCCACGCGTGTTTTTCGCCGGATCACCAGTGGCTCGTGTGCGACACCTATCCCCTCGGACCTGAAAGTTTATGTGAGTTGATGCTTTACAATCTGGCCAGGAATGAAAAAATCACTCTTGGCCATTTTCACTCCCCCGAGCCGTTCCGTGGCGACATTCGCTGCGATCTCCATCCCCGTTGGAGAAGGGACGGACTGGCTGTCAGCTTCGACTCTGTTCACGAGGGCACGAGACAGATTTATGAATTCAATGTCTCTGATGTCGTGGCTGATACTGGCCTTTCTTCTGAATGAACACGCAGCCGCAGAGCCATTCAATCACAAAGCAGGGCTCCAGCGGATCAGGACGCTCGAGCTCCGTGCACGTGTGCTCGAGTTGAAGCCGGAGGTGCCGGTCTATATCCGCTGGGGGTTCGGAGAGGGCACGGAGGTCAACGCGGGTTCGCTCTGCCGAGTAAAGCCGGACAAGCCCGATCTCAACCAGGCCGCAGCCGTTGACCTCGGTACGGGAGACCTCGATGGTGAGGATGAAGACGATCTTCTCGGCGAAAAGAAGCCGCAGGATCGTGTCATCGTCGATGACGGCACTTACCTCGAGCACTACCTGAAGGTCGGTGCGTGGTCTCCGCCGCTGCCCATCGAAAAGATGCTGCCTGGCGAACGTTACCGGCACAAGATTACTGGCCTTTACACTTTCGCGCTCATTCCGCTCGAAGGCTCCGCGCAAAGCCTGAAGGATGTGGTGATGGAGTTCGAGATTCTGCACAACGGCAAATCCATCAAACGCATCAGACAGGATGGCAAGCACGGCGCGACCATCGCCATTTCACTGCGTGGCCTTATCTATCTCTTCTACGGCCGCGAGGTCACCAATCCCGATTTCTCAGGCAATTGCCTGAGCCTGGTCGATTACGTCAAGAAGCAGAAAAAATGGATCGATGATCTTCCGTGGGGCAAGCGGTCGCTGCCGAATAAGTTTCCCTTCACAACCATTTGCATTGGTCATTCGAAAGGCATCGGCTACGGCATCAAGCACACCAGCCTAAAGGTCACCGCGGCTGAGTATGAGATCGTCCAGGCTCTTGGTATCAGCGGCCTCAGGGGCGGGACCCATTTACAGGAGTGGATCTCTGTCTACGGTCGTCCGCCGCTCACCATCATCGGCAAGTCCACCGGCTACGCGCTGCCTGAGCCTGATCGCTTCACATCGAATCCCCTGAAGAGATACGCGCCTGGCAGCGGTTGCCCGCTCTATCCGGCGAACCTTGCGGAGGCCCGGAAGAATGCATCCTTCGCGGTTCAGCGCATGCTCAAACAGAGAGGAGTGCGTGAGGTATGGGGTATTACGGAAGACGAGATCGGCAGCGCATTCAAAGGTCCCGACCGCACGGCACACGTGTTCAGTTGCGATTACTGTATCGAAGGCTACCGCAACTGGATCAAAGGAATGGGCCTGAAACCTGACGATTTCGGACGAAAGGCCTGGGCGGAAATCGATCCCTGGGATCCGCGCAAAGGGCCGCGGCCCATTCCGTGGCACATGCGGACGGCAAACGCGCTGGAGGAAAAGGCGGAACAGAAAGCAGAGCAGCAGAAGAAGCTCCTCGACAATCTCGGAAGTCTGAGCGCGGTCGGCGAAGAGAAGCCGGAGGAGGCGGAACTTGATGCCGCTATCGGTTCAATCGATCAACCTGATGAGTCTGCCGTGTCGAAAGAACCAGAGCAGAAGCAGGTTGCGGTCAACGAAGCTGAAACAGACTTCGGCCGACACATGATGAATTACTACCTTTCGCGTTTTTACTATGAGGCGAGCGCGATGATGTTCGAGCCGCTGCGGCAGGGATGCGATGCCGCCAACCGTGCGAAGAGAGAGGCCATCGAAGCCGGCAAGTCTGAAAGCCCCGCTGCCCGGCAACCGTACGTTTATTCGTATGCGCTCCGTATGCAGCACGTGTACGGCGGCGCCATCTACAACTTTTATCGTCATGCGGACAACGGATTCATGTTCGAGACATCGAGCCACGATCCGCGGACGCATATTTTCGACAGCCTTTTCTGCGATGTCGGCCGCGTCATCAGCCGCAAATTGAATAAACGATTCGGCATCCTCATCAAGCCCGTCCGTGGCTCGACGCTTCAGCGGGGTATGACCTTCATAGGCCGCGAAGGCCGCATGATCTATTGGTACAACTACGGCCCGAAATACGGTGGAAAGATCAGCAGCATCTTCTCGCACAAAAATTTTCTGAAGGAACGCGTTGGCCGGTTCTCGCGCATTGTCGCCCGCGCTGAAGACGTGGTCTACAACGCCGAGTGGGCCTACCCCGCGGAGGTGGCAATTGTCTGGCCGCTCACCACGGCAGTGCATGATCGCCGAGGCCCGGCCCTGGGTGACAGCATGGGTATCTGGCTCGCGCTCACTCACGCCCATATTCCCGTCGACCCGTTGGATGAGGGCTTTCTGCTTTCTGAAGACCTTTCGCAATACAAAGTCATTTACATCTCGGGCGCGGGCCTCCGGCGCGATGTGTCACAACGTCTTGCCGAATGGGTGCGCGGTGGAGGAACGCTCTATTCGGGCGGCGGCAGTATGCGGTACGACGAAGGACGGCGACCACTCGACGCTATTCGGAATCTGATGGGCCTGCAGGAGCGAATGCCTTTGCAGGCCGGCGAAGGCGTTTCCGTAAAAGGCGGCGGGGAATTCGGCTCCTTTGAGCTGATTTCCCAGTATGAACCCCTGAAACCATCCAAAGGTGCAGAGATCCTCGCGACATTTGAAGATGGCTCACCGGCTCTCATCAGAAACAGGCACGGTCGCGGCCAGGCCATTACCTGCGCATTCATGCCCGGTCGAGAGTACAGAGTGCCG
Source organism: Planctomycetota bacterium (assembly GCA_030740295.1). The sequence goes on from JASLXP010001045.1 coordinate 11,106, forward strand.
CTTAACAAGCCGAATGAAGACGGGTCTATGAATATGGAAGACACCGTTGACGATTCACGGGGAGCATATATCACCGCGCATCTGCAAAGCCATGTTGCGCCGGTTGTCGATACCGGCAAAGCCTGCGTCGAAGGAAACCTCCTGCGCCATCCTGAGTCCGGCAAACTCGCGGTCACTCTCACCAACTGGGCTTATCATCAACCGGACGCGAAGACGCGGCTGTCAGAAATCGAGTGGAAAAATCTGGAGCTGACGATCCGAACGGCGAAACCGATAAAGCGCGTCGTTTCTGCCTGGCTTGACAAGGATGTACCTTCGAAATTCGGCAATGGAAAAGTCGTCGTGACTCTTCCATTTCTGAAAGACATGGATATCCTGCTGCTTGAGTAGAGTTGACCGCAAAGCCGCTCTCACAAATTCACCGTCGTCCGTATCAACATCCTCCCGTTATCCAATGAACACTAGAATCATAACGAGCTTCCTTTTCCCCTTCTTCATATTCTCATACTCCCACGCCTTCGAAATCACCAGGGATGGCAAACCGTTCGCCGTCATCGTGGTCGATGGCGTGGAAGTGCCTACGCCATTCAATGCCGCAGAATTCCAAAAGAAGAACAGCCAGTACCGCACCCCAAGGGGCAAGATCCCTGAAAGCTGGTCCGCCGGCGTTCTCGCACACTGGATCTGGAAGATCACCGGAGCAGAGCTCACGTTCACCCACGCACCGGAGCCGGGTACTCCAGCCATCTACGTGGGGCAGGCAGCCGTCAAGGCCGGGCTGAAGCTCGATGACATCAAGAGTGAAACCAACGAAGGCATCCGCATCTCTGTCAAAGGCAAGCGTGCGCTGATTGCCGGTCAGAACCATGTCTCAACCTGCCGGGCTGTCTGCCGCTTTCTCGAAGAGCTCGGCTGCAGGTATCTGATCGACACCTCCTACATGCGCAAAGGCAACAAGGCGCTCGGAGAGATCTATCCAACAGAAAAAACACTGATGGCGAAGGACATGTTGATCACGGAGAAGCCGAAGATGCTCTATCGTGATCTGTGGGGCTCTTCGTGGTTCTGGGGCAATCTGTGGAAGGTGTGGAACGGCTGCGGCGGAACACCCATGAGCGCCGGGCATTCCTGGAACGGATACATCCCAGCGGGTGATTATTTTGATGAACATCCCGAATACTTTGCGCTGCGTGATGGAAAGCGAAAGAAAGGCAGATGGCTCTGCACCACCAATCAGGAGGTGCGCGATATTTTCGTGAAAAAGATTTTTGAAAGTGCTGAGAAATACGATGGCAAAGCAAATCTTTCCATATCGCCGCCGGACAACCGCGAATATTGCGAATGCAAACCGTGCCAGGATCGTGATGACCCTCGACAGATTGTTCCGTCATCCGGAAAGGTCTCGGTATCCAAACGTTTTCTCGAGTTTTACGAACACATCGCCAAGCGCGTCCAGGCCAAGTATCCCGATGTAAGGCTCGGTTTTTACTGTTACGCAGATTACACCGAGCCGCCGCTCGATAAGCACAAGTTGCCGTCCAATCTCGTCGCGTGGGTGGCGCCTATTCGTTACAGCCGCTATCACCACATTGGCAATCCCATCAGTCCCTCACGCATGGAGCTCAAAGATGTCATCGATGGTTGGGGCGAGATTACCAGTCACATGGCCTATCGGACCTATAATTTCAATCTTGCGGAATCGACCGTTCCTTTCGCAAAGTTCTCGACCTGGAATCACGATATCCCGTATCTGAAGGCGAAGGGATGTCTTGGCGTAAATCTCGAGACCTTTCCGGCCTGGTCGATCATGGGGCCTACCATCTATCACAGCGCGAAGATTCTTTACGATCCGGATATGGATTCGGAGGCAGTGATGGATGACTACTACAACAAACTTTACGGCCCCCAGGCCGCACCGCTTATGAAGGATTACTGGAACAGCATCGATCACGCGTTTCAGAATCTGGAAAGTGAATCCGGTTGTTTTTACGCCCTGCACCTTGTCTACACGCCTGAGTTCCGCAAAAAGCTGCAAGGGCTCCTGGATAAATCACTCGCGGTCACTAAAGACAACGAGCTGGAACACATGAGGGTTCAGTTCGCCAATAAGGGCATGATGATGGCGCACGATTACATGGATCATCGCGAGCATCTCAACAAGGGCGAATTTGCCAGAGCGCATGAGATTGTGTCCGGCATGTATGAACGCTCCAGGACCGATCAGGTGGCTTTCCATAACAAAACTAATTCATACATCTCACGCTTCCTGCGGTACACGACGAGCATGGCTGCCAAGTTTACCACCGCACCAAACCGGCTCGTCGGCCTGCTGCCGGACAAATGGCGGATGACTTACGATCCGGATCTGAAGGGCGAAGGCATGGGCTACCACAAGCCGGAATTCGATGACTCCAAATGGAAGGAGGTCGCCACTTACAGTGCCACTTTGAATCAGCAGAAAGCCGAAGAGAAATTCACGTTCATGTGGTACCGTGCCACATTCGATGTTCCCCAAAAACATGGCAAGCTTCTCATGCTTTTCTGCGACGTCGATGGCGAGCCGAGCCTGTCGCCGCTCTTCATCAATGGCAAAAAGGTGAAGTGGGAATTCAACCGCTCGAAGCGCGGCAAGATGTTGCTGCAACGACGCAAACCGATCTGGTCATTCATCACAGACGCAGTGAAACCTGGCAAGAACACGGTCGCCCTTCTCCTCGATCACCGAAACATTTCTGAGAACTTTTTAGGCGGGATCGTCCGGCCGGTGGCATTGTGTGAGTACAACGAAAAGCCCGAGAAATAGCCCTCCAGGCGGCGGGCGAAAATCCGCGGAGATTTCAGCATCTGTGTACCGAG
>JASLXP010001046.1 GCA_030740295.1 Planctomycetota bacterium
AATTTTGCCGCCGTGCCTTGAAACAGATTCAAGTCCACGTAATTGAAGGGCGACACGAGAAACGCACCGTACGTGTAGTAATCCACGATCCCCTGCACCGTGACGGTGACAGCCGAACCGGCCGCCAATCCGGCCGACTCACGCCACCGCTTCATATAGAGCCCGCCGGCAAAGAGCACAGGCCCAAAGAAGGCATCTTGAAAACGGCAGGCGAAAGCCAGCCCCAGTGCCAGTCCAGCGCCCATCGGCCACCAGAAGCCCGGGCCGTGAAAAAGGAAGATCGCTGTCAGTGAAAACACGACTGCCACCGCAGTACCGTTTGGCTGAACCCCGCTGAATATCATCAGACCGCACGCCGCCATCAGCAGCAGAATCGGATTCGGCCGCGGGACCTTTTTCCATCGGGTCACCAGCATCCACAGCGCCCACATCGGCAACAGCGATAGAACTGCATGGCCGAGCCGCGTCAAGGTCAGCAGGGCCGAAGGATGCGTGACACCGAGCGCGTGAATGGCCTTGAACATATCAGCCAGCATCCCGGGATAAAGCCACGACCGCATCCCTTCATGGTATTCCCACGTCTTCCACCAAGAACCACCAAAGGCCAGATGATACGCCGGGTCTACGGACTGGAACTGATGGTCCATGAACTCGTATCCCCGGCTGAACAGCACAGCCGGCAATCGAATGACGAAAGCGAGAAACAAGAAACTGCGCAAGCTGATCGGAGATTCGCTGGCGAGAAGCTCTTGAAAGCGCTCCCACTGGATCGCTTTTGATGGAGGCTGATCCATTTCCACCGAATCTTCCATGCTGACTCAGAATCTGACATTGATTCCAAAATTCACACCGAGACCGGCGCGATCTGGAATGTCGCTGCCCAGTTCTTCCACCTGGGTCTTCTCAGTAGAGATACGGCCATCGGCCGACAGATAGAAAATGCCGAGCCGAAGTGCAAGCCCACCGGTGAAAGTGTACCCGTCCCCACTTTCGGCAATATTGTCGAATATGCCGAGGCGAATGGCAGGCTGCAGAATCCAGAACTTGGGCGTGATCTCGACACCGCCGCCCAGGATGCGTTCGCTGTGGTTGGGGAAGAGGCTGTTCGAGTTCACCGTGAGATCGATGTCTGCACCAATCTTCAGCCAGTTCCATCCGAGGGGGCGAAAGATAACGCCCGCCCGAGCCTGCGGGTCGACCTCAAATGAACTTAGGGTCGCCACAGTTGATGGGCTAAAGTCGAACTCAGCCGGAATAAGATTGCGGCCGGAAAGCCCGAATTCAAACCATTCGTTCGGCGCCCAGGCAAAACCGAGATCTACACTGAATTTGTTCTCAGACTTCTCAGCGCCGTCCAGCAGGTCCTCGATCTCATCTACGATATCGTCTCCACTATTCACGCCGTCCGTGTCGTCACTGATCGTGAACGTCTGAAAAAAGGTACGGCCGACCATCACTTTGGGAGCGATACCGACGCGCACCTTGCCATCGAACAGAGGCAGACCATACCCGAGAGCGATTTCCTGGAGCGCGATGCCGCGAACAAGGACAAACGAATCGTTGCCTTCAAGAGTACTTGTGGTGGCAGCCTGAGAAGCTGCAATTACAGAGTTTATGGTGGACTGAACTACCGGGTCGTTGATGTTGACTCCAAGCGCCTCTTCAGCCTGAAACGCAAGGGCAGTAGCCTGCGTATTACCGACACCGATGGCCTCGAGGGCAGCAACGATATCGGTGGCCGCAAAAGCTTCGGTGGGCACTTGAGTACCGACCTCTGCAATGAGCGCGTCGCCAATCGTCTGCAGGGCCCCGGCCCCCGCCGACGAAAGCGCGGAATCCACCAGATTAATACTCATGGTTGCAGCCACATGCCCCAGCAGGCGATAC
>JASLXP010001047.1 GCA_030740295.1 Planctomycetota bacterium
GCGGCGAACACCACGCAGCGCTATTGGCTGACCGTCCATGTGCCTGCCCGGGCGCGGCCTGGGCTTTACCGTTCGAACATTCGCATTGAGCCGGCCGGCGCAGAAGCAAGTGAACTGCCTCTGAGCCTCGAGGTGCTTCCCCTGCGACTCGGCCCGCCGGAAGGGATGAACTATTTCATGTACTTCAGACCTCGCTTCCTGCCCGATTCGATGCGCACGAAAGAACATTGGCGCAGGATACTTGTCGACATGCGCGAGCACGGCATGACGAGCTTCACCATGTATGCATACCCGGTCGGCAGCGTGGATCGTGACAAGGTCGAAGCTCTATCGATGACCGATCAGATGAAGCTGGCTGAGGAAACCGGGCTGCTGAGAGAGTGGTCAGCCGTTCCGTGGATGGGCGCCGAAGGCTATAGCGTGGATGGATGGCGAATGGTCCATTCCCAGGCCACCAGTCGGCACTGGTCGGAGCTGCTGTGGTACCTGGTGGATGAACCGGTGGCCGGCCGATACGAGCGCGTCGAGAAGTCCTTCGCCAAGGTGGAGGATTTCCAGGCAAGGTTTCCCGGCTCGAGATTTCGGACCACCACGGCCGGCGCCAGCAATCCGGAAGTCTGCCATCTTTACGATGTCTGGATCGCCGGCACGGCAGGCGTCGACGACGAGGCTCTGACAAAGGCCAGGACGATGGGCAAGGAGCTGTGGACCTATGATTGCGGCCTGGGGCCGGTCGATGCCCAGACGGACCGATACTACTTCGGCCTCTGGTGCTGGAAATCGGGTGCAAAAGGCGCTTCACACTGGGCCTATTACGATGGCAGCGCGACGACCCGCTTCAACACGCAGGCAACGTGGACGGGCACGCCGAAAGACCTGACCGACCATACACACCGGTTCAACTACGCCTACCCCATGAAGGACGAGCTCGTGCCCACCATCGGCTGGGAAGCGGTACGGGAGGGCATCGATGATTACCGGTACTTCCACACACTGAAGAAAGCGATCGAGCAGGCAGAGAAGAAAGGCATCGACGCCGGGCTCATCAAAGGGGCGCGAGCCGCGCTCGATGAGGTGAAGGACGCCATACACATCGCAAACTACGGGAAGGCAGTAGTGCGCGACAAAGCCAGGAATCTGGTCAGATATTTCGAGCGTCTGCCTCCAGAGCCCGACCTGAAACCTGATGATTACAACCGTCTGAGATATGGCGTCGCCCAACAGATAGTCCTTCTTCAACACGCGTTGGGAGTCGATCTGACAGCAGCGCATTCCCCGACCGATGCGCGCCACAGCGAGGCGGCAAAGAGCGCGAATCCTTCCGGCAAGACAGTGTCTGCTTCTCGACCATCGACCGTTGTACTCGTGCCGGGGGAATCGCTCTGGGACAGTTGCGATGACCTGGAGGCCATGAACATTTCGTATGCTCAGAAAGTCTGGCATCCCAAGTCCTTTCGTGAGATGCGCATCGGCAAGTTGACCATCGACACAAGAAACAAGGTCGAAGGGAGCGGCAGTATTCGATGGCAGCTCACAAAGTCTGACGTGACGCAGGCTCTGAAAAAAACATCCAAACTTCCCTGGGCAGGCATCCACAAACTGTACGGGAAAGACTGGTCACCGTATGCTGAGTTCAGCTTTCAAGTTCGCTGTACTTCCGCCAGGCATCCGCCCATCTATTGCCAACTCATTGGCGCCAATGCCCCCCTCATCAGAATTCTGAACCGGAATGAAACGACCGATGGCTGGAAAGAGGTCCAGTGGGATCAGAGCAAGCTGGACATCGGTGTGTCGAAGAAATACGGCAGAATCATGAATTACGTCCGTTTCTTCACTCCCACGGGAGGTCTCCGGGACGATGATGTCATTGACCTCAACCTGGACAACTTCCGGCTCAGGACGAAGGATGAGCCAAGCGAAAGAAAGTAGAAATCCATCATTCGTCATCTGCTATTTAGTCTGCCTGACGAGGCCCCGCACTCCGTTGCCCCGTCCCTGGAAACATCCAGTTGACCGACGACTCCCCCGCCTGCAAGCTGGGATTCCAGAGGATCCGATGGAACTGATCGGCCCGGAACAGGACGAGTTTCTCGTCTGGGCGCGCCGGCCCCGTGCCGGCCTCTGGGGTGCGCCGCACTCCGCCCGGGCGCGTACATCGCTCTTTTGCCGGGAGGGGGGCGGCGCGCCCCGGCGAGGGCTGCGTGGACCGTGGGGCGGCGGA
>JASLXP010001048.1 GCA_030740295.1 Planctomycetota bacterium
TCGGCTGTTTCTGTCTGGAGGATGTGCAGGGGAACTGAGCGATTCGGTTCGCCACCGGCCGCATCGGCGCGGCGATGATAGAGACCGATGGTGTTTCCATTCTTCAGTCGAATGGTGCTGCTGAAGGTCATCACGCATGGAAAATCGAGCGGTGGCATTTCCAGCCATGTAGCCCCGCCATCTTCGCTCATGATGCTTGGCATGCCCTGCCCGCCTCTTTCGCCGAGCGCGGCCGAGAATACCCAGAGGCGTTCCTTACCATCCGGGCCGATAAGCCGGTAGATGCTCGGACAGTTCTGATGTGTTTTGTAGTTCGGTGGCAGTTGGTCATCGAGTCGCGTCCAGGTGAGTCCTCCGTCATCGCTGCGTGCCATCGGCCCCGCGTGTCCCCCGTGGTTGATGCACCACACGCAGAAAATGGTCTTGCCGTCCGGCATCAGAGCCGTGGTCGGATGCCCCTGATAGACATCCTCGGTGCCCTGTGCGATGACCACGTGACGGCTAGAGTCGTTGGAGAGATCGATGAGGTGGATATTGCGTTCGGAGTCAGGGGTGCTCATGACTGTCTAACACGTAGGAGCGGGATCACAGATTGACGCCGACAAGAACGGTGGTGAGCAGGAGGCAAGTGAGACAACCAGCGACGGAAAACATAGCCGTGCAGCTCCTACTCTTGATCTCGTCTCGGGCGATACGCTTTGAACTTTCTGATACCAAGCTCTCCCCCGGTTTCGCGGATGATCGTCAGGGTGTGTTCGGCGTTGTCGACTCCCTGGAGAAGCACGGTCTCCGTGCCTTTTGCGCCCGGGGCAAAGGTGTCGGTGAACATCGGATACGTCTTCCACTTTACGGTGAAGCCCTTCGGCAAATTCACTTTGCGGTGCTTGAGTGGGAACACCATGCCCCAGTCCCTCCTGGCAATTCTGATTCTGCCCGAAGTAGACACAAAATCCGCAGTGCTCCAGCCTTCGCCGTCGTCACCGGTTACTGAGCCCGTCAGCTTGAAGTGGATCTTCTTGCCGTCGGGCGTGGAGTCGTCGAGGCAGGTCAATGTCCAGTCTTCAGCCACGGGATTTGCGCCCACGGTCACCTGCTTGATTGCGGGCATCCAGTTAACGCTTTTGGATGGCCGAGTCCCTGTCCAGACGCCGGGGAAGGTCTTCAGTTCCCGGCCGTCCAGTGTAACAGCCAGCTTGGCATCCGGATGCTTGCCGTCAGATATGGCCACCAGCCGGTTACCTGTGAAGGTCACGCTGCCGGTGCCGTCGTTGCCTCTCTTGACTGCCGCGGCCGTGGCAGGGATATGGACAATCTGGGCCTCGGCTATGGCATTTTCGCCATGCTTATCCGAACGGACGAGCTCTGCAGTGACGATCCTGGCCAACAGCTTGTCGCCTTCCGGATTGAGGTGCACGGAGTCTCTCAAGAGATCGGCGAGGGCCTTGCCGGTATCGGACAGGTGTTGCTTCCACTGCTCTCGAACGTCGATCAGCATGCACTCGTATTTCTTGGCAATCTCCCTGATGCCCGCGGAGTGCTTGTCATCCCACGCCATCCGCTTGGAGTCAGCCACATGATCGGTCCAGAGCACAATCTCCGCAGTGGTGGTTTCTCGGACCTTCTTGACAATCTCCTCGTAGTTCTTCAGGTCACCGTAAACATGAAAGATCAACAAGTCGGGATAGAACGGGTAGAGGTCATGCTCGGCGGTGCGTCGCAGCGCGGGCGACGTAAAGCCACCGATGGCCGAATTCCTGATTTCCAGATCCGCCTCGGGGTATCGTTTCTTGATATTCGCGGCCACCTTGCGTGACCATGCCTGGGCCGTGATCGACTGTCCGTAAAACAGGATACGGATCTTCTCGCCTGGTCGTGTCTCTCCCGCAAGCGATCGCATCGTGCGCTGAATGAACTTCACGCTCGGATTCGGGCGGGGCTCTTCGGCACTGGTGTCGGACGGGAAGCTACCGATCGACATGATTATCAGGACGGTGTGTATCATGGCTTTATTCGGGCTCAGCCGCGCCCGACGCGCACGGAGATGCGTGCCACAGGATATTGAGGATTGTGAGGATGTATTTCATTCTGGCATGTCCGGCAGCTTCGCGCCGACGTAAACCGCGCGATGACGGTTGTCGTCAAAGGCGAAGTGAAGAAGGCGCCTGTCCGCGCTGACAAAGCCGTCCGGGTAGTTGAGCCGGCCTTTTGGCCCGTCGCAGGACTCCGCAACAAGCACGCGCTGATAAGGCCAGGTTTTCATCCCATCAAAACTCACCCACAGTGCGAGCGGGCTGCGATGCCGGGGATTCGGGTTGTGCAGCATAGCGACTGCGTCGCCGCCAAGCGGATAGAGAGTGGCTTTCGATCCCGGATTAGGGATCGTGGTCTTGCGGGCAAACTCCGGCCAGGTGCGTCCACCGTCCTTCGACTCGGCGTAATACAGAACGCCCCCAAGCTCGTCGGCGCGAATTATCATGCCGATACGGCCATCGTTCAGCTCGACGATGTTGCTTTCAGCCCAGCCGTGGTAGTTGTCGTTGGGCGAGATGCGGATGTCGCCGTGCTCCGTCCACGTCTTGCCACCGTCCTCGCTCATGAGGACGCCATTGCGCGGATTGGTCGTTGGAGAAAATCGACGCCCCTTGCTGATGTCCCGCGTTTCAGCAACGCGCAGGTAGTGCTGGAATGGAAGCATGATTCGACCGTCGCGAGTGATGATGTGATTGCGGATAAAGGTACGGTCGTGGAGTCGGCCGGGCGCGGGTCTGAGCGCGCTCCACGTGCGGCAGGAATCGTCGCTGTGGGTCATCCATTCCTTCCAGTTGGCGAAGGTCCCGTCATGGGTCGCGACAAACATGGTGCAGCGTCTGCCATAAACCATAAGTTCGGACGGCACCAGCGCAGCGTTCGCGTCCTTTGCTTTGACTCCAAGGTCAATCGGCTGCATCGGCGACCACGTTTTGCCCTCGTCGTGACTGCGGGTAAGGAAGACGCGATTGGCCGGAAGCGGCTCGGTGTTGCCGCCGCCCAACATGATCATCACCCACGAGCCGTCCGGCATCTTGCGAAGGGTGGTGTCGCAGGCCAGTCTGTCAGGGCTTTTGCCGTCGAAGATGATCCTGGTGCGGTCTTCCTTCGCATTCTGTTTCGCGACCGTGGCCCAATGCGGGTCAGGTTTGGGAGCCCCGGTTGGCGGCCGCTTGGGGATGTCGTGCGTCGCCTCGACCGCGCGATAGAGCGAGGCCATTTCCTCCGCGGAAAGCGCTCGGTCGAACAACCGCGCCTCATCCAGTGCGCCGAAAAGATTCTGCCAGATGCGACCATTGTCATTGACGCCGCCAAAGGTCAGCGGGGCAGCGGTTTGGGGCAGCGGCTTTGCCAGCGCGACTTCGCCGACGCGTTTCCCGTTCACCCAAAGTGTCACAGCTTTGGCATTCGCCGTGACGCCAACAAAATACCAGTGGCCGGGCTTCGGCTTTTCTTCGCGGGCAACCGTCCGCCAACTGCCTCGCCAGACGTACAAGCGAAGCCTGCCGTCCTTGTCGATCATCACCCCCCACTCGCGTTCGTTGAGCGAATAGCGGTTTTTCGCCGCGATCATCTGCTGGTCGGTTCCTAGCGCGTAGGGATTCACCCAGACGGTCAGCGAGAACCCGGCATCGCCTTGCGTGAGTTTTGGAGATTCTTTGACCTCAATCAGGGACTGACCATCGAGGGCAAGACTTTTGCCTTCGACACCTGCAACCGGTTCGGCCTTACCGCGCAGAACAAGCCCGGATGCCCCGCTCGAATCGAAAGGCCAATGATGAGTGGGATCAGGCTCAGCAGAGATGGCTGGCATATTTGGGCTAAAGGCAATGAAAAGGAAGAGAGTGATGGAGACTTTCATGTGTTGCAAGAGCGTGTTCTGGACAATACCAGATGTCGGCAGGTCCGACAGGTACTTCAGCCATCGTAAAGAGCGAGACTTTCGAGGTGCCTGATGTAATCAGAAGAAAGAACATCCCTCCCTTTGAGGATGTGATTCAGATAATTGCACGAAGGTAAAAGGCCCGTCGCCGTCACCTCTTCTCTGGCCATATAGGTGAAGCAATCCACCTCGGCTTCGCTTACAGAGACCACAATGTCCACACGGAAATAATGATCTGGCGCTCGTTCCCATGTGTCGAGTAAGGCAGCTCCATCTTCGGTGATTTCATAGAGCGCGCCTTCCACGCATACTCCGGTTTCAGGACGGAGGTTTGCAAAACCTGCGCCCTCAGGTGCGCCAGGTTTCAGGGCTTTTTTATCAAAGACGAGTTTATGGTCATGCAGCAACGCCGCCGTGCGGGAAGTGAAGTCCACGCCGCGCTGTTTCATCCTTCTGGGATTGAGATTGCTTCCGTAGGCGAAGTATTTCATGCGAAACTATGGATCATCCCACAAGGATACGGCGGCTTTTCTGGTCAGAAAAATCAGAAACTTCTTCAGTAACTGTTGAACATAACCGAAACGGGTTTATAACCCCCCGCGTTGAGCAGGAGGGCAGCGGGGCCAGCCTGCCTTTATTCACGCCGAGACATATGTATGTCCAGCCAGCCTTATGGCAGCGGAGCGACCAGACACATCCGTGTTGCTTCCGAAGCCTTGCGCTCGAATCGCCCATTCCTGGGGGCCTGCCAGGAAAACCCCACCTCTCTGTTTTGGACCAACAGCCGGCGCGTCCCCCTTGCCTTTCTTGCCGGCTCAGGATTCATCCTACCACCACGCCTTACACCCTCCAAGGCCTGTTTCCGCGTCCTGAAACACTGAACAGCTGAGAATTATTTGTCATGTCTGGTGTCGATCCCCGGGGTCGGTGTGTACCGTCACGCTCCGTACCGCCGGAACTAAGCGCTGTACTTGGACGGCTGGAGATAGGCTCTGAGGAGCCCCGATTCTGGCTCGAGAGTGATCTTGATCTTGATGGCCGGCAGGTGAAGATCTGGCTGCTCGCCATTGGCGACCAACTGCTTGTTGCGGATGGAGTCTCCGCCGACCCGTTGTTTGAAATATCGTGTCATGAGATATCTGACTTTCGCCTCCGAAGCACCGTAGGGAGCGGCTTCCTTCAGATCCGGAGAGATGAGTTCTGGATCGACGTAGTCCGTTTTTCCAATGCCTTGCGCGAAGATTTTGCATCGGGATGCCGCATGCTGCAATCGATGCTGAAGGGCGAGGCCGATTCTTTCGATGAGGCAGTTCTGAATAGACGCCGTTCCTGCGAGAGCTGTGGTCTGCCTCTTGAATCACCGGGCCTTTCATGCCCGCGCTGCGTGCGGCGCGGGAAGGTAATCGTTCGCACCTTGTCACTCCTGCGAGGCCACCTGCACTGGGTAGGCATATTGCTGCTGCTCATGGTTGCTGGAATCGGGCTCGACCTGGTCCCACCTTACCTGACCCGCATTCTCGTGGATGACGTGCTGGCGGTTGATAACCGATCTCCTGATACCGTAAAGGCGCGGACGCAAACTCTTCTCGTCGTTGTTCTGTTCCTCGCCGGCGCGTCGTTGGTCAGACATGTGCTGTCGATTTTCACCGGACGCATCTCCGCGAAGGTGGGGACGACCGTGACGCTAGAAATTCGAACTCGATTGTTCGCAAAGCTTGAACGTCTGGGCATTGCCTATTACGACCGGAATCCCTCTGGCAACCTGCTCACACGGTTGCTGAACGACGCAGCTACCTTTCAGGGATTCATCCAGCAGATGGCAGGGGGATTCCTGCTTAGCATCCTGCGGCTGATCGCCATCGGCGGG
>JASLXP010001049.1 GCA_030740295.1 Planctomycetota bacterium
GCCCCTGTTGTGGAAGTCACCAATTACATCGAAGCCGGCGCGCCCTGGAAGCTCGCGCACTTCGGCGAAAACTTCTTTCCCCTCGGCGCGCGGTTCAAGGGCGGTCTCCTTCGATTTGTGGGCGAAGGGGTGCGTTTCGGCTATCAGGTCGTTGAAGGCGATTTCACGTTCACCGGCCGGGTCGCCGAGGTGGCGATGGCTTCTAAAGAGAATGGCATCGCCAGCAACAACTGGGTCGGACTGCTCATCAAACACAAGGATCCACAGAAGAAACAGAATCCTTACGACATGGCCGGCGACGTCGGCATCTATCTGACCACGGGCCGGGGTGTTCGAGAGGCGGCCGACTTCCCTGACCTCGGCGGCGGCAACATATCCAGAAACGAGTTGGCCAGGCCGGACGCACGTTGGATGCGCATCATCCGTCGCGGCCAGCGTTATGAATCGTTCTTGTCCAAAGATGGCAAGACGTGGCGCAAGATCGCCGAACGTGTTTCCGAGCGCTACGGCAAGAGCGTTTACGTGGGCGTCACCTTTCGATCCATCCCGGGGAAGAGTCGGACTCAATTCAGTGCAGCGATGGATCATCTGACTATTGAGGCAGGCGCGCCGCCCCTGCCTGCTCCAGTCAGGCCCGATGCCGAGAATTTTTCTCTAACCAAGCGCGTCACAGCGCTCGTGCAATCTGCCGACGGCAAACGGCTCCTTGCCCGTTCGACAGTCGGCCTCTTCCTTTCGGCCGACGGCGGTTCCACATGGTCGGCGCTTAACGGGTCACTCAACAGCCCGGACGCATTGGCCGTTCGATCTGTAGCGATTCATCCGAAGAATCCGAACATCATTTTGCGCGGTGGAGGCCGCGTAGTGGACGGCAAACTCGTCAGCGGATTGTGGAAGAGCATTGACGCCGGCGAGAACTGGAAACTCATCACCCGTGACATCGATTTCGACGGTCACGGCCCAACGACGCTGTTCGGCGAGGTGATCCAGTTCAACCCGAACAATCCGGACCACGTCATCGCCGCGGGCGAAACCAAAGGACTGTTCGTGAGCTCGGACGCGGGCGAGACGTGGTCGTCGGTCCTGCTCAAAGGCGAACGCGTCAGCGCTCTGCACTTCAGCAACATCAAGCAATACGGCCGTGATCCACTCTTACTGATCGGAACCTTCGACGATCAGAAGATCGCCGCCCTCGGAATGCCAAAGCCTTTTAAATCGACCGTTGGGCCCGGTCGCATTTACTGGGGAACCATCAGTGGCAAGGACAACAAACTTCGCGCAAAGAAAGTCTGGGAAATGCCGAACGCGGGCGTGACGAATCTGGTCGTCGGCCCGCACCAGAGGTTCGCCAGCGCCACAACCACCCACGGCCTCTACTTCACCTGGGTCACAGGGAACACCTTCTCCCAGCGTCGCCTCAAGGTCGCAGCCGATACCATGATCATCGGCCTCGGCAGGCGAGATTATTCAGACTGGAGCTACTTCACTGCAGTAGCGCCCTTTGCAGAGCCCAACGAGCCAGCAGTCTTCTACAGCAGAGAGCGGGGCTTCCGCTGGCAGGAACTGTCACGGACACCCAGAGCCGCCAAGCCGCTTACCGACGGCATCACCTGCGTCCTGCCCGATGCCAAAAACGACAAGACGATCTTCCTCTGCAATCGCCATGGCATCTTCAGGTCAACAGATGAAGGCCAGACCTATGAGTTGGTTCTGAACACGCGGGACAATTAGCCATCAGTATCGCGAACGCGCATGTCTTCAGAGAAGGCTCAAACGCATCGCAAGGGTTTGATGGGGAAGCCGCATTAAACCTGTTACTTGGGCAATGCCTCTATCGGCAACACGACGAAGTTGTCGAACCTCGCCGTACAATTGTGTGCCCGCGCTCCGATCGCCCCGGAGAGGATCGGTTCTTTTTTGTCGGTGATATCGATGCGCAGTCCATTCTCCGGATCGGCCGAAGGATGCATGCGGTTGAACCAGACGCGAATTCGCGGACCGGCGGTCGCGACGCGGATCATGCTCCACTCGTTGATGCGCGTGGCAGTCTTGAGTTTGCTCAGGTCATAGCTGGCGAGTTCCTGCCGGCTTCCGTCCAGTATCTTGCTCAGGACGAGTTTCCCACTGTCAAAGGCGACGGCATATCCCCGCATCGCATCGAGTCCATCACCCGGCTCGTTGACGCGGAAAAGAAGCCCCGCGTTGCCTTTCGGCTTGGCACCCTTATCGCCCGGTAGAATGACGACTCGACCTTCGAGGACATAATCGCTCCACGTGCTATCGCCTGCGACCATCTTCGTTTCCGGCTCGAGGGTGACGGCATTTCGCACTTTGAGCTTCTCGGCGCCGAACGGTTTCCACGCCTCTGCACGGTGTGTCTCGAAGTCGTCCAGAAACATGGCCTGCGACTTGCCGGTCGTATAGCGGCGGATCGCCTCGGCTTCCGCCAGCGAGACCGGGGTGGTGTCCGGCCACATCAGGCCACACCAAGGGATCTCCGGTTCGGCCGCACCGGGTTTATCAATCCAGTGCCAGCGCGTATTGGAGTCGCCTACCATCAGTTCCCAACAGAGATACATGCCCGGCGCTGACAGACCGTGCTTGCGCCGCTGGGTGACCCAGTGAATAAGGTCGATCGGCCCGCCAAAATTGCGCCGCGATGCCTTCCAGCGTGCTCCGGCTTCGGTAAAAACGGTACCTTTCGCAGGATTGACCCCGGCCAGGTAACGCAGCGGCCCATGGGCGTGGCTGTACACGTGCGCGTCCACGATGTCGGTCGCCTCGCAATCGGCCCAGCCCCGCTTTCCCTTTTCGCAATTGAGGACCGGCTGGGTCGGCTTGAGTTCCTTGGCCCACGCGTATCCAGCGCGCTTGAGCCGGTCGCGGTACTTGTTGCCCGGTGGCGGCTCGTTGTGGATCTCCCAGAACAGGACCCGCGCATCGGTCCGGTGGGCCTGGATGATATCCTGCACGTAGGGTTTGAACTTCTCGAGGTTGTCTTCCTCGATATCGCGCGCCTGGGGCGACTGTGCCCAGCGGCCGTTGTGGTAACCCGAAACCGGCGCTGTCGGCTTATCGAGGAAGATCCCTTCATGCCGGTGGCATCCATCAAAGAAGACAAAGCCCGGACGGATCTTATGTTGTGCGCAGATGGCAAGAAACTTCTCGATATTCGCCTTCAGGACGTCCTTCTCTTCGAAGAAGTTGATGTCATGAAGGTAGACACGCAGCGTCGAGATACCAAAGTGCTCGCGTGCCGCCGCAAGTTCCTTCTCCACCACCTCGGTCCGAAAGTCGTGCCAGAACTGGACCTGGTTCACCGCGTAAGCTGGAGTGTAATTCGACCCGATCAGCCCATCGGTCGGCGGATTCGAGCGGGAGGTGTATGTCGCTTCGCTGGTCGTGGTCTCCCCGTGGATGACGTTGACTCCCATGTGAAATAGAAATGTCGCAGTAGTAATGGAAAGTAGTGGTTTCATGGCGGTTGGAAACATCATGCTGTGATAACAATTTCAAAAGCGAGCATAATGCCGCGGCCTTGGATGGCAAGATCTGCCCCGCAGGTTCGGCCATAGATCTGATGATAAGAATCGATCTCAACGAATTTCCGAGAATTCCTGTCCAATATTCGGGATATCAGGGAAATAGACTCATCAAAGGGACATTGCATGGATCGTTACGACGAATTTCTTCGACTCTTGTTGCGCGCTGAAGGTGACCTGAAGGCATTCATCGGCAGCATCGTACGTGACTACCATGCACGTGAAGATCTGTTTCAGGAGATGGCCTCGCTCTGCTGGAAGAAATTCGGGGACTATGACAAGTCCCGTCCGTTCGGCGCGTGGGCGAGGGGCATTGCCGCCAATCTCGTTAAGAAACACCTGTCGCGGATTCAACGGTTTCCTGCATTTCTTGAGCCGGGGGTGATTGAGGCGATCACAGAGGCTTTCGACCGAACTGAAAATCAGGCCGAAAGCAGACTGCAGGCTCTGAGGCAATGTATGGAACAGCTGCCGGAGAATTCACGGCAGGTTCTCAGACAGCGGTACTCCGATGAAAAGCGGCCTGCTGAGATTGCGCGGGAAGGGAATAAGACACGAGATTCGGTCTACAAATCCCTGATGCGGATTCGGCAGAAACTGCACGATTGTGTCGAACGCCGGATGAAGGGAGAGACCATATGAAAAAGTCCTCCTGCGACCTCATCTGGGCCTGCATTGACGATGTCTCTTCTCCGGAGGAAGACGACCGGTTGTGCAGGGAATTGCTTTCAGACTCTGGCATCGCAGATGCCTTTGCCGAACAGGCCCGCATGCATGCCTCCCTCGATGAGTGGTTCAAAGTCGACGATGTGGCTTTCGTGGCTGCAGAGGCGATTGAATCCAGGCCATCTCGCTCAACTGGCCGGAATCGTTTCGCCTGGGCCGCCGCGGTTGCGCTGCTTGCCCTGTTGCCTCTCCTTTACTTTGGATTCGAGGAGAAGGTTGCGAAGCCAGGCTACCGACTCGAGGAAGGAGCGGTCAGCAACTCTCGGGGAACGGGCGAAGTATTGGAAGGGGAGCTCCTTGAAATCCCCACGGGCTCGCAGGCCAGAATCAGGACTCCCGGGGGCGCCGAGGCGTTCCTGAAGTCCGGCACGGAAGCCATCTTCAGAGGCAAAGTTGCCGAGGCCAGGCAAGTTATCTACCTCCGAGCTGCTGGTGGGACGTTCAAGGTACCGCCTGGCGAAGGAGAATTCAGAATCGAGACCCCTGTTGGTCATGTTGTCGTTTCAGGCACGGAGTTTTCGGTGGAACTCAAGCCTGGGACCTATACCTGCTATCCACCGCAAACCTCATCCTGGTGTCCACCAGAAGGAGAATTAATGATGAAGAGATCAGTAACACTGCTCGCCGTCGCGGTCGTCTTTGGCTCAGTAGAAGTCAGGATTGGCGACGAAACATACACACTCGGGGCAGGCGACAGCCGCGTCTTTGGGCAGGAGCGTCCCCCGAAAGTGGCCGAAAAGGCCCCAGCTAAGGCAAAGGATGAATTGACCGACGAGGACCGAAAGATCGCGGCCGAATTCCTTGAGATCCTCAAGGGTGTCAAGGCGGGTGGATGGGATGAAGAGGAAATCGGAATCGCTTTGAAGAAGCTCGGCATCACATGGGAACAGGGCATGGCCCTGGCGAGGAAAACCGGCGCCATTAAGACACGCCCAGGTGGCGGGCAGCAAGCGAAAGTAAACGTCCTGAATCGCTGGGTTGGCACATGGCTGTCAGCCGTGACCTTGAACTCGTCCCGATGGATTCCAGAGGCAAGAAGCCAGGAAGAGATCAGAGAGATGAAGTGGATTCTCAATGGACGCTTCCAGGAGTCCATGGCCCGAAGTGACAACCATGAAACGCGCGTGACTCAACGCTATAACTCTCAGATGAAGAGGTACAATATGTGGACCTTTGACTCGAACGGCGGCCATAGCTACTGGCTTGGTGATTGGGATGAAAAATCACAGACCATGACTTGGCAGTTTCAGAATAAGGTGATCAAAGGAACGATGACCGAACGTTTCACTGCCGATGACAAATACGCCACCAAGCTCCTCATGCTGGACGGCGAAGGAGCGGCCCTCTTGGACATCCAGGCAGAAAACGTGCGCATCCTGAAGGGAGCCCGGACACGGGGCCACACCAGACGTGATGAACATCGGGGGCAGAAACGTCCTCCGCAGGAACAGGAACGGCACAAAGTAGAGAAAGAGCTCTAATCCAGTACGCCCAGACGAGGGCAATTTTACGGATTTGAATGACAATTCTCAGGGGCAAAGCCCCGGGCCGTTTGCCTAGCCCAGTCCAACGGGCTGGGTTTTCGAGCAGATCATCCTTAGGGGCAACGCCCCGGTCATTTGTCCCAATGAATGGCCTCCTTGAAAATGGCCGGGGCGTTGCCCCTTTTCAATTCTCTGTACCATTCACCCAGCCCGTTGGGCTGGGCTAGGCAAACAGCCCGGGGCTTCGCCCCTGAAATCCGTCAAAACGACTCCGTCTTGGAGGACTGGCACACTTTTGCAGATGAAAAGCGGGATGGCCGTCCTCGCCCTCCTGAGGCTTTCTCTCAGACGGGCGAGACGGCCATCCCGCGATCTGTTTTTCCAAAAGAGACGGGCCGCATGTCGTGCCCGTTTGCAGTTTCAGCCTGGCAAAGCAATTCCCTGCAAATTCGTCTGCGAAACGAAACTTATTTGAGATAACTGATGCTCACTTCTGACCAACATGCAGTCCTGAGAGAAGAATATGACGATGCCTTTGCACAGACGAACTTTTCTTAAGGGCGCGGGCGTAAGCATCGCTCTGCCGCTGTTCGAATCCTTGACGCCGGCCGCCCATGCCGACAAAGCTGGTAAGCCGGTGAAGCGCTTCGTCTGTCTTTCGAATAACTATGGCATTTACAGGAAGGCATTCTTTCCCGGCAAGGAGCAGGTGGGCACAGACTACGACATGCCCGAGACGCTTAAGCCGCTCGAAAAGAATCGCCAGTACTTCACCGTCTTCTCCCATCTCGATCACGGAAACACCATCGGCCACCAGGGCGTGCCGGTACTGCTGAGCGGGGTCCGGCCGCACCTCGCGTCGAATTATCCAGAGATGAACATGAGCGTTGATCAGAAGATAGCGGAATACGTCGGAGCCGAGACGCGTTTTCCATCAGTGACGGTGAGGGTTAACGAGTCGAATTTTGTGAGCTTTACCCGGACGGGAGTGCAGGTGCCCGCGAGAGATTTGCGGCAGATGTATCTCGCCCTGTTCATGGCCGACTCCCAGGATCGAAAGGCCACCGCGGCCGAGAGATTCAAACGCCACAACAGCATCCTCCAATGACCCTCGCCGCGGCGGTGTACTTACTCAACCGAGCGTCATGACGGCCACCGCCAACGGCGTCGATACCTCGCCCGTCGTGCGCGGTGTCTGGGTGCTCGAGAGTGTCCTCGGCACGCCGCCCTCGCCTCCACCGCCGGATGTAGAACCGCTTTCGCCGGACCTTCGTGCCGCCAAAACCATCCGCGAGCAAATGGATATTCATCGCAAGCAGCCCGCCTGCAACAGTTGCCACCGCAAGATCGATCCGATGGGATTCCCCTTCGAGAACTTTGATCCCATCGGCCGCTGGCGCGACAAATATCCGAAAGCCCGAGACAACATCGACGCGGCCACCACAACGTCCACCGGCGAAGAAATCAAAGACATCGTCGCTTTCAAAAAACTGCTCCTGACCCGTGAAAAAGACGTCGCCCGCAGCCTCACTGAAAAGCTGCTCACCTATTCCAGCGGCCGCATCCTCGAGCCCACCGATCGCGGCGAGGTCGACAGCATCGTGGACAAGCTTGGAAAGCAGGGCAACAGGTTGCGCGACCTGATCAGGCTCGTGGTTCAGAGCGAAGTGTTCTTGACGAAGTAAGCGTCTAACATCATCTCGAAGTCGACATCACCTCGATATTTGCTAGCTTTGCCGGCATGAGTATTTCAGTTTTTGTCGAGCCACTGGATTCTGGATTCCGAGCTTCTTGCGGCCAGCCATTAGCATTGTCTGCTGACGCGTCTTCCCGCGATGAAGCCATTGGATTGCTCCGTCAAAAGATCGAGGAGCGGCTTGCGGACGGCGGCGAGATTGTCGATCTGGAATTGTCGCCACGGAGGGGACAGCTTCGTGAATGGCTCAATCGGAATACTGAGACAGATGATGAACTGTTCGGGGAGTGGGAGGAGGCCATCGCAGACTATCGGGACAGTGTCGAGAGAGATGTTAACGCATTGTGAGTCTCTACATTCTCGATACTGATACGCTGAGGGACCGCTCAAGAATAACTTACCATTTTCGAAAGATGGCCATGTGCCACGGTTTGCTTGCCAAACCGTGCAGATCACGTTGCTCGCACGGATTGGCAAGCAATCCGTGGCACATGTTCAGTTATACAAAATGGGAAGTCATTCTTGCATGGTCCCTTTGTCTCTTGCAGCGCGGTCATTATCAGGTTCTCCACCTGCTTTTTGCGATCATCGCTGTCGTTTCGCCTTCTGCTGAAGCAGCGGGACGCCCCAACATCGTCTTCATCCTCGCGGACGATCTTGGTTACGGCGATCTCGGTTGCTATGGACAGAAGAAAATCAAGACACCTCGTCTTGACCGGATGGCCAAAGAAGGAATCCGGTTCACCAGTCATTACTCCGGATACAACATCTGTTCGCCGTCACGATGCATTCTCATGACGGGCAAGCACATGGGGCATGCGTCGGTCACTGGCAATGGCGGAAGGCTGAAGAAGTCCGACATTACGGTCCCCATGCTTTTGAAGGGGGCAGGCTACAAGACCTGCATGATCGGCAAGTGGGGTCTGGTCGGAAGACCCGGTCATCCCGGCAGCCCTAACAACAAGGGCTTTGACCATTTCTTTGGTTTCGACAACCAGGGCTTCGCGCATTTCTACTATCCGGAATACCTCTGGCGCAACGACCAGAAGGTGCTGTATCCAAAGAATCATAACCTGCGGGTGAAAGGTGAATACAAGAAGGGTGAGGGCACCTTCAGCCACGACGAATTGACCAGAGAAGCCATCGGCTGGATCAGAGAGAACAGAGACAGACCCTTTTTTCTGTATCTGCCCTTCTGTATTCCTCATGCGGAGCTTACCGTGCCGGAAGATTCGATGGCGCCGTACCTGAAACTGGGTTGGAAGGAGTCGCCAAAGATCGAGGGAAAAGGAAACATCGGCGGCGGCCGGAAAGACGCGGGCTACGGCAGCCAGTACAAGACGGGCTATTGCGGTCAAAGTTATCCCAATGCTGCATACGCCGGCATGATCTCACGGATGGATCGGAGCATCGGCCAAATCCTGGATCTTCTGGACGAGCTGAAGCTCAGTCAGAACACTCTGGTGATATTCAGCAGCGACAATGGCCCTTCATCGGAAGGCGGGCAGAGCCTGAAATTCTTCCAGAGCTCCGGGCCCCTGCGCGGGGCCAAACGAAGTGTCTGGGAAGGCGGAATCCGGGTACCGATGATCGCCCGTTGGCCGGGCAGGATAAAACCGGGCCGTACAAGCGATCGCCCCAGCGCTTTCTGGGACTTTCTGCCGACGGCCTGCGAGCTGGCGGGCGTCAAGCCTCCTCCGGAAATCGACGGTATCAGTTATCTGCCGGAACTGTTGGGACAGACGGGCGCACAGAAAAAACATAAATTCCTTTACTGGACCTGGGCCATCCGAGTGGGCAAATGGAAAATGCATCGTCGCGGCAAAAATCGATACGCTCTGTACAACCTGGAAGAAGATCTCGCGGAGGCGCACGACGTGGCCGCCGGGCATTCGGAGTTAGTCGCCCGCTACAGCAAGTACTTTGACGAGGCTCGCCGGTAGACAAATGCGTCAGAGGGCATGATGCCGGAGTAAGGAGGCAACTTTTCGCGCGCAAACACGAATCCCTTCATATGGCCTATACAACCTCGACAAACCTCGTTTCTGCCCTGCTTCTGTTTGCGCTCTCAGCGTCCGCAGAGACCAGGCATCCAAACGTCATTCTGATCATGGTCGATGATCTGGGTTTTCATGATCTGAGCTGCTATGGACACCCTGAGATCAAAACACCTGTCATCGATGGACTCGCCAGAGATGGGATCAAGCTGACCAGTTTCTATGCCGGAGCCACCGTGTGTACTCCTTCGCGCATGGCATTGCTCACCGGCGCTTACCCGAGCCGACTGGGCTGGACCAAGGGAGTGATTGGCTACAAGATTGGATGGAAATCCGGCATGAGTCCCGAAGCCCTCACTATCGCTGAGGTCTTCAAATCCGCCGGCTACGAGACGGCGATTTCGGGCAAATGGCACCTGGGCGATCAGCCGGCGTGCCTGCCACAGGGACAGGGCTTCGATTCATCGTATTACATCACCAAAAGCAATAACCAGACAAAGAGGCTCTGGCGGGATGACGAGCTGCTCGAAGAGAAGTTCAACAATCGCCTGCTGACCGAAAAATTCACCAGCGAGGCGATCCGATTCATTAAAGCGAAGAAGGACAAACGGTTCTTTCTCTATATCCCCTATACGGCTCC
>JASLXP010001050.1 GCA_030740295.1 Planctomycetota bacterium
CTGAAGGCGCGGTGTCCGAACAACCGGTGCAGTTCATCAGCGCGCCGCCCGAGCACAGACCCGATAAAGACGCTCCAGTACGCGTCGCCGGCGAGCTCTGCTGGATAGCGCGCAGTGACAGTACGGGCCAGGCAAAGTATCTCCTGTGGTTTGGCGTACCGAAGGATGGGGTGCAGATTCGGGTGCCTTACGGGCCGCATCATTTGCGAGGCTTCGATTCGGAGGGGAGAGCAACGCCCGTGCGCTGGCATCAGTCGATGCAAATTCGTCCGCAGTGGCCGGTGAACGGCGCTGTAAACATTTATGAAAACAAGGAGCTCGTGACTTCCTATCGCACAGGGCCGACGCTGGCGGAAGCGGGCGAGGGCAACTGCAAAATCAAGCGGCCTTTCATGTACCCGTTGAACGGTCCGGACGGCATCAGCCTGACGGAATTCGGAAAGTCGCACGACCCGACCGGCAGTCACGCTCATCATTACTCGCTGTTCGTTTCCCATGCTGCCGTGAATAAACGGGACTTCTGGTCGGAGAGGAGTGGGGAGCTCATCGTTCATCGCATGTTCAGCCTGCAGGAAGATGGCCCGATCCTCTGCCGACTTGTGCAGCGCACGCACTGGCTGTCTGAAGATGAGCCGCAGATGGCCGGGGAGCGGACCTGGACATTCCACAGGGCCGCGGATGATTTCCGTTTGATGGATGTCGAACTGAGATTGGAGTCGATGGGAGACCAGCCGGTCGAGCTTGGCAAAACGAACTTCGGTTTCCTGGCCGCGCGTATGACCCCCACCTTGAATCCCTTCGATGGCGGCGGCGAGATCCTCAACTCTCGGGGCGATCGCAACGAACAGGATGCCCATGAAAAGCAGGCCGAATGGATCGATCAGTCCGGCCCTATTGCGCAAGACAGATGGGCAGGTCTTGCGATGTTCGATCACCCTTCTAATCCGCGTCACCCGACCTTCTGGCATTGCCGTAACGACGGCTGGGCCGGCGCTTCTTTCTGTTTTGCAGATGCTTTTGCCATTGAGCCCGACCAACCACTCATTCTGAACTATCGCCTGCATCTTCACCGGCATGATTCGGCTGAAGGGGAGGTGGCCGGACGTTACGAGGAATACGAGGCAGAGCCGATCATAAAACTGGGAAAGCCGCAGCGGAAGTAGTTGAACACACACTCCTGCGCGTCATCGCTGCTCCTGGTGCTCATCCATTCCGCGCAGTTTCTTTGAGAGGTCCTGACCGATGATCCCCTGCAGGCCGAAGCGCAGGCTCGGGTTCCGTTTCAGGAAACTTTTCAACTTGCTGATGTCCCACATCAAGTAACGCGTCTCTTCATCGACCACCACGGTTGCGGACGCGGACTCCCCGGTGAGGAACGCCATCTCGCCGATAAACGCTCCGTCCTTCAGCTCGGCAACCTTGCTGTCTGCGACTACCACGGAAGCCCTTCCATGAAAGAGGAGCATCATCTTGTCCTGCTCCTCATCCTGATGGGTCAGCATCTCGCCCGGCGGGGCCACCTGCCACTCGGCCAGCCGGATCAGTTTCATGAACTCCACGGGCGAAAACGAATGGAAGACGCTGTGATAGAGCTCTTCCTCGTATTCATCGAACTCGATGGCATTACGCTCAGACACCAGGTGGAAGATGTGGTACACATTCACCGCAATGAATCCGATGTTCCAATAGACCGGAATGTAGGTCTCTCGATGAATAAAGAACATGATGAAATTCACGCTGGCGACGACCGACAGAATTCGCAGGAAGAGGATGTCTCTGGCCACAAATGAGAATGCGATCAGCGCGTAAGCAACGTGTGCGAGATTGTCCAGAGATTTGAGGTAGTTGAGGAGATCCATGGCGTGATGAGTAAAACGTAATGCGTAATGAGTAAGTTTGGATGAGCAGCCCGGTGTGGCCGAGGCGACGGTTGGTGAGATGCGGTTTCCGGGCTCCGGATCACAGCGAATGGGCATTCCATCCGGACACACCATAACATTGGCACTCGAAGCCCACACTTACGCCTTACGCCATCACATCTCACATTCACCGGTATCACCATCGATCAGCATGTTATCGATGAGCCGGGCCGGGCCGACTTGGGCCGCGATGGCCGCCAGGCAGGATGGGCCGATGGCTTCCGTATCAACGAAGGTGTTGAAGTCAACGATCGAAACGTACTCCGGATGAACTAGCTCAAACTTCGACAGGCTTTCCTTCATTACCTTTACGAGGGTGGCCGAATCTCGTTCACCATCTGCAATGGCCTGTCTACCTATTGCCAGGGCCTGTGAAAGTGCGATGGCCTGAGCCCGCTCTTCGCCGTCGAGGTATTTGTTTCGGGAACTCATCGCCAAGCCGTCCTCCTCACGGACGATGGGGCAGATATTTATCTCGATGGGAAAGTCTAGATCCTTGGCCATGCGTTTGAGGATGGCTGCCTGCTGGGCATCCTTGCGTCCGAAGAATGCCTTGTCGGCAGGGATGATGTTGAAGAGCTTGGCCACGACCGTGCAGACGCCCTGGAAGTGCCCAGGCCGCGCCAGGCCGCAGAGATTCTGGTCAATAACGGAAGGTGTGACCTGAATGAACGGATCGCCATCGGGATATATCACCGCCGGCTCAGGATGAAAAACAGCATCGACCCCGAGTGCGGCCAGCGCGTCCAGGTCGGCCTCGAGTGTGCGGGGGTAGCTGTCGAGGTCTTCATCCGGGCCAAATTGGGTGGGGTTTACAAAGATGGTCGCCACGGTTCGAGTGGTCGCTGCCCTGGATGCGCGGACGAGGCTGAGATGCCCTTCATGGAGCGCACCCATGGTCGGCACAAGCCCGACACTCTCCCCGGCCGCTCGGCAGGCGCGGACGTAGGCCCGAACATCATCGATGCCTTGAAACAGTTGGGGTCTGGCAGACATTGGACAGCTCAGACAGAGGAGCGCGCTGGTTTGAAATGCGCGTTGCCGCCATCTATGGAGGTGATGACCTCGACCAATGATTCGAGATCGATGCCATGGGAATTCACGTCCGTTTCGTTTACATCCACGGTCAAGATCGGCGCTTCTTCGAAATGATTGAAGAAACTGTTATACGCATTCACCACGCGTGTGACGTATTTGCTGTCCATCTGGACGGGCGGCTTTTCTTCCCCGGCCTCCAGGCGATTTGAAACAGTCTCCGGGGTCGCTTGAAGGAACAGCACCAGGTCAGGGGTTACAAATTTATCGACCAGAGCAGATTTCAAGTGCAGGTAGAGGCGGTGCTCATCGTGAGAGAGCGTCTGGACGGCAAAGATCTCATCGGTGGCCAAGGTGTAATCAGTGATGGTCAACCGGTGAAAAAGCTCGGGTTGTGCGATTTCGCTCTGCTGTTTGTATCGGGACAGGAGGAAGCTGATCTGCGTGTGTAGAGCGTATTTCTCCATGTCCTGAAAGAACTGCTGCAGGAACGGATTCTCCTCTCCGTCGAGGATCAGGCGGGCGTCGAGATGCCTGGCAAGATCGCCTGCGAGCCTCGATTTTCCAGTGGCCGGTGGCCCATCGATGGCAATCAGTTTCAACGAATCCAGCGAGGGCACATTCAACTCCTTAACGATGCAAGTATCTCGGACACCTTCTGTCCACTGCGAGGGTCGGACAGGTCCGGGGCTATTTCAACGAGTGGCTCAAGAACAAAAAGGCGCTCGCACGCGCCCGGGTGCGGGATTGTCAACGTTTCAGTATTCAGAATCAAATCTCCCCAGAACAGGATGTCGAGATCGACGGTTCGAGGGCCCCAATGGATGACGCGTTCACGGCCGAGCGCGGCCTCGATCCGGTTCAGCTCCGCAAGGAGTTCGGCTGGCCGAAGCGTTGTCGAAATCTCGATGGCTCCGTTCAGGTAATCGGGCTGCGGTGGGCCCATCGGTGGATACTCATGGAGCCGGGAAGCGCGCGAAACAGAAACACCGTCCGCAACATTCAGCTCCTTGATGGCCTGGTCGTAGTTGTCTTCGCGGTCACCGACATTGGTGCCGAATCCGATGTAGACGATGGAGGTCACTATGGTGATGGGTGAAGGCTGATGGTTGAAGGCGGAACCATCCGGAGGAACTAAAATGCCCGCCGCTCACCATCGAGAAAAAAATGGAACAGCAACCGGACGAACTTTATCGCGCTTACAACGAGACCACCATCCACGCATTGATCGAAAAGCTCGACAAAGCGGGCCTGAAACGCACGGTCCCGTGCAGTGATGAAGAGCTCGATGCCGCGGCACGAGCGTTGAAGGTGCCGTTCCCGCCAGACTACCGGCACTTTATGAAAGAGGTCGGCGGACCTTCGAAGGGCAAGCCGTGGCACGGTCTTTTCCGAATCGACGAACTCGTCTCACTCAATCATCACATGGCGATCTTTCAATGGTTTGGCGGACTGATCGGATTCGCCAATACCGGCTTCATGGTCTTTGCTTTTGACTTCCGCCACGGCATTAACCCGCCGGTGGTAAGCTTTGGCCTGAGCACATCGGAATGGGAGGATGTGCAGATTGAGGCGCCTACCTTCACGGACTGGCTGGAACGAACGCTGCCGGTGGCAAGGAAGTAAAGTGTTCAACCGGGCGGATGTACTAATCTCCATCTTTAACCTGACTCCTCACATTGTTGAACTGGTCGCCGGGAAAACCAGCAGCATATGACATGACTCCGCAGACATTCTCCTTCGTTGCATTCTTCTTCTTCCTGCTGCCACTCTTTGGCGAAAGGCCACCGGTCAAAGTCTTCATCATGGCAGGGCAATCCAACATGGTTGGTCCTGGCGATAACCGGTACCTCAAAAAGAAACATCAGGAGTTACTGAGACCTCGCGACGATGTCTGGTGCGCTTACCTGGGTATGCCGCCGGGGCCTCTGCGTCCCGGCTACGGCTTTCGCAGCGAATCATTCGGGCCGGAGCTTCTGTTCGGCCATGTGGTGGGGGATGCAATCGAAGCTCCGATTCTCATCCTGAAATACGCTTACGGCGGAAAGACCCTCCACCGTGATTTCAGGCCGCCCAGTGCGGTCAAACGAGCGGGCGGCAAGGTCGGCCACCTTTACACCGGCATGATGCTGCAGATGGCCAAGTGGGTCTCGCATCTTGATGTGATTCATCCCGCCGTGAAGGAAAGCGGTTTCGAGCTCTCAGGCTTCGTCTGGTTTCAAGGAGAGAACGACAGTTGCGGGCGGACAAAAGAGGACAGGATCGGTTTCTGGAATTTCTATCAGAACAATCTGACCGACCTCGTGCATGACGTGCGTGATGAGCTCGGTGTTCCGGACCTGCCGATCCTCATCGCGCAGATAAACGACTCAGGATGCTGGGACGGCAAGAACGGCGAGCTCGGCGGGGAAGAAGTACGTGCCGCGCAGCGCTACGTGGTCGAGCATACGAAAAATGCGGCGACCATCGTTACCTGCGATCTGGATCCCGGCTACCACTACGATTCGCCAAGC
Organism: Planctomycetota bacterium; assembly: GCA_030740295.1. The sequence continues at coordinate 5,468 of JASLXP010001050.1, forward strand.
CATGTGACCATCGGTCAGCGCATGGGCGCAGCGATGTTGCCTCTCACCAGGAACAGAAAACTGAACCACCGGGGCAGCAAAGCCGTCGACGAATTCATCGCGCGCAGGCTTTCATCTCCTCCAAAGCTGGTCGCCAACCGAAACATCCTGATGAGAGATCTCGTCCTCTACTTTCAGTTTGATGAAGGCGAAGGGAACTCGTCCAGAGCAAGCATCGGCGGGCTGAAGGGCAAATTCAAAGGAAAGGTAAGTTGGCAGAAAGGAAGAATCGGACGTGCCGTTCGCCTGGAGCGCGACCAGTGGATCGACATTCACGGCTTCAAAGAACCTTTCGGGCCTGACGGGCACATTCGGAAGCTGACCATTTCCTACTGGATTCAGACAGCGACAAGAGATGGTCTTCAGCGTGTGGGCAAGGGCGTTGGATACCCGTTCGTTCCCGGCAAGCGCGACTGGATGATCAGCGCTCAGGCCAACTACGCGGGCTGGGATCTCGGCAATTTCGATATCGACGGATTTGGATTCTTCACGACCGTCGGTACGAAAGGTCCCCGGGCCTCATTCACCAGTTGGGGCGAACCGACGATTTACCGCGACGGCTTCGACTGGCGGCATCTGGTGGCAGTCTTCGATGCCGATCAGAAGAAACATCTTCTCTACATGGATAACCATCTGGCAAAAGCAAAGGTCGAGATCGAAGGAGAGGGCATCATCCCTGCCGATGTCCCCCTGCGCATTGGTGGCCCGCTCAAGATCGGCGGACACCATGCCTATGATGAGCTGGCGATCTGGTCGAGAGCGTTAACCCCAGAAGAGGTCGCTTTGATCTACAACAATGGGCACGGTTCAAGAATCCCCCTGAAGCACTGAGCCGAGTTGGGTCGCTGACTGAAATATGGAAACCCGGGAAAACCTGCCAACGAATTCATCCGCCTCTTCTCCGAGTGACCTGCCACTTGGTGAGCCCGAGGTAAAAACTGCGAGCAGCGAAGTGCCAAGGCGAACGACTTACTCCGGAAGCTACGTGGCCCTGGTACCTGTGAGCCATGACGAGGATGTGGATGATCTCTACGTCTGCTCGCATGGCTGCGAGGAAAATCTCCGGCTCTGGACCTACATGCCCGACGGGCCTTTCTCCGATTCCGATGCAATGCTCGACTGGCTGATGGAATGTCAGAAATCATCGGACCCGCTCTTCATGACGGTTCACGCCAAAGAATCGGCCCGGCCTGTCGGAATGGCCAGCTTCATGAACATCGTGCCGGACATGTTGCGTCTGGAGCTTGGCCACATCTGGTATTCGCCTGCTGTCCAACGGACGAAAACCAATACCGAAACGATCTACCTGATGCTCTGTGAATCATTCGACAGGCTTGGCTACCGCCGCGTGGAGTGGAAGTGTGACTCGTTGAACGCCCGATCTCGCGCGGCAGCCCAGCGGCTTGGTTTCCGCTTTGAAGGCGTCTTCAGGAAGCACATGATCATCAAGGGCAGGAATCGGGATACCTCGTGGTTCGCGATGTCCGACGACGACTGGCCCGCAGTGAAGGAGAACATGGAACGCTGGCTGTATTCTGTCGAAGCGAATATCTCACTGAGCGAACTGAATTCGCATGGGTAGATGTGGATGTTTCTTCACAGACTCATTTCGTCATTCGTCCTTAGTCCCACACCTTTTGACTACCGGGATTGCCGGTTCATATAATCCCCAATCGCGATAGGAATCGACATAGATATCACAACCTGGACTTTTGCCTCGGAGGAGTAAAGCAATGTCAGATGCGAGCACACTTCATAACGTCGCCGTGGTCGGCCATGGCGGATGCGGTAAGACCACATTGATGGAAAGCCTTCTGTTCAAGGCCGGCGCTATTTCGCGCAAAGGGAGCGTGAACGATGGCACCTCCATCGGTCTGGTCGAAGAGGAGGAGAAGGAGCGCAAAATCACCCTCAACAGCAACCTTTTCCAGGCGGATTGGAAGGGCCAATCAATCAACTTTCTGGATTCGCCGGGGTACACCGATTTCATCGCCGGAAGCATCGCTTCCCTGGCGGCCGCTGATGTCGCCATACTGTGCGTCTCAGCCGTCGCCGGCATCGAAGTCAACACCCGCAAGGCGTGGAACCTTGCCGAAGACGCGGGAGTGCCCGTTGCCATCGCAGTGACCAAAATGGATGGAGATAACGCCAGGTTCCAGGACGCCCTGGAATCCATCCAGGGCACTCTCTCCGACAAGGCGACGCCGGTTTTTATTCCGGACGGTGACGGGAACGCCTTCAGCTCGATCACTTCAGTGATGAACCCCGAGGGGAATGAAGAAGCTGCGTCGCTCCGCGAGAACATGCTCGAATCCATCATCGAGGCCGATGAAGAGCTCCTCATGCGCTACCTCGATGGAGAAGAAATCAGCGATGATGAAATCAATCAGGCGTTCAGTCAGGCCGTTGCCGCCAAGTCGGTCATCCCGGTCATCCCGGTCTCCGGTGAAAAAGAAATCGGTCTGGAGGAACTTCTGGATGCCATCATCAACAACCTGCCCTCCGCGGCCCTCACCTCCCGAACCGGAAAGGCCTCTTCCGATGAAGAGGCAGAGGAGGTCACCAGGGCATCCGACAATGGGGCATTCAGCGCGCAGGTCTTCCGTGTCCTCAGTGACAAATTCGTCGGCAAACAGACTTTCTTCCGTGTGCTGTCCGGCACTTTTTCCGCATCGAGCCAGGTTTACAATTCCAGGAGCGGAGGAAGATCAAAAATTGGCGGACTTTACACCGTTGCGGGGAGCGAGCTCAAAGAGGCCGAGTCCGTCAGTGCCGGCCAGATTGGCGCCATTTCAAAAGTCGATGACATCACCGTGTCTGACACCCTTTGCGATGAAAAAGACCCGGTGATTTTCGAGCCTATCAAGTTCCCGATACCAATGGTCTCCCTGGCCATCGAACCCAAATCGCGGGGGGACGAAGGCAAAATCAGCGACGTTCTTTCCAGCCTGGTTCAGGAAGACCCCACCTTCCAGACCCGCCGCGATGCACAGACAAAAGAGATGATCATCGCAGGTGTCGGCACGCTTCATCTCGATGTCATGATGGCCCGGATGAAATCCCGATTCGGCGTCGAAGTAAATACCAAAGAGCCGAAGATTCCATATCTGGAAACCATTACCTCCCCTTCGGAAGCTCATTATCGCCACAAGAAACAATCCGGCGGCCGCGGCCAGTTCGGAGAGATCTACATCCGTATGTCACCGAACGAGCGCGGCGCGGGATTCGAATTCATCGACGCCATCGTCGGAGGCTCCGTGCCAAACAATTTCATCCCGGCAGTGGAAAAGGGAATGGTCGAATGCATGCAGAACAGCGCCTTTGCTGGTTTTCCGGCAGTGGATCTGAAGGTCGAACTTTACGACGGCTCTTTTCACGCCGTCGATTCAGATGAACAATCCTTCAAGATTGCCGCCCGGGGCGCCTTCAGAGATGGGTTCATGAAATCCAAACCAGTGCTCCTCGAGCCTATTGTCAATCTTGAAGTCTCCATCCCAAGTAAGTACATGGGCGATATCAACAGTGACCTCAACCGCCGCCGCGCACGCATCACCGGAATGGATGCCCTCGGCGATTACCAAGTCATCAAAGCCGTCGTACCCCTCGCCGAAGTCACCTCCTATTCCACCGAGCTCCGCTCCATCACCGGCGGAGAGGGCGACTTTTCTCTCGAGCCTTCCCACTACGACATCGTGCCCTCTCACATGGCACAGGAAGTCGTGAAGAAATACAAGAAGGCCAAAGAAGAAGAGTGATGAAGATGAATCGAGACTGTTCTGCGCCCTCGCCTGCCTACAAAAGCGCCTGCCTCTTTACCAGGTAGCTGACGAAGGCGTCTGTCAAGGGTTCATCGGTTCGCAGCGACAGAAGATCGACCTCCAGATTGAGACAGCCTTTTTGGAGCTCTTCGAAATGTGCGTTGAGCTCCCGCAGGTATTCCTCGCGAATAAGGCGGCCGCTGGTGACCAGCTTTGCGCCGGTTTCCGCATCCTCGAATTCGACCTGCTCATTAAAGGGAAAATCCAATTCCTGAGGCGACATCACGTGGATGACGACCACCTCGTGCTTCTTGTAGCGAAAGTATTTCAACACATCCAGGATCTCCTGCGGCTCAGCGAGGAGATCGGATATGAGCACGATCATCCCCCGGTGAGTAATGCGGGCGGCAACTTTGTTCAGGCCGCTGGTGAAGTCCGTACCGCTCTTTGCCTCCAGGCCCTGAAGCTGGCTCAGCACGGTCAGCAACTGGCTGTTCCTTGCGGATGGCGGTACGTAGGTGACGCCTTCGCTGTCGAAGGTTGCCAGAGAAACGGCATCCCGCTGTTTGAGCATCAGGTACGCGAAAGCGGCTGAGAGGCACGAGCCGTAGCGCAGTTTCGACATCCCCTCATCCTCAAGAACCATCGAACCGCTCTTATCGAGGAGGAGGTAGCAATTGAGGTTTGTGTTCTCCTCGAACTGCTTCACGTAATGCCGGTCGGTACGGCCGAAGAGTTTCCAGTCGACGAATTTCAGGTTGTCGCCCGGCGAGTATTTCCTGTAGGAAGAAAACTCTACGCTGAAGCCGTGATAGGGGCTCTTGTGCAGCCCTATCATGAAGCCCTCGACAATGTATTTGGCGATCAGTTCCAGATTCTGCAGCCGCCCGAAGGTCTTCGGGTCGAGGAACTCCACATCACGTTGAATCGTTTCAGCCGGCATTCTTGTTCAGCCTTTCAAAGTTTTGATGCCTTCAGCCCGGGCATCACATGCAAGCATCCAGGCCACATCTTCGCCGTAGATATCGACTGAGAATGACTTTGTCTTTTGCACCCCCGGCTTGGGCGACCAGGATGCAACGAAAAACCTGTAAATCGATTTTTTCTTCGGGTTGCTCTTCCAGCGATGCACTTCGGCTACCTCCCTCACGCCCACCACTCCTGTTTTGTTCCGTTTTGATGGTTTGTCATACACCTGAGGCCTGCCTCTGGGATTATTCTTGAAGAATTCCCTCGCGGTTTTCCTGGCTGCGGCAAAACATCTCTTTTCATTCCCACCATAGTGTTTCAGGTAGTAAACCTTGTGAATGTTGTTGCCTCCCCGATTTGCCCTTACGAGATACCCGACCTGTCCAGGATAGTTGATCTTTATAACACCTGGTTCACCGGTATTTG
>JASLXP010001051.1 GCA_030740295.1 Planctomycetota bacterium
CGCTAGTGCTGTAACCATCGCCTCCGGGCGCGAAGTAGACCGCGGTATGAATGATGCCTTCGACCTGCGAAACGACTGCATCCACGTGATCGTAATCCACAATGTCGCCGTAGGTCGTCAGGCCATCCCATTCGCCGTCAATGTCCGACCACTGCTGCCAGGCTTCAGGATTGTGGCAGACCGCGTGCACCTCATGGCGGTCCTTCATATTGGCGAGGATGGCCCGGCCGGTAAAGCCTTCGGCACCGAATACAGCTACTTTCATTTCTTTGCCCTCAGGTCGAAACAGACGACAGAATTCTTGCGCCGTGCGTAAAGGAAGCCATCAGCAACGGATGTAAGGAGAAGAAGAGCGATGAGTAATCTCATACGCGGTTTATCTGACTCGTGGTAATGTTCCAGATTGGATCGTATGGGGGACTGCGGGAGTGTCCAGCAGGATGACTGAACGACCGTGCGACGTGTGCCGCAAGCAAGGTTCTTCCAGTACAGGCCATCGAACATAGACTGGCCATCAGAGAAGGAAAGAACTCCTTCACCCGCGATCAGGACGGCTTGCTTCCCGGGAATCCATCCGTTGCCAGCACAGAGCCATCCTTGAGAACGGCCATGGCTTCGGCTCCTTTCCATGCACGGATCAGATCGAAGCCTCGTTCTGCTCCCATGACAAAGACTGCGGTAGATAGCCCGTCGGCTTCCATTCCGCTTCGTGCAAGCACAGACACGCTGGCGAATACGTTTGGTGAAACGCCTGTGGCAGGATCAAAAATGTGGTTGTAGGCGCCGTCACCAGTGAACCGGGTTGCGTAGTCACCAGAAGTAGACAGGCAGCGTCCATCGAGGTGTGCGAGGTCCACGAATGCTTCCTTCTTGCGAGGATGCTGAATACCGACCTTCCAGGGATCGTTCGATGGTTTTCTGCCTTCCGCGCCCAGTTCGCCCGTATCGACAAGAGCATGCCGAATTCCGTGCTTGCGCAGAGCGGCGAGTGCGCGGTCGGCCGCGTAACCCTGAGCAATTCCGTTCAGTGTGACGGCCATTCCCTTCTCCTCCAGAGAGACGCTGTCACCGGCTATCAGCAGCTTTCGCCAGTTCACCTTCTCAATCGTCACCTTTATCTCATCCGCTGATGGGACCTTTCCTCCAAGCTTTGCGCTCGAAAAGGCCTCCCACAACGGCTGGACGGTGACATCAAATGCACCCGAGCTTGTATGGGAGAGCGCCAGGGACATTTCGAGAACTTCCTTCAGATAAGGATGCGCTTGCTTCACAACGCCGTTCCGGTTGAGCCTGCTGATCTGGCTGTCGGTGCGATAGATGCTCATCACTTGCCCAACAAGCTCGATCTCACCGAACGCTGCATCAAGTGCCTGTTCCGCATCCTGGGAGGATTTGGCAAAGACTTGCATCGAGACCGAACTGCCCAGGGCGTGCGCTGTCCTCTTGAATTCTCTTAGGCCCCGTGCTCCTGCGAGGAATTTACCGGCAAGTGCGCCGGAGCCCGCCGTTCCAAGGGCCAGGAGAAACCATCGACGAGTATGCATTTTGAATCCTTCGTCAGAATTTGCAGTAGCAGGCCGGGGGACCAGGGCAGAGCACGACATATATAACAGTTATGGAACCGTCTTCACCAAATAAAGCTCCTGGTGGTCCGTCTTTCACAGTCTCAGGCAGACAGTATTGAGCTGGTATGTCTGGCAAGGAGGAAGGGGCCGAAGTGGGCCTCCTTTGACACAGAACTGGAATTCGCGCATGGTAATCAGAGCATCATAGCCAGGCTGATTCTGATGATTCAGAGAAAAACCAGACCGAAGTTTCTTCTCTAAAACTATAAGAAATCCCGATGACTGAAATCTCATTCACTATCATTTGTGCCGTGCTCAGCGTTTTCAACGCGGCTCTGGCTGAGAAACCAGCCACGCTGCCGCCTGGAGTGGAGGAGAAAGGCGGCTCTTACTTCAGCAAAATCGATAAGGCAGAGATGGTATACATTCCAGGCGGCGTTTTTTTGATGGGGGAAAAGGGTTCGAGTAACAACCCGCTCGCCAGGGTTATCGTGGATGGATTCTTCATCGACAAATACGAAGTCAGTAATGCGAGCTATCTGAGGTTCGTTAAGGCGACCGAACATGCCAGGCCCAGTTTTGTGCAACGCCGCGTCTCTCAAGATCCGTGGAAGGACTCAAGATTCAATAACCCGAGCCACCCGGTGGTTGGCGTCTCCTGGGAAGATGGGGCTGCCTACTGCAAATGGGCCGGCAAGTCGCTGCCCACTCAGGCTCAATGGGAGAAGGCTGCTCGAGGACTGGAAGGCAATAAGTATCCGTGGGGAAACTCGGCCGCGATTGAAGGGAACCTTTTCAAAGCCAATTTCTCTCAGATGGCCCGGCCGGGTACCCAGGTGCCGAACGACGGCTTCAAATTCACATCGCCGGGCGGAAAGTTTGAAAAAGACACCAGTGTTTACGGAGTGAAGGACCTGGCAGGCAATGTTTCTGAATGGTGCCGTGACTGGTTCGGTCCGGTTTCAAAGAACCGCAATACGACCAACCCCACAGGCCCGGCCACAGGGACCGGACGCATATTGAAGGGAGGGAATTGGCAGAGCATCACGCGGTTCGGCGATCCGCTGGCCTCGGGGAAAACCCAATATCAAAAGCCGACCATCAGCGCGTGGAATCTTGGATTCAGGACGGTCATTCCCGCCAGGTAGATTTGCCTGTTAGTAATAGCTGTCTGGAAGACAGTAAATTGTGTGAGCACACATTCTGTGCCTCTCCGGTACGATGGCGGGCAAAGACACCAGCCCGGCCAGCGCTCAATTCAGGTCCATTTGAGAATCTCAGATGCATATCACCGATACAGAGCTTCAACATTTTGAAGTCAATGGATTCTTCTTTGTTCCCAATCCGTTCGGCGAGGAAGGCATGCGCAAGCTGGACCGAATCACCCAGGATACCGCGGCCGAGTGGGAGGCCACCGACTGGCCGAGAGGATTCAACCGAATGGCGTGCAAGTTCCTCATGCTCGGCGAACCGATCCTGGAATTCGTGGAACGGCCTCAGTTCCTTGAAGCAGGACGAAAGCTGCTTGGGTGCGATGAGATCCACGTCGGAGCGTGCGGCTCCGGCGATGCCACCACGATGATCGGCGATGGGCGTCCCGTCAGACAGATCGAATGGCATGCGGACGGCGGGCCGGATGTCCACCAGGTCGCGTTTCGCACTGCGTTCGATCGCCACGATGCCTCGAACGCTCCGCTGCGCGTATTGCCGGGCAGCCAGAAACGGCAAAAAGATGAGGTCCAATGCGAGTTGATGCAATTGGAGCTTGCCACCGGACGACATGATGTGAAACCGGAGCTATGCTTTGCCGAGCACCCTTCGGAAACAGAAGTCGTCCTCGATCCTCGTTTCACTCTGGTCTGGACGCCGAGCTGCTGGCACGCCACAGGCATCAAGACCGCGGCCGGCCCCCGCCGTGCCTTCGGCTGGAACTACTTCCCCAAAGGCGGACGAAAACGGGATACGGAAGCCGTCAAACACATCTTCAATGGTGAATGGCAAGAATGGACGAAGGAAAGGAAACAACTCTGGGGGATCGAGGGTTGAACGCACTCCAAGACTTCCGCGGGCGAGCCGGCTCCCAGCCGGCCCAACGCCTGAAAGGCGTCCCCACCCGTGCCGGCCGATACTCTGACACTGTGCGCGTTCAGGAACTGTCCTTTTCGCAAGGGAGCGTTCCTTTCAGATTGGGGAGGATGGGGCCCATCGTTAACTGACCGCAGCAGCGATGCTCTTCAGCCGGCGCTTGTGGATGACGATCTCCTCGCGCAGGTGCTCCAACTCGTCAGCCTTTGCCTCCCTCGACAGTTCATGGATCAGATCACCGTGCGCCTGATCCTGGCCGAGGTCAATCCACTCGTGAGGATCGGTTTCAAGATCGAAGAGAGTCGGGGGAAATCCGGAAGCGAAGCACGCCTTCCAGGGGCCCTTGCGGATCATACGCATGGGCACTCTTGTCCCATCGCAGGCGTAATCGGAGATGATGGCGCGATCCGGCCAGGTCTGCGATGGGTTCTGCAGCAGT
>JASLXP010001052.1 GCA_030740295.1 Planctomycetota bacterium
GCCGGCCCCCATATGAGAACATAGAGAGGGAAAAAACACACGTCCGAAGAGCAAGAGGGACATCAAGCTGCAGACGGAAATTACGATGAACACTCTCAGCATAATCAGCCACAGTTCCGGCCCCATTTTATCCGGAACGAAAAGTATCATGTAGGCAAACAGATAAATGTGGGCGGCACTGAATAATCCATGACTCTTCCTGCTCACCGCCAGTGCGTGCAGGTAAACAAGCACCACCGCACCTCCGGCTTTGAAGCTGAGCTCGAGGCGATGAGGGTCTGTGTTGTGAATGAGGAAGGCGGCAATTGATGTCAGAATCACGGCGAGATGCGCGAGCCTAGCATTACGGGTGACTGCGCTGTATGCCCACGCGGCCGCGGTGGAGACCCCAAGCCACAGAACCGGCCAGTTCAGAATTCGCAGGTTCTGCGGAAGCCGGTCGGCCAATGTAAAAGTGTCGCTGTGCGGCGGCTTCAGGGAAATATACTCGCCAGTAATCGTGGCCAGGATGGCGAGGGAGGCGGGCATCAGAATGACCAACACCTTCAGCTTCGTGAAGGCAGGGCCTGTTGGGGCGAGGCACAGAATGGCGACCGAAAGGAACACTGAAGACGGCAGCAGATCGCACAGATAGAAAGTGAGATCGAGGGTCCATGACATCGCCAGATGATGGATGCAGGAAGTCAGCAGAACCGTGCCGAGCATGACCCACTGTGCGGCCGGTGTTTCAAGCAGTCTCCGTTCCTTCAAGCGCAATCCCCTCTGTTCCATCAGAGCCAGAGGCGCGAGAAACAGAACCAGCACATTAAGAGCCCAGCCTGCTATCAGCCAGGCCGGCTCGCGGTTCTCGTTAAACTCCCTGAAAGAGTTGCCCATCAGCGCGGGCGCGATCGCATTCCACGAGAAAAGGAAAAATAACCAGACAAGAATCGTCCACGAAAACCTGCTCGGCACTGTTCGCCCGGCGAAGCCGAATCGCAGCGTGGCGAGGGTGAGGCCCAGCATGCCCCACTGAATGCTCAGGTTCGAATCCATCGCGTGAAAGGCCAGCTCATCCAGAATGATGAAGCACGCGATGACGCAGACCGCCTCTACGAAAAAGACCTTGGCCGCGTCGTCAAGAATGCGGCGCGTCTGTACCAGGAACACGATGATGCCAACGAGCAGAAACTCATAGACCTCGAGCGCACCGAACGTCGCCAGGATCGCTTTGAGATTTCCGATCTCTTGGTCCTGAGGCTGAATCGCCAGGTAGATACCGGCAAACATCAGCATGGCACTGACCAGGTAAACGGGATTGCGCTCGATGATGTATCGGACAAAACGAGAGCCGGCATGGCTTCGTTCCAGGGATGATTCTGTCTGGCTCATGGGTGGTATTTCGGCAGTTTTCGGCCTATGGAATTCTGACGGCATGGCTGGCTTGCAGGCCTGTCATCTGCGGGGTACTCACTGGAGTAGCCAGCGTCTCGCTGTTGATGTCCTGCAATTGATGAAGTGGCCAGCCTCAAGGCAAGAACGGTGCCGCCGCCAGATGCCTCTAAAACGCCTGTTTTTCACGAGAACAACGTCCGCCGTTTTCACACTTGTGGAACTGTTTACTCAAGTGTGAAGCATGTTACATATCTTCAACATCTCTGGTGCACGACGATCTCTAATCCGCAGACTCATAAATCACTCGCGGGCCGGAGATGAATGCCATGCACTGTTCGTGGTCCCCGCGCCAGATGGTGCCGCCTCGAAGGCCGACCGGATAGAGCGTGGAACATACTCCCCGCCGTATCTCCTTCTTGTTCCACTTCATGAACTCTGTCGAATAGTAGCGAGCGATGGGAAATCGCACGGGCAGGCCCTTCTTGACAAAATCTCTGCTCAGATGATGGGGGATTGGAAAGACGATTTCCGCCTGCCAGCCGGTATCGGTTTTCTTCGCCGCAAAATGGATATCAAGTTTTTTCCATGGCCCGTATTGCAGTGCACCTGCAGCGTTAAAACGAATGCTCGCATTTCGGATTCCGGGCCTGGGCGCGGGGAAACAGAGCGAAATGGAATCGTCGAAGCGCAGCTTTGGGTAAACCGACTTTTCCGTATTCAAGCCTTCGACCTCGGAGTGCATCAGCCGGGCATCGCCATCACACTTGAAGGCCATATAAAGCAGTTTTCCTTTTGTGAACATCCAGACTTTCGTGGTCCCCGGTGCCGTATCGCGCACTCGGCGACTTACAATAAACTTGCCTGAGAAAATCGGAGCTCCCCATTCCATTTCATTGATCTCGCCATCCATTGAGGGGGACCGTTCGGATTCCTTCAGAATCAGCAGTCCACGTTCTTTGATGAGCTCGCCGAGGAACGCGGCCGCATCGCTCACACTGCCCGCAGGCAATTTCGCTACCTCTTTCTGCAATGCAACGTCGATGGCATTTTGAATGGATGCCGCGTTCTGAACTTTGGCGCTGGCGAGCGCTCCATCCACAAGGTGGTCTCTCATCCGATTGAAGGCCAGTACCGGTACCCGGTCGAATTGCCTGCTCATCTCATCGAAGGACGCCATGTAGATTCCGCACTTCAGACCCTTTGCTCGATCGTACGCTGCTTTGAATGAACCTCCGGACACCCAGGTCTGAAGGACTTTCAGCGCTTCTGAAAAATTGAATTTTTCCGCGCCGGCCAACGCATCGAGACGCTGGCCCGCGTGGTATCGATAGGAGAGCGTTCTGGTGAATGCGAAGGAGTCTTTGAAAAACCTGATACGTTCGCGAATCGCCGGCGCTTCGGTCTTCAGTTCCGCCGCATCCAGAAGTTTCATGGCCTGGTCGCATTTCGCCGGCGGAAATATCTCGATCTGTTTCGCATCCCGGAGCCAGCGATAGTTGCTGCGCCGGCTCACCAGCGTCTGGGTACACCAGGTCTCTTCCAGGAATTCGAAATAGGCTTTCATTTCTGCCGCGGCCGGGCCGAACATGTTCGCGTAAAACTCATCGAGCAGTTCCGCAGGGTCGAGCGTGTTGTCCCAGAGTAGCTTTGAAATGAGCCAGTACTTCGGTCCGTCGAGACCCCAACTCGGATAGCATTCGCCGTAGAATGCATCCACGCCGACGGTGTAGCGATTTTTTATGTTCTTCAGCAGGTACCGATTGTAGATACGAGGAATGACGAAACCGCCACCATAGATGTATTCATAGATGCCCATCCGTGCCGCCATCTGTCGCCACTTTCCCGCGCTCTCGTAAAACTCCTTCTGCTCGTTCTTGTCGTGGAGTTGCGCGCTGTCGAGCGTCAGATATGGCACGATCATCGGATGGAGCTTGATCGCACCTGGAGGGAGCGAACGCAGCCCGGCATAGGCAAGGCATCCGAGCCGCTTATCAGGATGCACTTTGGACACACGCTCTGCGATTTCGTTGTAGAACTTGAAAAACGCATACGCGATGCGAGCGCGCTTCTCCTCGATGCCGGCCGGTGCGACCGCCAGGCACTGCCTGCATTCGCAGTACTTGTTGGAGTCGTTCATGCCGATGCTGTGTGTGCCGGCCTCGGGATTATCGTTGAAGAATTGGATGATTTGCCGGCTGACGAATTCAACCAGCTCAGGGTTTGAAACGCAGGGCTGAAAATCATCGTGATGCCGAGGCTGATAGCGCTTGCCTTTGACTTCCGGATACCACTCAGGATGCTGCTCGAAATGGGTGGCGGGTGGAATGATGCTTCGCAGCGCGTGATGAAACTTGTCGCGATAGCGAACTCGAAACGCGTGCACATCAAGCGGACGAAACCATCGGCTTTTGTAGTCCGGTTCTTCGACGATGTCCGTGTCTGCCGGAACCTCGACCGACTCGGTCTTTGGAATAATGCGTCCCAACCAATCATCGCCGTCTTTCTTCGGCTCCCAGAAACGCTGCCATGTATCCATATACCACCGGCATCCTGCGAACTTTTCTAACACATGATGCGCGGCCCAATGGTCGCCCCATCGGAATTTGCCTGCCATATACAGGTCGCGGCCAACCGCACGGATGATGAAGCCGTCGTCGTCGAGCTTGTCCAGGTCCGCGCCAATGGCCTTGTCGAGACGAGGCTGGCGTCCCAGCCAGATGCGGTATTCGAACATCTCATCGAGGTTCCTGCCCTTGACCTGACTGTCTTTGATGACCCGCACGTTCAGGCCAGTGATCTGTTTCAGATAACGCTGCAGGATTCGATGTCCGCCCCAGTACGGATACTTGTACTTCGGAGGGTTGGCGGTGATAATGATGGCGGTTTTGACGCCTGGCTTGGCGAGGATGAAGGGGGCATCCTCGGCGGAGAGGGCTGAGAGGATAAGAGCGGATGAAATCAGACCGGTCACGTCGTTATGCCTTCAGAGTAAACAGGACAAGACAATGGACGATATTCGATGGACGAGGATTTGGCTAAAGCTCAGTCGGATGCCGTCAGATCGTATCGACTTCCAGGACTACGACGGCGATGTTGTCTGTGCCGCCGAGCTCGTTTGCCCGCTTGATCAGGGCTCGGCATGCTTTCGCAGGCGATTGTTCTGAGAGCACCGGGCCCAGATCTGATGTGCCATTTTCCACGTACTTGCTGAGGCCATCTGAACAGAGGCAGAAAATGTCCCCTGGCTGGGGTTGGCAGGTGAGGAGGGTGAAGTCTTCGAATGAAGTGATGTCTTTGGGTTGGGCCGGGTCTATCTGGTCCTGGTTGTCAGCGTTTTCAAATTGACCGACCCAGTTGGTGAGTTCTCTGGCGTTTTGGCGCATGAGTGCGGCCCGCATGGTCAGTCGCGCATTGCGCTGGCTTTCACCGCCAGCTCGAGATGTTCTTCGAGGACCATCACAGGCCCGGGCAGGAACCGAAGGCTCTGACCTTCTTGATAGAGGAACCCGAATGCTTCGGGGTTATCTGCCAGCCAGAATCTGCCATCGCCTGTCTGATAAGAAGCTTCTTCGAGCAGGCGATAAAGGCATCTGAGGAACTCGGCAAAGTCCAGGACGGATTCTGTATTCCAGATAAATTTGCCGCCGACTGCGATGACTGCATCCAAAGGGCATACATGGATGCCGGCCAGATTTTCCTGTGCTTTGCCAAGCGGGCCCCAAAGAGGGGGAACAGTTGATCGTAATAGGTCGCTTTAAGGATTATCTGGCGCGTTTGCTGCCAGAGGTCACGGAACCCATTAGCGAGATTGGGGACCGGGTATCGCCAGAGCAAATTGGATTTAAGTGGCTCGATGAAGCGAAGCGACATTTGCTCCACGCCATTCGACCACCTGGACAGTTCCGTAACTGACATGACAGCCCAATACCGGCCTTGGGGGAGACGTGGTACCGACATAAGAGTCATCCCAAGCGCCGAAGTTTCCTCCCACGAAAAACTTCGGGCGGGTAAGTAATGCCCGCAAGACGTAAGAGGCATTTTAATTCTCAGGTCTTGGCTCGCAGAGGCTCAGCGGTTCTACTGTTTGAATTGGCATGTGCGGTCGAGTATTTCAGATGCATGGCGTCCATGCTTTCCGAGACCGACCTGAGGCAAACAGACCAATCCGAAGTGGCCCTGAGAATCCTCCATACGGCAGATTGGCACCTGGGCATGAGATTTCCTTCGATGGATGAGGTGGATCAGGTGAAGCTCTCGAGGGCCAGACTGGAGGTGATTGATGACATCCTGGCTGAGGCGGAGGCATGGGACGTGGCTGCGATCCTCTGTGCCGGTGACCTCTTCGATGAGCCAAGCCCTGACAAACAATGGTGGGAGGGCCTCCTCACCGCTCTGGAGAAGAGGGATTTTTCCAATCGGCCCGTGTTCCTCTTGCCCGGCAATCATGACCCTCTGACGCCCAACTCCGTATACCATCCAAGCCACGCCTTCAGGGGCAGATTGCCGAAAGGGGTCCATGTGGTGGACCGTTCTGATTTCGTTTACGAAATATCCGAGGAAGCGGTGCTCTTTTCATCCCCCTGCACTTCGCAGGCAGGTGACAAAGATCTTGCCCTGGGCCTGCCGGTCCGGGAGGAGGCAGATACACGCATCCGGATAGGTATGGTTCACGGGCAGACGCACCACTTTGAAGGCTATGAGACCAGCTTTCCCATCGCGAAGGATGCCGCCGCTCGGAGAGGGTTCGATTACATAGCCCTCGGTGATACGCACAGCTTCCTCGAAGTTGAAGACTCTCCCATGGCCTATCCCGGCACCCCGGAACAATCAAGATTCGGGGAAGAAACCCCCAGCCATGCCATTCTTGTCTCTTTCAAACGCCGCACAAGAAAGCCCCGAATACAGCTTCAGAGGGTAGGAAGGTGGCGGTGGCGAGAGGAACGATGTGAAGACCTCGGCAGCCTGCGCTCCATCAGAGAGAGCCCCGATCTTGGCAAAACAGTGATGCGACTCATTCTTGACATGACAGTCTCTCTTTCCGAGCGAGAGAAGGTCGAGACCATCCTGTCGGAGTTGAAGGGCACCCCAGCGGTCCATGGGAGGGTTGGAGTCCTGATGGTGGACCAGAGTTCTTTGCGAGTGGACACGCGTGACGGCGGTGCCTTTCCACCTGACCTGCCGGAATCACTTGGTAAAGTGATATCAAGACTTCAGGAGGACAAGAGCGCGGAAACGGAAGAGGCGCTCTGTCTCCTCTATCGCCTGATCAGGGATGCGAACTAATCAGCCATTAGCCCTGCGGAGACTCAATGAATGAGATTCAAGATGCACCAACTCACAATCATCTTGTCCAGCAGCATCCTGATCCATTTGTGCGCGGACGCTGACGATAAAGAGCCGCTCACCATCAAAGGTGACAACACGGTCATCGTAAACTTTTCTGACAATTATTCGGTCGCCTACCTCCAGCACTTTCTGCTGAAGTACGTGAGCCGGCAGGCGGACGCGGACCATTACGCCATCGATTTCAAGCCGAGGATGGACCGGAGTGCGAGCCCGAACTTTCCTGTGATCAATGGCAGCAAGAATTCTGTTTTGCCACCGGACAAAGTGGCCATTTTAGTGGGCCCGGTTTCACGAATCCCTGGACTATTTCTTTCGGCTGACGTGCGGCAGCGAGTTGCGAACTCAAAAAACGGAACGGTCGTCGTGCGGCGCGAAGGCAACGTCATCATTGCTGCAAAGAAGAGCTCCGAGCCCTGGAATCTCAACCCGATTCGGATCTTTCTGGACAAGGCAACCGGCGTCCGCATGTACGCGCCACATGGGGAGGACGGTCTTGAATGGGTCTCGATGCCCGAAGAGATATCCCTTGAGATTGATGAGTTGGATATCTTCATGCAGCCCTGGTTTGCCAAGACCACCTTCTCGAGCAGCGGCTACAAACGCAACTCCACGTGGCTGCGCATGAACACGATGGTCTCCGAGGGTTTGAGGCTGCGAGCAAGCCACACCATCACCAGTTACTTCCCTCCGGAAAAATATCACTCCAAGTATCCGCAGCTTTATCCCATGCACACGAACGGGAGTCGCCCCAAGCCGATAGGCGGGGCGTGGAACCCCTGCTTCGCCGACCCGGAATTCTCTGCAAAAATCGCGATGGAAGAGGTCCGGACAAAAATGAAGGGGCCACTTCGCAGCCGGGGCTATCTTTCATTCGGCATTATGGATGCCCACTACGATTGCGGGTGCAAGCCCTGCCAGACCTCGCTCGAACAGAATAACAACGCGGCCAATCTCTGGTACGGATTCCTGAACCTGGTGGCCAAACAGTGCCAGAAGGAATTCCCGGACCTGTATCTCACCTCTTACCAATACGCGAATGTCGACCTGCCGAACAACGCCCGGATCGAGCCGAACATCGTCATCGATTCAGTGACCAAAAGTTACCGCTTTTTCGAAGAGAAAAATTGGGAGCACCTGCTCGGGCCCGCGGAGCTCGGCGCAAGCTGGGTCGTGCATGACTGGAATTTCCAGGGCGTAACCCCGCGGATCTACAGCCGGCAGATGGCCTCTTTCCTGCAGTGGGGCGCGCAGAATGGAATGAAGGGCATCTACACTGAATGGTCCGGTCACGAGTACTGGTACATGTCCGGCGCGAAGTATTGGGTATTGCGGCAGCTCCTCTCCAATCCTTACCAATCCACCGACGTGCTCTGGCGACAATACTGCCTGGACATGTTCGGCCACGGGTGGGAAGAAATGTATCGCTTCTACGATCTAATCCAGCAGAAACACATCACCGCAGACAAGTATTTCATTCGCCAGGATTGGCCCCGGCAGGACAGCGCGGGATACACCGAACAGGATCTGAGTCTGCAGAGACAATGGCTCGAGACAGCGATCAAAAAAACCAAGGCCGAGACCACGATCCAGAAGCGGCTCAACGCCATCATGCGATACTTCAACGCTCACGAATTGCTGGTACGCGCGACCGCTGTCCCCGCCCGGCTCTATCACGACTACACAGTGATTAGAGGCCTGACCGGCATCAACAGAGAGGCCCTCGCGTTTTACGCAAACGACGATGGCAGCAGTTTAATGAAGTTCGAGGATTACTACGACTCCAAACGCACGATTGCCCCGGACAGCACCGCCGAAGACCGGAATTCGAGCCTGCGGTTTTCATACAGGAACAACTACGCCAGGGCCCTCGGCACGATAATTCAGTCGGTCAAAGCAGAGGCGCTCGAAGGAGTGAGTCTGGACGGGGCAACGAACAAGACCGTTGAAGAGGTCATCGAGCGGGCAGGAAAAGTTTTCAAAGTGAACCTTCCGGAAAAATACAATCGCAAACGGGCGAAAGAACTTCGGCAGCTCGTCGAAAAAGTCCTCTGGGTGCCGCGCCTGGATTCGCTTCCGAAATTTGATGGCATCCTGGAAGACCCCATCTGGGAACAAGCCACTGAGCTGACCGGCTGGACCATGGCCGACGTTCTCCTTCCAAGCGCCGATGGGAACGAGACTTTCGGACGCATCATGCGAGTCAAGGATCACCTCGTTGTCGGCATCGAGTGCAAACAACCCAAAGGCATCTGGGCCGAGACGCCGAAAGACGTCCATACCGGAACGCGCATTTGGCGAGAGGCGAGCTGTGAGTTCTTCTTCGGGCCACCGGCCAAGACCGCAAAGGAGCAGGAGTACATCCAGTACATCGTGAACTCACTTGGCGCATTCCGAGGATTCAGGAAGTCGCAAGACAACCGCAAGGACGTAATCTGCGCGGTCAAGCAGGCCGAGGATGGGAAGTCCTACACCATCGAGCTGGCCATCCCTCTCAAGGTTGAAGGCCAATACGATTACACCCAGGGCAGCCGTGTCTTCACATTCAACGTGATGCGCAATCCGTTCTATGCAAACACGTTCAACTCCAGAGAGAGGATCGGCTGGGCGCCGATTTTCTACACCGCGGGAGTGCCGGAATCGCGAGGCCTGTTGGTCCTGGAGTAGCTCGAAAAGCCTCGCAGCCATGAGCTGTAAGGCGCAACCCATGTCCCTTCTGGCCAGGAACCAGTCCGATTTATGGCGGCCTGCATCAGGATTCCGACCTTTCTTTCAACAATTGCATCGCCAGCACAGGTACCCCGATTGAAGCGGCCAGGACCAACCAGAGGTTATCGAAGCTTTGGGCAACGGCGCCGGCCGCGGCGTAGACGATTGAGATTCCAACATTCGCCGATGTAGTCAGGACCAGGAAACGCCGCAGCTTCATTTTGCTCATGCCGGCCAGAATGGTGGTGACCTCGGCCCATACTGGCACGGCACGAAACACCACCAGCATCCAGTCGCCGAATTTCACAGTCTGTGCCTCCATCTCCTGCATCTCATTTTCATTCATCCAGCGCGCCACCGCGCCCCTGGCTGCGCTGATACCGAGCCCGTATCCGATGATGCAGCTCGCGGTCATGCCGATGACCGAACAGAATGCCCCGGCCCAGAAACCGAGCACAGCGCCCGCGGCAGTGCTGAGCATGCTTGACGGTATCGGCAGCAAGACATCCGTCGCCAGAACCAGCATGATCGTCAGCGCAGAAATCCACGGACGCCGCCCTGCTTCTTTCAGAACGGATTCAATCCAGGTTTCCAGTTCATCACCGAAGAGGAAGAATGGGATCAGGATAATCGCCAGCAGTGTGAGACCGAAGATGAGGAGCTTAATCCTGACCGAACGTGACACTCTCTAAATCCGCGAGGGGTTGGATAATCCTGGTAGCGATCACCTGGCCGGAAAGCGCGTCGGGCACTCGATGGGGCTTTCTGCACTCCGGGTTTGGGCAGGTCACTCTCCGTGGCAAAGTTTCTCCCTTCTCAAGAGCCTCTCGTTTGTCTACAATCCGGGCTGTAGCGACTCTGAGATGGTTAACGGTTGTTGTTGCGCATCCACTTCACCTCCCCGAGATCACTTAGATTCTCGACGCAACGCGGCCTGGAGAGCATTTAGTATGTCCCACGAAATCTTGCAGGACAAACGAGCACTCCTCATCGATCGAGACCTGGACAGTCTCAATATTCTCGATGGTGTACTGCCTGAATTCGGGTATGAGATTGCGATCACACAGTCCGCGGACGAGGCATTGGTGAGGCTGGAAATGGAAGAGTTTCAACTGACAGTGGTTGACCTGTCGGTTTCCCAGATTCCGCCTGAGGATTTCATATCCAAAATCCACGAGCGGGCACCGGAGCTGCCGATTGTTGGCCTTGCGGCAAACCTGGATTCACGCGGCAGATTTTTTCCGGCCTGATGGCCGCGTTCCTTCAGAAGCCGTTCACGGACGCGGATGTGCGGTCCACCATTAACGAGATTCAGGTCGACCCCACAAAGCGGCCTCATCATGAGTCCACTGTCGTCGACCCCATTGAACTCATGAATCAGAACCAGCAGCTCAAGGTTCTTGTACAGATGGCCATTGCTCTGGGTGAGGTGGCCGAGTTCGATGAGCTCATGCCGCTGGTAGTGGACCTGACCTGCATGGCCCTGGATGTGGAAAGGGGCACGGTCTTCATGGTGGATAAAGAAAAGAACGAGTTATGGTCAAGAGCGGGCAGCGGGCTTGAGGCGACTGAGATTCGGATCTCAATCTCCGAAGGCATCGCCGGGCGTGTCGCCAGCACGGGGCAGACGGTTCTCACGAACGATCCTTATTCGCATGAAGATTTCAACAGTGAGTTCGACCGCAAGCTCGGTTTCTCCACCCGCTCCATCCTGAGCGTCCCCATCAAAAACGCCAACGGCAACATTATTGGAATCCTCCAGGTGCTGAACAAGAAATCCGAAGGTGGATTCAGCCCTGCAGATGAAAAGCTCTTATTCGGAATCGCGAGCATCGCGGCCGTCCGGCTCGAAAACGCCCTCCTCGTCGAACAGATCGAGCAGCAGAAGAAACTCAGCATGCTGGGCACACTGGCCGGCGGAGTTTCGCATGAGATCAAAAACCTTCTCGCTCCGCTCAGTTTCGCCGAGCTGATCTCAGCCAAGTATCCCGGCGACGAACAGGTATCGAAATACACCCATATGATCATGGATGCCCGCGACCATGCGATTAACCTGCTCGAGGAGGTCCGTGATATCGCCAAGCCGGTCAGGGATTACGAAGTCGAACCCATGTCCCTCGCGGAGGTGGTCAAAGAGGTCACTCTCTTCCTCTCCGTCGACAAGCTCGTAAAGCACATTGATCTGCGGCTCGATCTGGATGAGGAACTGCCGCAAGTTCCGCTCAATCGGCGCAAGGTGAAACAGGTACTGATCAACCTCATTCGTAATGGGTGCCAGGCGCTCGAGGATCCGAACACGGGCCACATCTCTATTCGTCTCCAGATGGAAGACGAAGACATCGTCCTCCACGTTGAAGACACGGGCAAGGGCATCCCCCCCGAGCAGATCGATAAAATCTGGGAGCCCTTCTTTTCCACCAAGGGCGATTCAGGCACTGGCCTGGGGCTCGATATCTGTCGCAAGATCGTGGAGGCGCACGGGGGCACGATTGGATGCACGAGTGAAGTCGGCGTCGGTACAGATTTCAACCTGCGATTTTCCAGGGAATGTTACGAGGCCGACGATATCTCTAATGAAGAACTGGATGGCATCGAATCTGTCGAAGTCATTGATTTGGATGATGACGATGATGATTACGATGACGATGTGGAAGTCATGGATGAGGATGAAGTCGCAAAACTGGTTGATGAAGCATCTTAAATTGGCGATCATCCAACAGCAGACCGCGCAGGAGCTTAATCGCGTCTGCAGCCGCGATAGGGAATGACATCCCTCTGATATCTCATTACAATCCCCAACCCACGAGCGCTCAGGGTGTTCCAGTCCAATCACCGGAGATCATGGAATGGCTTCAGATTCGGGCGAATCTAAAGAAAAGAAGAAGAAGAAGAAACGGAGCAAGAAGATTAAGAAGGCGTTTCGGGCCTACTCCCTCGAGGACGGTATGAAAATCGTCAAGAAGGAGATGGGGCCCCAAGTGACCATCGTTTCGGTAAAGAAAGTGCCCTCCCGGAGCCGAAAAGACGTTATGGTCGTCGAGATTGTGGCCGAGGCACCCGCGCCGGAAGAGAAAAAGGGCAAGGGAGATCCGGTCCAGGACAGCTCGAGCATTGGTGGCCTCGGCAAGCAACTCGCCAAGGTAAGGGAGGTCGTTGTCCTCCCTTTGCGTTATCCGGAGATGTTTGCCCGGCTGGGAATCTCGCCGCCGAAAGGCGTCCTGATGTACGGCCCTCCGGGAACAGGAAAAACTCTCACCGCTCGATCCGTTGCCGAAGAATGCGGAGCCACCTTCTTCGCGGTCAATGGGCCCGAATTGCTTGGCGGGGCCATGGGCGAAAGCGAAAAGAATCTCCGTGAAGTCTTTGAGAAAGCCACCACTCAGGCACCCAGTCTCATTTTCTTCGATGAAATAGATGCCATTGCCGTCCAGCGCGAGGACGCAGGCTCAGGGGCTGAGAAGCGTCTCGTCACGCAGCTCCTCACTCTGATGGACGGTGTCGATGACAAACGGGGCCGCGTGATCGTCCTCGCTGCTACCAACCGCCCGGACGCTATCGACAGCGCGCTGCGCCGGCCGGGACGTTTCGATCGCGAGGTTGAAATCCCCATCCCCGATGAAGAATCACGCCTGGAGATTATCAAGATTCACACCAAGGGGATGGCCCTTGCATCAGACGTCGACCCCGAAAAGATTGCGAGCGAAGCTCACGGCTATGTAGGCGCTGACATCGCCCATCTCTGCAAAGAGGCCGGCATGCTGGCCATCCGAGAAGCCATGCCCGCAGGCGGGCAGCCGCCGCCGACCCTCCAGGTGAACGAACGCCATTTCGAAGCTGCGATGGAAGAGATTACACCATCCGGCATGAAGGGCGCCGCAGCCGCGGCCTCGAACATCACCTTCGATGATGTCGGCGGACTCGCAGAAGTAAAGCGCGACCTGGAAGAGGCCATCGTCCTGCCGCTCAAACGGCCGGAGCTGTTCAAGCAGATGGATATCCGGCCTTCGAAAGGCGTCTTGCTCGCAGGCCGCCGGGTACGGGCAAGACACTCATCGCCCGCGCCGCGGCCGGCCAGTGCGGTGTCAACTTTATCGCTGTCAACGGGCCTTCCCTCGTATCAAAATTCGTGGGCGAAACAGAGAAACAGCTTCGTGAAGTTTTCGAGAAGGCCCGCAATGCCAGCCCGTGCATCATCTTCTTTGACGAGTTTGATTCGATTGCGCCGGTCCGTGGCACTGGATCCGAAGATCAGTTTGCCGACCGGCTCGTCGCGCAATTGCTCGTTGAGATGGACGGCTTCGATCCCAGCCAGGCCGTTTTCTGCCTGGCCGCCACCAAACCGGCCCGAAGCTATCGATCCTGCCGTTCGCCGCCCAGGCCGCTTCGACAAGGTCATCGAGATTCCTCTCCCCGATGAAGAGAGCCGCAAGCACATCCTTGATGTCCATCTCCGCCAGAAGCCTTTGGAGAAAAACATCGACATGGATGAGCTCACCACCATAACCATGGGATTTTCCGGGGCGGAAATCGAAGAAGCATGCCGCCGCGCAGCCATGGAAGCCGTCCGGAAATCAATCTCCGCCACCGCCACCCTCGAACCGGCGATTTCACACCGGGACCTGGTCAGAGTTTTTACAGACATGGCCAAGGCGACCGGCAAAGAAGTCCAGGAGCACGAAGCAGCCTCCACGCACAAAGCCATGGTCGTGGATGACAATGACTATGCCCGCGAATTCGCAGCCGAAGCAGTCAAGCTCGCGGGCCTCGATCCGGTCACTTTCGAAGACCCGGAAAAGGCAGTCGAAGCTCTCGAAACACAACATTTCGATGTAGTTGTCCTGGATGTCGACATGCCCAAAATGAACGGCATGGAAGTTCTGGCTCACATCAGAAAAGTTCTCCCCAACCTGCCGGTCATCATGGCCACGGGTAATAAGGAAGCCATAACCAAAACGACCTCGTTCAAACTCGGTGCGACCGACTACCTCAACAAGCCTTACTCGGTTCAGGATCTCGTCGACCGCGTAAAAGAGGCCCTGGGCAACGGCGAAAGTTGAACTCAGCGAGATGTCCAGACTGCAAATAGCGATCGATCAGATCATCTCATCGCGGCAGTACACTAATAAGATCCTTGAGACCATCGATACCGACGATTGGTTCAGGATGCCAGAACCTGCAGTGACCCACATCGCCTGGCAGGTCGGCCACATTGCCGTGGCACAATACGGTCTGGCCCTCGTTCGCATGCGCGGCGAGCACGACAACGATGAAGATTTCATCCCAAAAGAGTTCCGGGATCATTTCACCCGCGCCTCTGTGCCCGACGCAGATCCGGACGCGAATCCGTCTATTTCCGAAATTCGTTCAGCATTCGACAGAGTGCACCAGCAGGCAATGGCGGAGCTCCCCAATGTGAACGACGAAGACCTGGATCTTCCTCCTCTCCTTCCACACCAGCTTTTCGAAACCAGATTGGGTGCGCTCCACTGGACAGCCAGACATGAGATGCTCCACGTAGGCCAGGTCGGCCTCTTGCGTCGCCTGTATGGAAAGGAAAAGTTCCGATAGTCAGGATTGGGGAACGAGAACGAGATATTTCGCTTGCCCTCTTTTCTTCTTCTCGCAATGGCATCCATAACGCTCACACAAGAATTACGCTTGCCAGGGATACCTCTGGAATCTCTTTCTTTTCTGAATGCTTCAGTCGTTGTTTCCCTGAATTCGTTGGAAGCTCTTTTCTTTTGCACAACATGACAGCCGCCGGCCTTTTCACCCCAATTCTTTTTCTGGCGATCACTCACTCAGAGAATTTGCCTCCTCTCAAGCCTCAGGCATCCAGGAACATCCTCCTCAACAGGACCCCGGGGTTCGATACGGCCGATGCC
>JASLXP010001053.1 GCA_030740295.1 Planctomycetota bacterium
ACATCTACCGTTGTCGTAAATTTCACTGGCAGAAGTTCTCGTTCGAGGATTGTGAAGTCGTAACCACCTTTTCCGAAAGCGTATTCGCCTCCCGTCATCAGCACTGCGCCGCCTGCCTTCACGTATTCCACGAGTGCGTAACTGTTTTCCACCCCGATGGCACAGTGAGGAATAGAGGTATACAGAAGCAGGTCATAGTTCGGGAACTCCTGCCACGAGATGCCATTCCGCAGCCTCAGCCCTGGATGATGTCGAAAGCTACCGGCCAGGGGGCCATCCCGAAGACGAAACCGTTCCAGTCCTGAAAAGATGTCGATAAATCGAAGGCGATAATCGATAGCCCCACGGCCGTAAAAGATATCCACGACACCATTCCTCTTTGGAGTGAGATCGCCGAAGGACCAGACTTTGTCCTTCAGTTTAAGATCGGCCGGTAGAGACCCTCCTTTCCACCAGCCTTTGATCAGTCTCTCCGGGGATCGCTTTGCACCTTCCTCAAGCAGATGTCTATTCCTTTCGTCCCAACTCATCTTTTCCAGGCTGAGGTCATCAACACTCCTGTTCCTCTTTTTGTTCGGGGAGAGTGCCGACATGTCCTTGTTCACTTCCACCACAGATTTGGAAATGTCCAGCGCAAGCGCATCGATACGATCAACTTTCAAGTTTTTTCTCTTCGCATTCAGGGTTCGAATCGAACCGCATTTTTCAGAGAGCGACTCGGCCCCCTCATCCACATCCAGATCCACCACCAGGACCTTCCAGATGGCTACTGCAGGAATCTGGACCCTGTTGCCTTCCATCGTGGCGGGAGAAACTTCAAGACTGAAAGGATCGATAACGTGTGCGCCCAGGGGTCGATGGTCGGCGGGAAGCATCAGTTCGAAGGCGAAGGGATCTGTCCCCGGGTTCAGGTCCCAAACGACCCGGGAGGCTTTCTCCCCTTTAGGAGTCCCCTGGCGGGGAATGTTCAGGAGATTCACCACCAACTGTTTCCGGCCTTCCTCGATCCGGGTCTCATAGACAAAAGGCTGCCACCACAGTTTCGTCGGAGCAGAGGGCTTCAGGATCCTTTCCGGTTTGCCAAGCCTGCTGAGAGTTTCATCGAATGAGTACTTCGAATACCGGGTGCCGTATCGATTGATCTGCCGATTGCTCGACACTGCTCCCATGGGACGGCATCCCCCTGCGAAGTAAATGATCGACTCCACAAGAACATCCCGGTCAGACGCTCCGTCGCAGGAGATCCCAAGGAGATACCCGCCGCGTTCCCGGGAGAGGTCCCCTTCCACCTGGACATTCCTGGCGATCCACTCGAAGGGCTTTCCCGCGCTGTTCCGTATCGATTCGTTCATCACCAGTCCACCGCCCCTGCACAGCTCATCCAGCTCAAAATCTTCATAGGACCAGTTGTAGTCAGGTTCCTTCTGCACAAAGTAATAGTTATACCCGTGCCTGAATTTTGGATACTCCTCGTTAACGATATCCTTGAAGTACCGGACAAGTGACTGGGTCTTTCGGGCTGAATGGAAATTGTATCTTCCCGCCCCCCCACACTGCCCTCCACCCCGCGGATGGCCATCCCATCGGAGACCGTCCCAACCAAACATTTCAATGGATCGGATCACCTCTTCCGCGGCGACTCTGACCATTCGAGGTGTATGGTCAGGATTGATGGGCATGAAATTCTGCCACCATACATCAAAGACCCGCTCCCCTTTCACATGAGGTCGATAGCCATACGGGACGAATTCCTTGCTTCGAAAGCGATCCAGCAGGGGAACGTTCACTCCTTCCCACATGCCGACAGGATAGAAATACTGGTTCTTATGATCGTTGGGATAATCGTATGCAGTCTTCCATCCCAGATAACCGGACATGACGAACTTGCCGTAGGTCACCACGGAAATCCCCTGACCGTGAGCAGCCTCTATAAGGTTCTGAAGCCCGGTCCTGCTCAGATGATAATTGGTCTGCCCCGAGAACCAGTATTCGCCTTCTGAACTCATCTCCACCATGTCTTCTTCTGCCCATGCGAAGAACTCGGAACAGTTGATGTAGGAGGATCTTGCACCGCCCACCTGTTTGCTGATCCGGTCCGAAGATTTTCTGGCGCCGCGGCTGCCAATACCCCCGTGAATGGCCACACGATAAAAGTTGTCGGCTATGTTGAAGTACTCTGCCGTTTCAGAGACATCCCTCCCGTCTCCCGATGTGAAGACGGCCACCAGCGCGTGGCCAAGCTCGCGATGAGGCAATGGAATCTCAAAACCGATCGATTGCCGCTCCGGCTTCAGCCGGACTTCGATCTCTCTGACTTTTAGCCGCGTCTTCACATCATGTTCGAGGAACAGAGACACATTGCCTGTTCCCCCTTTGCCTCCGACATCTTCAAGCGTGATTGATCCCGTGAGTGTCTCGCCAGGCACATACCGGACTTTGTTCACACCGATTGCAGAGATATGGCCGGACCGGGACAGGGGCTGCAGCTCGGCTTTGTCCATAACGTAATAGAACGCATTTCCTGGATGTGGGATGAATTCGAGGTCGTCCGTCGATTCCATATCCTCATCTTCGTCTTCGCCGTCACTCCCCAGCTTCACATCGAGGACAGGGCCACCTGATTTCAGTTTGGCTACAGTGAAGATCCTCTCGCACACTTTGGAATCGCTGACAGCAGACACCAGGATCTCGAGTGGCCCCGCGGTTCGGTGTATGAACTGAATGCTCCGCGTTTCAGGCTGATGGATTCGAGCAAAGTAGATCCCCGCCAGGTCCGCGGCCTCTTGTCCGTTGATCTCGATCCGAACACTGCTGTGAAAAGCAATCGCTCCTGAAGTATGCGAGGGGCGGAGGGTCAGTTTCAGTTCATAGAGCCCTGGCCGGAAAAGATTCGGCACTGGCAAATGTAAGCTGCGATGCCTGGGAGGGAGGGTATCCGATGCAGACTTGTTTAGGCCCCTTGAGTCCTTTGATTTCCCGGGCATCTTCTTCCCATCCCTTGCGGGGGAGCTCATTCCAGGCGGTTCGTTCGGCCTGCCCCGGTCCGGATACGAACAATGTGAGAGTAAAGACCCCCAGCAGGATGATCTCGACCGGATGCAGAATCTCTCTTTCTGACATGAGAGTCCATCAAATGAAACTTAAACAACACATTGCCATTACCGACGTGCTGTGACTGAATGCATGTTACTTGTCACCACCGATTCTGTCATGAATCATGCTCAGACATCGTGGTGATCTGTTCGCGAACGACGGATCGCTCATTTGTGCGGCACCATCACCTTCAATGAACTGCCCGGATTGACTTTTGTCTTCGTGGCGAAATTGCCCATCAAGGTGAAGCCTGAGGCGTTCCGCACTTCGCACTCGACGGTCTCATCGGTGGGATTGTGGATGACGAAGGCAGCTTTCTGAGGCCGCGTGTCCACCAGCGTCAGATACACGTTCGGATTGTCGCTCGTCAGGAGATTGCCGATGAAGATCTCTTTGTCTCCGATCTCCGTATCGATCTGCACGATGCCATTGCCTTCCTCCAACACAGGGAAAGCCCGGAGCTCGTTCACAATGGCCCGATTCCGGCGAACGGTGTAACGCTGGTTCATGTCATTGACGACCCATTCCGGAAGGACAAAAGTGTTCCTGCCTTTGTACCAAATGGCGGCATGCCAGCGGGGATTCAGTCCCTCGATCTCTACGGGCAAATTCAGGGGCAGTTTCGCCTGGGTGATCTTGCCTGCAAAGCCGAAATCCTGTGCCTGAAGCTTCAAGACGAATCGATCATCGCTGACGAAACCGATCGAGGGATCGATCCGGTATGCGGTTTTGCCGCGAAGGCCGAGGGTATCGAGGATGTTCGTGATGAAACGGATATCGGGAGGCGGGTCGAGCTTGCTCATCACACCGAGGTATCGGTAGGTCAGCTTCTCGCCTGCTTTCACTGTCCGGTCATCGTCCTGAAGCTGGCCGCGCAGGTGGTACCACTCCTTGCCGCCGGTGAAGGCGAAATACTTCAGGCCCTCTTGAAGAGCGATCAGCCCGACCGAACCGCGAAACGGCTGGTGGAAAAGCGCAGCGAAGCCGTTCGCCGGCAGTTCGCCGATGTAGGACCGCTGAGCCATCGTGATCTTCCCGGCGACGATCGTCCCATCGGCACGGGTCGCGCAGAAGCTGTCTGCTCGCTGGCGCCCGTTGAAGTGCATCACTTCGGCACGTTTGAGCTCGAAGTCCTTCTTCGCAACAAAGTCGCCTTCCACCAGCGTGATCAGCGGTCCGTCCTGCCAGGGAGTGAAAAGCGTGTGCCTGGCGCGGCCCGTGAC
Source organism: Planctomycetota bacterium (assembly GCA_030740295.1). Next base: position 4,317 of record JASLXP010001053.1, read on the forward strand.
GAATTCGTTCGGGACGGCCAGCTCCGCGATGTCGTTCCGGTCTGGATTGCCGCTGGCCGTCGATGGATAGTGGTCTTGGATGATGCAGTCGAGGATCGTCCCAAACCTGCTGGCCAGGTACGGGTAGTACTCTACCGCCGGCCGGCTGAATTCCTTGAGCGGGCTGAACGTGGGAAGACCGCAGTACCTGAAGTTCCGCACCACGAGGTAGTTTTCGATGCCGCGGACATTCTGCAGGTGCTTCGGCTGGCCCCACCACTTGCCACGCGGCATGGTATTGATGTTGTCCGAACAGCGCGGGAAGCTGTTCTCCTGCACGCCTGTCCACGCGCCCCAGCCGATGGCGGTTTTGCCGTTTTTGTCCTTCGCTCTGACGATCAGGACGTACTGCCGATCGTGGAAATGGTCGAGACTGATCTCAAATTCCTTTGCGCCGTTGGGGAGGAATCGCCGCCAGGGCCGGCCAGAATCGCTGTTCAAAACTTCCACTTCATCGAGCCCGTCCTGCGAAGAGGCACGGATGTGCAGGCGGAAACGATCGTTGGTCGGGATGGCCAAGTCGCTCGTGGCGAAATTCAGGATTCGGTTGTCCTCGATAATCGGCCCGTTTGAAACGAAGGATGAACGAAAGAAAACATAGTTCCCCTGATACTTGCCGATGTGGCCGCTCAACGCATCGACCACATGATCGTCGTACCAGCGAACCCAGGTCTGGAATCCGTTCGACTTTGCCTTGAGCACTTGGTCCGGTGAAGTAACCAGATGCACGGCAACCGGTGCCAGTTGGTATCTCATCTTCTGCAGTCGCAGATAGGTGCCGACGGAATCATCGACAAGCTTTCCGTTCTCGTAGGTGTAGAGGCTGATGACCTTGAAGTTGCCCTGGTAAACGGCACGTTCCGGATTGCTGTTGGACTTTACCAGGACGACCGGGGGCCACTGGCAACCGCGGGAAAGGGGATTATTAATCTTGATGCGGCCCGGGTATTTATCGCTGAGCCACCCTTTCTCCGGCCATCGCAGACGATCCGAGAACGTGACCCATGAGTTCCCCGATTCATCCAGGTAGGCGTAACCGGGATAAGCCTTGAACGCCTCGGAGCTGTTTGCCTTACAGATGTCCTGAAGCTTCTTGAATTCATCCTCGGTGAGCTTGGCCAGATCTTCTGTGAAGCCGATGAAATCGTAGCCTGCTTCCTTCGCTGACTGGATGAATTGCTCGGGGGTACCTGTGCCGCTTGAAAGCGAAGACTTCGCGCCAATGAGCCCGACGAAACAGCGGGGCATCATCGCTCCCTTGATGCGGCGCTTGTCCCAGTTGATTTTGATGAATCCCACTTCCGGCTTGGCAGCCGGCTTCTTCGGCTTTACGTAGCCTCCGAACTGTCCTTTGGAGGGCTGCCCCAGCCAGGACATGAGGTTGGTGATGAGGCGGGCCCCATCGCCGCGCATGCCCGACGATTCCCTCTCCATGGTCAGGCCGCGCCCCCAGAGGATGTGGTATCCATCCTGCCAGACGCAGCTCGCATTGATCGGCCAGACCGCGACGTGTCCCTTACCGTAATCGCGCACGGCCAGCAGCGGAGGCTCAGATGGAAATGTGCCCGGTGATGGCGGCGGCGGCTTACCACCCTTAACCGTCTTCAGAGACTTCGTGGTCTTCCTCCCACGCAGCAGAATGGACCACTCCTTCCCGGCCTTAACGGGAGAGGTCGAATCAGAGTACATGTGGTGATAGGTCGTATAGAAGATCCCTTTGACGCCCTCGGTCGCGGGATGGGACGAGACATTGTCGGTCCAGGACAGCTTGTACCCGCTTTCGAGGGTGACCTTGTATTCGTCGTCGACGACCTGTTCCCCGGGGATCTGAATGTTGAGTGGCTTGAGCCAATCGTTCGCCGCGTCGATGTCTTTCCCGAACTGCCATCCCGGAACGCGCATGACCAGGAGCCCTCCACCGGCCCGAACGTATTCCAGAAGGAGCCTCTTCTTTTCGGAAACCATCTCATCAAATCCCGGATAGGTGCCGGGCACGTACGTGTGAGGGATCACCACCACGTTAAACTGCTGCAGGAACTCCATCGAAAGCTCGGTCGTGTAGGGCGCCACAGCCACTTCAAAGCCGGATTGCTTCAGCCTTGCCCGGAGCTTCGGGTCCGGCAGTGCGAAGTGATTCATGCGCGGCGTCGCCTCTGGTGTACCTTCCACCGCCTGGTGTATGAGAACCAGGCAAGCGGATGACTTGGCCCCGCTCTTCGGCTCTTCCGAATGAATTGAAACTGTCAGGCAGATGCCGACAAGAATGGAAGCGAGGACACACGACATGGACCGATTGCATGAATGCATAGCTGGGTCATCGTAGCAGATGTCTACTCCTGCACACAGTCCTCCAGTCCCGCGCGGCCGCAGCGGAGTTCTTGCTGGTAGTGCAGAATCGTCTGCTCCTTCGCAACCGGGCCACCTGCTCCGCACTGCAACATGGTGCCGAACTGTTGGAACCGAATCCTGATTTGGCCTATACTTCGCCACTGAATTGATTCCTGTTCACCGATCTTCAGCGGGTCTGATCACCGAATGGCTATCACGGATTTCATCTGTCCCAAATGCGACCGACCACTCTCTCTGACGGATGCTATCGATCCGGCCAACATGGAATGTGTGGTATGTGGTACGCCTCTAATTAACAGCAAGGAAGACACGCAGGCGCTTCCGAATTTGGCCGAACTTGCTCGCAGGGAGCGGGAAGGCCTGCCCCCCCAGGACGGGCCGCCGCGGCTTAATCCGAGGCTGAAGCGTCTGGAGACCAGGCGGCGGTCCAGAACTCGTGAGTTTTCCAATGAAAAAGTCCCGCCACTTAGAAGCAAAACGGCATCAATTCCGAAACAGACACATCCCCCGAAACCGAAGGAAAAACTCTTCGGCAAGTTCAAAATCCTGAATCGGCTCGGAGAGGGTGGATTGGGTACGGTTTACAGAGCTGTCAACTCTGTCGCAGATCGGGAAGTGGCGCTCAAAATGATCCGACCGGAATTCGCAAAAGAAGACGAAGCGAATATGCAACGCTTCCACCGTGAAGCAACGGCCGCTGCAGGCCTCTTTCATCCAAACATCGTGACGCTTTATTCATCCGGTGAGGAGAAAGGGCAGCACTATCTCGAGCTGGAGTATGTCGACGGCCCCTCCGCCGAATCGCTCGTCAAGAAGAAAGGTAAACAGAGTGTTGCCATCGCTGTTCGTATCGTGAAGGACGTTGCGCGCGGCCTGCTTGAAGCGCACAGCAAGAACATCGTGCATCGTGACATCAAGCCGGACAACATTCTCCTCTCTTCGGATGGGAACGCGAAGATTGCAGACATCGGGCTCGCCAAGGGCTACGGAGAAGGCGTCGATAGAGAGACCATGATGATGCAACTGACGCAGGGGGGCATGGCGGTGGGCACGCCCCACTACATGTCACCCGAACAGTGTGAGGCAGCAGAACTCGATGGCACATCAGACATCTACTCGCTGGGCTGCACGTTCTATTATCTGCTGACAGGCGAACCGCCGTTCCCCGGCGACGACATCATAAACGTGATGCGCGAGCACCTCTTGGGATTTCCCCAGGACCTGAGGGAGAGGAATGAGAACGTGTCGGAAGAACTGAACGGCATTATCGTCAAGATGATGGATAAGATTCCCGACAAACGGTACCCGAGCATGTCGGCACTCATCGAGGATCTGGATGTACTGGATTTAACGAAAAAGAAGAAGGCCGCGGAAACCGGTGAGAAGAAGGACGAGACCGAATCGACTTACTGGATGGGCATGTTTGGCAACGATTGACTCGTATCTGCAAGCTGACGCCGGCTTGCTCAAAGCAGACTAAACCCAGAACAAGTGCACTTTCTGAATCTCATTACGCCGAAGGCGTTAAACAACGTAGCCCAGGGCAAGCGTAGCGCCGCCCTGGGTATAAATGCCACCTCCCGACCTATGCCAACAGCGCAAACTCCGGCCAACCTGGAATCGGCGGAAAAACCCAAACAAGCGGGGTTGAGGGGGGTACACGGTGGGCCGGGGTTTGGCGGGTGGGGGAGGGGGGGGGGGGGGGTTTATACACACGGCGGGGCGGAGC
>JASLXP010001054.1 GCA_030740295.1 Planctomycetota bacterium
CCTGGCGAACCAATGCATCGAAGATGGTACGGCTCGCGTGGTAGTCACCGAGTACTTTGACGACTTCGGCGAAACGCATTTGGTGGCTGTACCAATGGACATCAGCCCTTCGCAGCAACACTGTGTTGCGGCATTTCTCATCAAGGATCCAGCGTCCAATCCTGACGAAGCCATCGCGCGTCTCCAACTCATGGAAGACACACCCGCGCTCTATCAGGCACGCAGAATGGAAGCCGCGGCAAAGGTCGACCTGGATCGGCTTGCCACCATTCTCGACCTCCTCGCGCTGCTCAACGAAAAGAAACGTTTCATGGAAGCGGCCATGTGCCTCTGCAACGAGCTCGCCGCAAGATTCCAGTGTGACCGCGTCAGCCTCGGCTGGTTGGAGCGCAACCTGGTGCGTGTGCAGGCGATAAGCCATACAGAAAAATTCGAGAAGAAAATGGAAATCGTCCAGCGCCTCGAAACCGTCATGGAAGAGGCCCTCGAACAGGACACCGAGATCATCTGCCCGGCACGGCCGGACTCGGGCCTCATCACTCGCGATCACCAGGCGTACGCTTCAAGCCAGAATGCAGCTTATCTTTGTTCCCTGCCCCTGCGCGTGGATGACGAAGTGGTCGCTATACTCACCTGCGAACGCTCCGAGCACGCATTCGCCGATGAAGAGATAAAGGTCATGCACCTCTCGTGCGACATGGCAGCGCGGCGACTGGACACGCTGAAACGCCTCGACCGATGGTTCGGTGCGCGCTTCACGAACTGGAGTCGTGAAAAATGCGCCAAACTCGTCGGCGTTGAACACACATGGTGGAAGCTCCTTGGCCTCACCATCACGATCGCGCTCGCAGCGCTCATCCTCTGCAGAACAACGTACCGTGTCGAAGCGCCATTCTCACTGCGTGCAGACGACGTTGCGTACGTCCCGGCCCCATTCGAAGGCTACATACAATCCACTCCAGTAAGAGAAGGCGACCTCGTCAAAAAAGGCGACCCTCTCCTGGTATTCGATACACGCGACCTACGACTCGAAGAATCATCGTCCATCGCGAATTTCGTCCGTTATCGCCAGGAAGCCGAAAAGGCCCGGGCCGAAAAGCGGCCATCTGAAATGCAGATAGCCAGGGCCATGGCAGACCAGGCCCAGGCAGGGCTCGACCTTATCAGGCTTCGCCTTGCTCAGTCTGTCATTCAGGCCCCCATGGAAGGGATCATCATAGAAGGCGAATTCAAGGACCTGCTCGGCTCTCCAGTGAAGAAAGGTGACATGCTTTTCCGCATAGCAAGCCCGAAATCTCTTTACGTCGAAATAAATGTGGAAGAGCGGGACATTCATGAGCTGAAGGACACCGCCATTGGAGAAATAGCCTTCACCAGCCGGCCGGACCTGGAGTTTCCGATCAGACTCGACCGCATCGACCCCATCGCAGTCGTCAAACCGGAAGGCAATACCTTCAACACTAAAGCCAGGGTCTCCGGCCCACCAGAAAACTGGTGGCGACCAGGTATGACTGGCGTCGCAAAAGTGAATTCCGAGAAAAGAACACTCCTCTGGATATTCACCCACGAGACTGTCGATTACTTGAGGCTCCTACTGTGGTGGTAGTCTGTAACCTGTAACTTCCAACGCCATGTCCGATAATAGAACATTCAGCGAATCCTGGTACCGAATCGCAGACGAACGGGTCAGCCTTCGTACCCATGTAAAGGCCCGGCGACAGTACTTCCGCGGAGAGAAATGGTTCGTCCTTTACGATCCGTTTAGTAATCAATTTTTTAGGCTACGCCCGGCCGCATATGATTTCGTGGCTCGACTTACATTAGATCGGACGGTCGAAGAAGTTTGGAAGGAATCCCTTACCCATAATCCGGATGAAGCGCCCGGACAGGAAGACGTACTGCAGATACTGTCGCAGCTCCATCACACCAGTTTGCTGCAATACCGCTCTACCGGTGATACCAATCAACTATTTGAGCGATACCGGAAGCGTAGACAGAAGGAGATCAGTTCATCGTTCCTGAATATCATGTTCGCCCGGCTCCCGCTCTGGGATCCTGACGAGTTCCTGAAAAGAACAAAACTAATTGGACGCATCCTTTTCGGCCCTCTAGGTGCACTCGTGTGGATTGCGCTGGTCTTTATGGCCGGCAAGCTGGCCATAGAGAACGCTGGCGCGCTCTGGGATCAGCGCCAGGGCATTCTAGCCCCGGGCAACCTGGCGCTCCTCTACCTGTCTTTTGCTTTCACTAAAGTATTTCATGAACTAGGGCACGCTTACGTCTGCCGGAGATACGGCGGCGAAGTGCATACCATGGGCATTATGCTCTTAGTATTTACGCCCGTGCCCTTTGTCGATGCCACAGCAGCATGGTCCTTCCGAAACAAGTGGCAGCGGATTTACGTCGGCGCCGCGGGGATGATGGTAGAAATACTAATTGCCGCCATCGCTGTTTTCGTCTGGGCAAACACCGGGCCGGGGATGATCCACAGCCTTGCCTACAATGTTATGTTTACGGCCTCGATCTCCACGATCATATTTAACGCGAACCCGCTGCTCCGTTTCGACGGTTACTACATTCTCTCGGACGGGCTCGATATTCCCAATTTACATCCGCGCTCGTCCAGGCAGCTCTCACACTGGTTTGAAAAGTATGTGTTCGGCTACAGCAAATCCCTCTCGCCCGCTAACAACACGTTTGAATCGTGGAATCTCGGTATCTTCGGAGTCCTGAGCCAGGCATACAGAGTTTACATTTCATTCAGCATCATTATTTTTGTCATGAATGAGTATTTACTCGTCGGAGCTATTATGGCGCTGTTCTGCCTGGTCTCCTGGGTAATTGTGCCGCTTGGCAAGCTCTTCCACTACCTCTCCACCAGCCCGAAGCTCGAGCGTACCCGGTGGCGTGCAATCGGTATGACCGCGTGTATTGCCTGGATTCTGATCACATTTATAGGTCTTCTTCCGTTCCCTAATCATTTCAAAGCTCCTGGTATTCTTCGGGCGCACGAGTTTTCACAGGTAGCGCCTGAGGAATCCGGTTATGTGGCCACCGTTCTTGTTCAGACTGGCGAGATTGTTCAGCCCGGACAGCCATTACTGATCCTTGAAAACGAAGAGCTCGATATTCAGCTGAGAATGGCCAGGGCTCAGTATCGACAGGCTCAGATTCTGGCAAGGCGCGCCAGGGAGGGCGGCTCTGCCGAATTAAGATCCATACTCGCTCATATTGTTTCCGTACGCCAGGCCATGGACAGGCTTCGAAGCAGACTGAGCGCTCTCACCATCCGAGCGGAGATTTCAGGCACATGGATCGCGCCTGATGTGGGTAAAATGAAAGGCGTCTGGGTTGAGCGTGGGCAGCGTATCGGCCAAATCGTGGATGAATCCAGTTTTGAATTTGTCGCCATCGTCGCGCAGGCAGAAGTCTCACGTCTGTTCGAGGAGAGCATTGAACATTGCCGAATTCGGCTTCAGGGACAGGCTGGACGTGAAATGGTTGCCTCGAGCATTAATGTCATTCCTGGAGAACATACGCAGTTGCCGTCTGCCGCACTTGGTTACAGCGGCGGCGGGGACGTACCTGTTGATATGAGTGACCCCTCCGGGGCCCGTGCGTCCGAATCATTTTTTGAGGTGAAAGCCAGTCTGCCCTGGGACGCTGAAGCCAGGCTGTTTCACGGCCGCTCAGGAAGAATCCGTTTTGACCTGCCTGCCGAACCGCTCGCAAACCAGTGGATCAGGAAACTGAGGCAGCTTCTTCAGAGGCGTGGAATTACGGCCAGGGCCTGATTGGCTTTAGGAGACTTCATGACTTTTTCGCCCACCCGAGAACACCGCATCTCAAACGTGCAGAAGCCCCGCGAGATAACCAAGGGGCTCGACGCTCTCGTGGATAAACAGCTCGGACGTTTCAAACGTCGCGCTTCGATTTTCAGAAAGCTCACTGAAAAGACCAGAGGAGTCGACAAGCTTGAAGACTATTGGATGAAGGCTACTTTTTCTGAGCTTCGCGAGCGTATGCTCGAAATGAAGGAGATTTTTCTACGGAGCGGGAAGAGAGTCGAAGACTACCTTCCTGAAGCGCTGGCAATCCTTCGTGAAATCTCGGCCCGCAAACTGGAACTGCGTCCCTTTTCCGTGCAGATCACCGGAGCTCTCGCGCTCCGGCAGGGCTACCTCGCAGAGATTGCGACCGGCGAGGGCAAGACCCTGGTCGCCGGCCTGGCCGCGGTCCTGGCCGGTTGGACAGGGAAGCCATGTCATGTGATTACCGCCAATGACTACCTTGCCGAGCGCGACGCCCAATGGCTGAAGCCGCTCTACGAATTCTGCGGCCTTTCTGTTGGACATGTCATCGGAGCGATGGATGCCGAGGCACGCAAGATGAATTACGCGCGCGACATCACCTACACCACCAGCAAAGAGGTCTGTGCTGATTTCCTCCGTGACAGCCTGCTCCTCGGCAAGTTCCGCAATCCTTCGCGCCGACTTGTCCGTGACCTCGTAAGCCCGAATGATTCGCGCCAGAAGCGCATGCTGGACCGGGTTGTTCTCCGGGGCCTGCACACAGCGATCATTGATGAAGCCGACAGCCTCCTCATCGATGAGGCCGTGACGCCGCTCATCATTTCATCGCCTCAGGAGAACGCTCCCCTCGAGAGTGCTTACAACACGGCCAGAAACATCGCATCAAACCTGGTGGCGGATGAAGACTTCAAGGTCGAGCTTCGCTACAAAGAGGTCCAGCTCACGGAGGCCGGCAAAGAGAAGATTAAGGCGCAATGCCAACGCCTTCCAGGCCTGTGGCGCGGACAGCTCAGAAGCGAAGAGCTGATCAAACAGGCCATCAGTGCAAACGAGCTCTTCAAGCTGGATAAGCATTACGTCATCCAGGACGGTCAGGCAGCGATCGTCGACGAATTCACTGGGCGTATCATGCCCAACCGGACCTGGAGCCTCGGTCTCCATCAGGCGATCCAGGCCAAGGAAGATATCGAAATCACGCCACCTCAGACGACGCTCGCACGGATGAGTTTCCAGCGCTTTTTTCGCCTCTATCCCAAACTCTCAGGCATGACGGGTACCGCGGCAGAAGCTGCCAACGAGTTCTGGCACATCTATCGGCTGCCCGTTGTGACCATCCCACACAACCGCCCCTGTGCCAGGCAGGACAAATCGCTGCACATTTTCCTGGATCAGGATTCCAAGTGGAACGCCATCGTGGATGAGATCAGAGAAGTCCACGCCACCGAACGGCCCATCCTCGTGGGCACACGAAGTGTCGCCGACAGCGAGCGGCTCGCGGCACGGCTCAGCGGGGAAGGATTGAAATTTCATCTGCTCAACGCAGTACGCCACGAAACGGAAGCCGATATCATCTCCCGCGCGGGCGAGCGCTCCAATATCACCATCGCCACAAACATGGCCGGCCGCGGCACTGACATCCAGCTTGCTGAAGGCGTCGCCGAACTCGGCGGCCTGCACGTCGTCATGTGCGAGCCCCACGAATCCCCTCGCATCGACCGCCAGCTTTACGGCCGTGCGGGACGCCAGGGCGATCCGGGCACAGCGCAACCTTACGCCAGCTTCGATGACGAATTGGTCCGCCGTTTCATTTCCGAGAAGATTCTGAATCAATTCAGAAACCGAATGCTTCAAGGCGTCCCCGGCGCCAGTGCAATGCTCATCCGGCTCGCCCAGTCACTGGCGCATCGCCAGACCTACCGCCAACGCCAATCGGTCTTGCGCGCCGATACATGGCTGGAAGAATCACTTTCATTTGCAGATGCCTGAGGCAGATTTCGTGGCGACGGGCTGCCAGCCTGTCTGCCAAGTCAGATTAATATAAGTTCACAGGCTGGCAGCCTGTGGCTACGCGGTCAGCTACAAAAGCTTCATCTTCCTCAACCATTCTTCGCAGGCTTTTGGCCACGCCGCTGATTCGCCGCGACCCAGGCCGTAGCCGTGTCCACCGGATTTGAAGAGAATCAGCTCGGTAGCGATGCCGTGTCTTTTAAGTGCTTCGTGATACATCTCGCTGTTTTTGCATCGCACGCCCCGATCGTCTTTAGAATGGAAGAAGAAAGCGGGAGGCGTTTTTTCGTTGACATGCATTTCATTGGAGAGCAGGTCGACGAGTTCCTGGGCAGCGTCCTTGCCGATCAGATTGTTTCGCGAACCCGCGTGCCCCAATGGCTTCTGAAAGGTGATGA
>JASLXP010001055.1 GCA_030740295.1 Planctomycetota bacterium
CTGAGCATCCATCGTTTTGCGCCACTCGTGGAGCCGGGCGAGCAGTTCTTTTGCCTCTTCGGGATGTTTGGCTGAGAGCTCGATCGTTTCGCCGATGTCATCCTTGAGGTTGTAAAGCTCGGCGTGCATGTCTTCATAAAACTCGATGAGTTTCCAGTCCCGATCTCGAATGGCGCCGTGAGGAGTGGCACCGCCGGGATGATAGTGCGGGTAATGCCAGTAGATGCCGTCACGTTCGATACGGGAATCTGGTTTCTTGAGTAAGGCTGCGATCGACTTTCCGTCGACCTTTGAGTTGTGGGCTGCATCGCCTTCGACGCCGGCGATGTCAAGAATCGTCGGATAGAAATCCGGCGTGATAACCGGCTCATGGCAGACGGAGCCGGCAGGCGTCGTGCCCGGCCACTTGATGACGAGAGGCACCCGGACGCCGCCTTCGTATGCAGAGCCTTTACCCGCGCGGAGCGGCAGATTGCGGGTGACGCCGTTCAATCCGCCGTTGTCACCGGTCAGGATGATGACCGTGCGCTCGTCGATTTTGAGTTCCTTCAGCTTCGCCATGATGCGGCCCGTCGAATCATCCACGCTGTGCACCATGCCGGCATACTTCGCGTTGCGATGGCGGGAATCTGCCGTGATCTTCGCTTCATATTTCTGCGTCAGCGCCTGTTTGGATTGAATCGGTGTGTGCACTGCGTAATGGGGCAGGTAGATGAAGAAGGGTCTGTCTTTATTGCGGGCAATGAAACCCAGTGCTTCATCTGCTTCACGGTCGGTGAGGTATTCGCCCTTCGGCCCTTCCTTGAGTGTCGGGATTCGATACGGCGCGAAATAGCTGGGCGGCTGCCCGCGGCTGTATCCCCCGTAAACTTCATCGAAGCCCTGTGAGGCCGGCCAATACTTGCTGTCGTTTCCCAGATGCCATTTGCCGATCTGACACGTCTTGTAGCCCGCGGCTTTCAGTGCTTCGGCTATGCTCACTTCGCGGTGAACGAGAAACTTCGTCCAGTCAGGAATAGCGAGTCTTGCATGAGGGCGGCGATGCCCGGCGATCCAGTCTGTGACACGCAGCCGGGCCGGATACTTGCCCGTCATCGCGGCGGCCCTGGTAGGCGAACAGACGGTGCAGGCCGCGTATCCGCTGGTGAATTTCATTCCTTCCGCGGCCAGCCGATCGATGTTCGGCGTCTCATAGGTATCGCTGCCGAAGCAGCCCCCATCCGTCCATCCCCAGTCATCGACGAGGATGAAAATGAAGTTGTAGGGCTTCTGTTCGGCGTGAGAGAGCGTTGGAAATAGCAATGTAAACGCACAGAAGAGTAGACGGGTCATGATGCAATGTTTGAGAGCGGTGAAACTGAACCGTGAGATGCACGGCGGAACAGGAATACATTCCTTTCCACTCATGTTCGGTACATAATAAAGCGCATGCACATGGGCCCACCACCTGATCGGCATCCGGATTCTTCACGGTCTGACACTCCCGCAGCTGCAGGAGACGGCTGGAAACACTTCGTCCGACTGCTGACCTACCTGCTGCCGTATCGGTGGCAACTTCTTGTTGGCCTCGCCTGCCTGTTGCTCTCCATTCCAGCGCAGCTCTTCCATCCGCTCGTCTGGAAGTTCATTGTCGATGACGTCATCATCGGCGAAAAGCACAACATGCTGCTGCCTGCTCTGGGCGTGATGATTGCAGTCCACCTGACGGGGACCGGGCTTTCGGTTTTACGCACTTACATGCTCGGTGTTGTTGGGCACCGCTTTGTCTGCGACCTGCGGAATGAACTTTACGACCGCGTGCAGAATCACTCCCTCCGATTCTTTCACGACCGGCGAAGCGGCGATATCGCATCGAGGGTGATGGGCGATGTGGAGACGCTCCAACACATCGCGCTGAACGGTGTGGATGAGATCATCAGCAACTTTTTACAGTTCATCTGTGTGGCCGTAATCCTCGTGTGGCTCAAGTGGCAGGTGGGCCTGCTTACGCTGATTCCGATGGCCGCGGTGGGCGGGCTTGTCTGGTTCTTTAATTCGCGGATGAGAAAGATCTTTCGGCGCCTCCGGGACCGGGTGGGGGAGCTTCACGGGAAATTGCAGGAGAACCTGCTTGGCATCCTGGTAATCAAGGCATTCGGCGGTGAACAGCACGAACAGCAGATCATTGAGAAGCACAGTGCCGAATACCTGCGTGAAGGGATTTCGTCGATTCGCGCTCGCACGGTCTACCACTCGGGAGTTCGCACGGTGGGCTTCTTCAGCAGCGTCATCATGGTCGGGGTGGGTGCGTGGTATGTGATTCAACAGCAGTTCACCATCGGGGGCCTGGTGGCTTATCGTGGGTATTGGTGGCAACTGTTTTCGCCAGTCACTTCTCTGGCCCGAACGAATGAAATGATCCAGCGGGCGCTTGCTTCGGCCTCACGCATTTTCGAGATTCTGGACGAGCCGGTCGAAATTGAGGAGTCGCCGGATGCGAAAGAATTCAGCGCTGTTGAAGGTCACATCAAGTGCGAGAATCTGAGCTTCGGCTACAGCGAGAAGGTTGCGGCTCTCGTCGATGTCAATCTTGATATTCCGATAGGGAACAAGATCGGCGTCGTGGGTCCTTCGGGGGCCGGCAAGAGCACACTCCTCTCGATGCTGCTCCGCTTTTATGATCCGCAGAACGGCCGAATACTGCTCGACGGCATAGACGTTCGTGATGCGACCAAGAGCTCACTGAGGCAGCAATTTGCCATCGTGACCCAGGAGCCGTACCTGTTTAACGATACGGTAAAAAACAACATCATCTACGGCACTTTCGAGGCCGGGGAACATGAAATCGAAGAGGCGGCAACACTGGCCAACGCGCACGAATTCATAGCTGCGCTTCCGAATCAATACGAATCCATCGTGGGCGAACGAGGCGTCAAACTCTCCGGCGGGCAGAAGCAGCGTCTCTGCATCGCCCGGGCGTTCCTGGCGAATCCGCACATCCTTTTGCTTGATGAAGCGACCGCCGCGGTCGAACCAGAGAGCGAGGCGATCATCCAGGCCGCGCTGGAGAGACTGATGGAAGGCAGAACGACCGTCATCGTTTCGCACCGCCTCTCAATGGTGCGCGATTGCGATCAGATTGCCGTAATCGAGGATGGCCGAGTTTCCGAGCAGGGAACGCACAATGAACTGATGGATGCGGACGAATGGTACGCGCGCATGTATCGGATGCAGATGGAAGGTGAGGTATATGTGGAGAATGGTTGATGGTTGAGCAATGGCCAGCTCATGCCCCCGGCCTGGAGGCCAGAGCTACGATGCTGTCGCGCTGCCGCTCACTCCCCGGTCAGATTCCTCAGAGTATCTTTCGCCTGACGCTGAACGGAGATGTCGTCGTCGCCGAGATGTTTCTTGACGATCGGGAGTGCCTTCTCATCGCCGAATTCTCGAAGAGCAATCATCACGTTGCGGCGTATCTCGGGGCTTGGATCTTCCGCGAGCTTCTCCAGGAAAGAAAAGATATCCGCATGCTGTGATTTGCCGAGAACGACGATGGCTTCGCACCGGACTTTAATGTTCTGGTGCTCGAGCTGCTGGACGAGTAGCTCCCTGGACGCTGCCGTGTTTATCAGGCCGAGCGCGCGGACGGCCTGGACCTGTTTCTTGGGAACCTTCAGAAGAAACTCAATGACGCCCAGCCCGGCATCTCCTTCACGGGCAAGTTTGCTCGCCACATCGTCATCCACCTTATCTTTAACGATGAGGTTGTCTCGATACGGTTTGAGGTGAGGAGTGGCTTCCAGGGGATCGCCCGTGCTGGCCCAGTAAATCAGCAGCAGAATTCCGATACCGAGGCCGATGGCGATGTGCGGCAACCAGTTGTCTTTCACCTTCTGACGGCGCCGTCGCTTCTTGCTGAGCGAACTTACCGGTGGACGGGGGCGAAGTTCAGGACGAATGTCCTCATCATCGGACTGTGGGTGCAGCGAACTGATTGTTTCCATGATGGCGAGAACTTCTCCGACATCCTGGAATCTCTTCTTCGACTCCTTCGCCATCATTTTCTGAATGGTGGGCTCCAACCGATCCGAAAGAGCGGTGACGGATTCAGGAAGCGGCGGCAGCTCTTCCTTGCGATGCGCCCGTGAAAGCGATTCGAGGTCGTGACCCGCAAAGGGCGGCTGCCATGCAAGCAATTGATACATCGCCGCACCAAGCTCATACACATCACTGGCAACTGTCGGTGCTGTGCCTTCCTCGCGTTCCGGTGCACGGTAATGCGCCTGGTAGAGTCGCGGGCCTTCCGGGACGTCCACGAATTCCGAATCGATCTCGCCCAGTCCAACATCCACCAGCTTCACCTCCCCAACCGCGCTGCACATGATATTGCCCGGATGGATGCTGCCGTGGCACATACCGAATTCGTGCGCAGCGTTTACGCCTCGAAGCAACTGCACGAGAATCGGAATGACTTTTTTGGGGGACAGCGTATTGCCGGAAGCAAGCATGTTCTTGAGCGTCTCTCCCGCAACATAATCCGTCACCGCATAACACTGTTTATCAGAAAGCGTGATCTGTCGAATGCCAGCAAGGTTTGGATGCTTGAGCGAAATGGATTGACGGACCTGGCTGAAGAGATGGTCGGTGAACTCACGATCACGACTGCAGCCCTCTGGAAAAAACTTCAGCACGACTGCATCGCCGGTGGCCTTCTCTCTGCCTTTCACGGTTTGGGTCAGGCGCCCGTGCCCGAGTCGAGTGATGATTTCATAAGGTGAAGTGTCAGGATGAATATAGGCGACCTTTCGATTGGAGCGCTCTTCTGAAGGCTCGATCGCTGCGACCGGCTGAGTCTTTTCACGAGGATCGTCATCCTCATCGGTGTCCTCGATGGCCTCGGATTCTGTTTCGTGGCCGGCGGCTCTTTCTTCAAAAACCACTGGCCCGCTTTCAGCCGACCGGACGGTCTTGGACTGGCTCCGGCTTTTGCCGTTCCCTTCGTGCTGACTCTTGAGAATCTCCTCGAGACCTTTGAGCAGCAGCACGACCGGTTTCTTTTCGAGGTGCGCCCGCATGAATAATTCCGATGCTTCTTCCGCGCATCGCACTGCCAGCCGGAGCTCCTGCAAGGACTCTTCTTTTACGAGGTGGCGCTCATCCACTCTGTCCAACAGGGCCTGTAGCCGATCCTCTTTTTCAGATTCCAGACTGAGGATGTCGTCGATCTCCTCCTGGGAGACACCGAGGTGGTTCAACTCGGCAATGACTGTACTCCAGCGCGAATCCATGTGGATTTCTGTCCTTTAGGAATCAAGACGATTCGAGTTTAGCCCGACCTCAGACCACTGCAAAGATGGGGCACGTTAAGGTGTCCATCTCATCAATAGAAGATTTGTGGCTGGATGCCTTCAAGTTTGGAGAAAAGCAAGGCGGCGGATGCAACACCGTCACCGCTAATCTGCTTCCCACCGCGATACTACTCTTCCACGTTTTCTGAAGTCTGGTGGACCATCCCGCGGCCGACTCTTGCGTTCCGCCTCACACCACCTCAAACACCACATCCAGAATCCGCTCCGTCGTTGGCTTCACGTATCGCCGCTCGTGCGCGTAATTTCGCCACTTCTGGTAGTCCTCGTCTTCGCGGGAATAAAGTTTCGAGAGACGTTCCTCCACCTTGTCCAACTCTTCCTCGACTTTCATCAACGCCTCTTCCTCGCGTTTGCGGGCATCCGCGCCCAGGGCTGTGTCACGGCGGCGTTGGAATGCCTCCTGGTCTTCTTCCAGTCGTGCCTTCTCTCGTCTGAGGATCAGGATCTGGTCGTCGATGTAGCGTTCGATCTGTTCGAGCATCCGTTCGAATCGTTCCTGCTCGGGACGATGGACCTCGCTCTGGTCGACGAAGAGCGCTTCATCGATCTCCTCTTCAAGATCCTCTTCGTCGATTTCGAGCGCAGCGAGATCTGCATCCGTTGGACTGCTGTCCAAAAGCGATCGAGCGAGCGAGCTTGCGACAGGCTCGGGGTCACCTTCTGTCAGAGCAACGGGCAACAGATGTTCCACGGGCTCGAAGCCGCCATACTTTGCCTTCACCACCACGAGCCGGCCCCGTTGGCCCCGAAGCTCCTTGAGCCGTTCGTCGGCGTCGGCCGAATAACGGACGGAAATCGATTCTGCGCTGGCAGCTCTTGCTTCGGCGACGGCTTCATGAACGAGCGGATGGCCAAGATGCAGCGGCTCGGCATCGGCGAGATCTCTGGCATGGCCCACGGCTACTGAGAGTCCTTCCTGCAGGCCCTCCGGGAGCGAGGTCGAAGGCTCGATATGAAAGAACACGCGCTCACCAACGTCCTCCATTTTGCAGGGCGCCTCGACAGCGTCGAGGTATGCGGCAATCAGCCGGCAGATGCGGTCATCGAGCTCGGCCAGGCTCTGCGGCAGGCCTTCGGCGATCTGGCGAAACACTCGTCCCACGGCGTTGTCGAGCTTGGATTCGATCAGGCTTGTCGTTCGATTCTGTACCTCGTCAAAACGCTCACGATCTTTGCCCATGCGATCATTCAGTTTGCGCAGGCCTTCTTCGATTTCCTCTTTCGAACGTGAGCGCTCATAGATGCGACGGAGCTCACTTTCGAAATCGCTGCCGAATGTCATCGCGATGTTTTCCGGCGCTTCGGTTTCCGATTCATGAAGCACGACGTCCGACGCATCGAGCACTTTGCCGAACAGGTCGAGCTTTTCGCTGAGGATCTGAAACGTCAGTTTCTGCGCTTCGTTATCCTGGGCGAGGAAGTTGATCACGGTGACGTCACGGTCTTGCGCGTAACGGTGGCAGCGTCCGATGCGCTGCTCGATGCGTTGGGGATTCCAGGGCAGATCGTAATTGATGAGCGTATCGCAGAACTGCAGGTTGAGTCCCTTGCCGCCGGCCTCGGTGGAGATAAAAACGGACGAACGAGTTTTGAATTCGTGCAAGAGGGCGAGGCGTATTCCAATTTGCTTGCTGGGCCGACTGTGGACCGGAATTTTCCGGCCGATCTCCTCCTGCCATTGCTCGTAAGCCTCGGCCGCGCGGGAGTGGCTGTTATCCCCCCGAAAGACGGTGATGTCAGAATCTGTCAGCCCGAGGTCCACCTTTCTCAGCAGTTTTGCGATGTAGTTTTGCGTGGTGATCGATTCGGTAAAGATGACGACCTTTCCGCTGCCCTCGCCGCTCCTGCCGCGCTCGAGTATCATGCGCATGGCTTCCACGAGACGTTTTGATTTGCCGTCATCGGGCAGAGCCTGGGCACGCTCATAGAAACTTTCGACTCTCTCCAATTCCGCCCGGATCAGTTCGGCAGTTGGTGATTTCGTTTCTTCGTCATCCTCTTCATCGGGGATGCCTTCGCCTTCCAGGTCGGCAATCATCGCTTCCGCGGCCGATTCATCTTTTTCCTTCTCTCCGAGCATGACGCGCAGCCGATTAGCGACTCCCTTCAGACTCGCGGCCAGCGCGGGAATGGACGATGCCATCAGCCGATGAAAGCCGATGAGCAGCAATTTTCGCTGGTTACCTCGGAACGCACAGAGCTCGGGTTCGAGAAGATAATCCGTGACGTCGTCGTAGAGGGAACGCTCCTTCTCACTCATGCTGTATTCGAAAATCTGTGCCTGCCGCTGGGTGAAGGGCCGCTCGAGAAACTCCTGAGCCTGCCTGCGAAGAGTGCGCTGGCAGACGGTGTTGATGCGCCGGCGAAGCTCGTTCACCTGCTCGGGTGCGACCATTCTGTCATCCGTGCCGGGCTCGCAGAAGATGTGACGGAAGACGGGCAGTTTGCCAAGAAGCGTGCCGGTCGGGTCGACATACTGCACCAGCCCCCAGAGCTCTGTGAGTCGATTCTGAATGGGAGTGGCCGTCAGCAGCATGACCGGCGTCGTGCCGAGAAACTGCCTCACCCGATGGGCAGTCTGGGCATCCGTCGAGTCAAATTTGTAATCGCCGTTTTTATCATAGCGCCGGTAAATGCCGGCAAAGATCTCATGGGCCTCGTCAATCACACAGAGGTCGAAGGGCTCTGTCATCTTCAATGTGGCCGAGCCCTTTTCGCTGCCCGCAAACTCGCGCCCCACCAGGAAGACTCCCCCGCCCTCAAAATCCTGCGGAGCATGCCCACCTTCCTGGCTCTCAATCGAGAAGAGATCGTAGAGCTCATTTTTCCATTGTCCGAGCAGTGCCTTCGGCAGAATGAGCAGGACTCTTCGTGCGCCCTCTGCCAGGAGCTGCGCCATGACGAGGCCGGCTTCAATCGTCTTTCCCAGGCCTACCTCGTCCGCCAGGATGCACCCTCCTTCACGAATCCTGCTTAGCGCAAAGATGACCGCGTCAATCTGATGCGGATTTGGATCGATTCGCCCGCGCCGCTGCGAAGCTGCGAAACGCTGCTGTTCGTCGGAGCGCCGGAGCCGCATGAGGTCTTCAGCCCAGTAGCGGCGGTTGATAGGGTGGGGCATGGAAGATCGGGTAACGGATAGCAAAAACCAAGTATCGGGTAACCGGGATCGGGAGTCATCGCAAGTGAAAGAGACCATATGATTCCGCTGCCTGATTGAACCCTTCTTTCTTTATCTGTATTGAGACAGGACCATCAACTTCCACTGACTTCACCAACCATGAAAACCAAAGCCATCATCTTCCCGGAAAAACTCAAAGCAGAGCTTGTCGAAAAAGATCTTCCAGCACTCAATGACAATCAGGTTCTTGTTCGCTGCACCGTCAGCCATGTGAGCACCGGTACCGAGAGTTTCTGTTTTCGCGGTGAATTTGATGAAGGCACCACCTGGGCGAGATGGGTGAAGTATCCGTTTTCACCAGGGTACAGCACAGTCGGCGAAGTGGTCGAAGCGGGATCAGCCGTGGCCACTTTGAAGGTCGGCGACCGGGTGCAGTCGGCCAGCCAGCATGCCCATCACCATGTCATGAACGAGGGCGAGATGCAGTCCGTTCCAGATAGCATCAGTGATGAGGTCGCGGGCTGGGCAATTCTCGCCACCACTACGCAGACCGCATTGCGTCGAGCCCAGTTAGTGATGGGAGACACCGCAGTTGTCATTGGCCTGGGGCCGCTCGGGCAGCTTGTTACCCGCTATTTGTATTCGGTCGGCCTCAGCCGGATCATCGCCGTCGATACAGTGGCCCATCGGTTGGCTCTCGCGGCCGCAGGTGGGGCAACCGCAACTTTTGAAGGCAGCGCAGCCGATGCGAAAGACTTTGTCCTGGAAGCATGCGACGGAAAACTCGCGGATGTGGTCTTCGATGTCACCGGCCACTGGTCCGTTCTGCCGCTGGCCTTACCCCTTGCCCGAGATTTCGGCAAGGTCATTTTGCTGGGCGACTCCCCGACCCCTTCAAAGCAGCACCTCACGCAAGACGTCCTCGGCCGCCAGGTCACGCTCATCGGCACGCACAGCAGCAAACTCCCTCCTGACCAGGCGCATTGGACAGGTGAGAAACAAATCCAGCTGTTTTATGAATACATTACACGAGGCGTCTTCAAAACGGATGGTCTTATCACCCATCGTTACCGTCCTGAGCAAGCGCCTGAGGTCTATCGGAAATTGCAGACGGACAGGACCGACACACTGGGAGTGCTGTTCGATTGGACGGGGGAGACAGCACTGTAGCCCTCCCGCCATGCGAGCCGCTGCATGGAACGTATCCTTCGCAACTTCAACTCACCCGACAACATTCGATGAAGAAGAACTTTGCTCATGCCATGCTCATCAGTGCAGCCATCGTCCTTTCTGCCGTTGCTGCAAAAGGAAAGGGCCCGGTCATCACCGATCCGTCAAAGGTGGATGCCGATTATGCGATTCAGGGCGAATACACCGGGACGATCGGCCAACAAAAAATCGGTATCCAGGTCATTGCCCACGGCGACGGAACTTTCAATGCGGTGAAGTATCCGGGCGGCCTCCCAGGCGACGGCTGGAACGCGGACAAGAAGAATCGTCAGAAGGCGACGGGCGCAACACAGGATGGAAAGACAATTCTCAAGGGCGGGCAATGGTCTGCTGAGATCTCGAAAGGCAAACTCAAGCTCCTTGCGGCAGACGGAAAAGAACTCGGAATTCTGGATCGAGTCGACCGGCAGAGCCCGACCCTGGACGCAAAAGCGCCACAAGGTGCCGCGATCCTTTTTGACGGCGCAAACACGGGCAAATGGAAGAACGGCAAAATGGACAAGGGACTGCTGATACAAGGCACGCAGACATCCGACAGCTACGGCGATTTCAAACTCCACATAGAATTCCGATTGCCTTATAAGCCAAAAGGACGAGGACAGGATCGCGGTAACAGCGGCCTCTACATTCTCAATTTATACGAATGCCAGATTCTGGACTCCTTCGGTCTGGAAGGAGTAGCCAACGAGTGCGGCGGCCTCTATCGGCAGAAGGCCCCGGGTGTGAATATGTGTTTTCCCCCGCTGACATGGCAGACCTACGACATCGATTTTTCATCAGCAAAACTGGATGCGCAGGGCAAGAAAACCCAGAAGGCGAAGATTACTGTCCGACACAACGGTGTCGTCATCCACGACAATTATGAATTTCCAAGTGGCACAGGCAGCCGCACAAAAAAGAAAGAACATTCGGCGGGCCCGCTGCTCCTGCAAAACCACGGCAATCCTGTGCGGTTCAGGAACGTCTGGATCGTTCCACAGTAGCTTTAGAGAGGACACCCTATGCTCAAACATTTATTCACCACGTCATCCCTGCTTCTTTTAACAGCCACAACATTCGCTGAAACCCCAAAAAAGAAACACGACCTCAAGCGTGGAATTAATGCCGATCCCAAAGAGGTGGAAGATCCTGATTTCAAGATTCAGGGTGAGTACACCGGAACACTGAATGGCAAGAAACACGGCGTCCAGGTGATCGCAGGAGGCGCGGGTAAATTTACCGCAGTCTTTTATCCCGGCGGGCTCCCGGGTGATGGCTGGGATGGGGAGAGAAAAAACCGTGTCAAGGGCAAAGGAGAAACAGAGGAGGACGCAACGACCATCAGAGCCCAAAACTGGCTCGCAACTATTGCGGACGGGAGAATGACAGTAAAGGCCATCAAAGACGGGGCTGAAACTGAAGCCGGCACGCTGGAAAAGGTAGAACGAAAAAGCACGACCTTAGGCAAGAAACCGCCAGCAGGCGCTGTGGTGCTATATGACGGCACAATGGAATGCCTCGCAAAATGGCAGCGCGGAAAAATGAGCGAAGACGGATACCTGATGCAGGGGGTCAAAAGCAAAGACAGATTCGGAGCGTCGACCATTCACATCGAGTTCCGCCTGCCCTACAAACCATTCGCCCGGGGGCAGGGACGAGGCAACAGCGGTTTCTATATGCACGCACGCTACGAGGTGCAGATGCTCGATTCCTTCGGTCTGGAAGGGAAACACAACGAATGTGGTGGGATCTATTCCACCAAAGATCCGGACGTCAATATGTGTTTCCCCCCGCTTTCGTGGCAGACCTACGATATCGAATTCACCCCTGCCGAATTCGATGACAATAACAAGAAAACTAAGAATGCCAGAATGACTGTCCGCCACAACGGCGTGGTCGTCCACAACGACGTGGAATGCGACCACTCAACAACCGCCTCGCCCATGCGTGAAGGAAAAGAGCCCGGACCGCTGTACTTCCAGAATCACGGAAATCCGGTTCGTTACAGGAACATCTGGGTGCTGCCGAAGTAAGACCGAACGCGCGATTACCAATAACCAATTCCAATCACGGCCATGCGGCAATCTTGCTTCATTCTCTGCCTTGCCGTCTTTTCCACCTGTCTTTCGGAGGATGGCAAGAGCGCTGAGGACCGCAGTAAGGAAGAAATCCAGAAGCGGCTTGGAGCAACGAAAAAACTGAAAGCTCGAGTTTCTGTATTGAGAAAAGAGGGGAAATTCGCACGGGCGATTCCTTTGGCCGAGGCAGTTCTTGCAACGCAGCAGCGTCTGCTTGGCTCAAATAACCTCGAAGTTGCGGACAGCCTCAATTCGCTTGGCGAGCTCTATCATTCGACTGGAATGTTCAAGAGAGCATTTCCGCTTTTCCAGCAGGCCTTGAAGGTGCGCGAGAAGTTTCAGGGCAAGGAGCACGCAGATGTGCTGCGTACACAAACAAATATTGCGGACCTTCTGGCGAGATCGGGCAAACTGGAGGCAGCTCAGAAACTATTTGAAAAATGCATTGAACTGGAAATAAGAATCAAAGGTCCGGAAACCGCTGGCATCGCGGCAAACCTGGAGAGTATCGGATTTATTCACCAGGAATTCGGTGAGTATGAAAAGGCCGTAGATTTTATGAAGCGTTCTCTCGCGATGCGCCAAAAAACGATCGGCGGCGAGCATCGAAACGTCGCGCTTGGAATGTCAAACCTTGCGGTTGCGTATGAAGCATCCGGCAATGAAGCAGAAGCCATCCGTTTGCAGGAATTTGCCCTCCGGATGCGCCGCAAACTCCTCGGCGAAGAGCACTTTGAGGTTGGGGAAAGCCTCATCCACCTGGCATATCTCTACCAGATTCAGGAACAGTTCAAAAAAGCCCTGGACGCCTGTGAGCAGGCCTTCTCCATTCAGAAGAAGAAACTGCCGGAAGGGCATCCATTGCTGGCGGCCAGCCTGGACTTACAGGCCAACCTTCATCTTGTGCTGGGCTCAGCGGAAAGAGCACAATTGCTTGCTGAATCCGCCCTGGCCATGAGGCGTGAAGTATATGGAAGCGAACATTCGGAGATTGCTTCCAGCCTGCGTACATTGGGTTTAATTTACGCAAAAAAGGGGAAAGGAGATAAGGCGGCTGATCTTCATGAACGGGCCCTGGCAATGCGTCGTACACTTGTCGGTTCTGATTCCCCTGAGGCCCTGGAAAGTCTGGATGATTTGGTGGTTCTGTATGAAGAGCTGGGCCACTATAAAAAGGCGCTGCCACACTGTATTGCAGGTGTGAAACTTTCAAATGAGCACTTGAAGGATGATCTTGCAGAAAGAATGTCTCGACAGGACGCGCTCGGCAGGCTTTATGAGGCAACGGGTGACTACCGTAACGCGCTCTATGCATTCCGCGATTCCCTGATCTTCAGCCGGAAGATCCACGGGAACAAGGGGCCAGTCCTTGCAGCCCATCTGGAGCAGATAGCGCGCGTCCATTCCGCAATGGGAAATCGAGAGGATGCGCTTAAGCTCCAGAAAGAAGCTCTCCTGTTGAAGAAGGATCTCTTTGAAGAGGGCAATCCGGAATTGGCGACTAATTTAGTCAGCGTCGCCTCTCTGCATGAATCCACCGGTAAATTTCAGGAGGCCCTCACCCAATATAAAAAAGCCTACGCCCTTCTGAAAAAAGAGCATAAGGAAAGCCATCCCAAAGTAGTCGAAGTCATGACAAGGATGGCCAGGCTCTTCGAAGAATTAGGTGATTTGAATGAGGCTCTGCGTCTGACTGCAACCATTCTGAAAATCCAGAAAAATGAACTAGGCGAAGAGCATCTGAAAATAGCCGAACTATTGAATCAGACAGGCAGTCTGTACCGAAAGTTGAAAAAGGTCGACAAGGCGCTTGTCGCATTCCAGGCGGCCTTGAATATCCGGAAGAAACTTCTCGGCAATGAGCACATTGACGTCGGTACCAGTATGAACAACCTGGGGAGCCTGGTGCAGGCGATGGGAGATCCATTCAGCGCGCGGCAACTCTATGAGTCGGCATTAAAGATCTTTAAGAGACACCTGGGTGAAGACCACCCTCAGCTCATCACGCTCCAGAACAACCTGGCCATTCTGCTTGGCGGTTTAGGTGACCGTCTGGGGGCCAAGGAACTGCTAAGATCGTCTATGCTGATTGAGGAGGGGGTAGCCTACGATCTTATCGATGTATTGCCGCAACCGCTGAAACTCGATTTCACGGACAACATGGAGACAACAGCGAATATCTTCTTTTCGTTACTGTTAACCTCTTCCGTTGCATTGCGTGAAAACAATTCGAACAAGCTGATAGAGTTTGCCTGGCAGAGAAAAAACCTGCTTGCTGATTTTGCATTGCCAAAGAGAGATGCTGATATCTCTTATGAAAGTGATGAAGCCAGATTTTTTGCGGAGGAGCTCAAGACTGCCCGCAATACATTATCGGAGCTGACCTTTTCACCACAGCCACAGTTGAAGGGAAGGCAGCTCAGCCTGAGGCGTAAGGAGCAAAAGCTGGAAATCCAACGGCTGGAGGTCGAGTTAAGCCGCAAGAGCGCATCCTTTGCCGGCCAGCGCAAAGTAGAGGTTGCCCGTGCTAGAGATATACAGGAAGTACTTCCCGATGATGGTGCCTTAGTTGAGTTTTATACTATTCGATGGTGTGACTTTGACCGGCAGCGATTTAAGGGCCAGCACATCGTAGGTTTGTCGCTAAGCAAGAGCCGCGGGGTACGAATTGTTGATGTCGGCGACATAAAGAAGCTGACAGGACTCATAGCTGATTTCAGAAAGGAATTATCCGAGCCGGACTCAAAGAAAAATACAGCACTGCTCACAGGTTCAGGTCGAAGATTGTTCGATAAGTTAATCGCACCTTTCAAGTTTCGTCTTGACGGTATCCGCAAGATATATATCGCGCCCACAGATGCGCTGAATCTGTTGCCATTTGAGGCGTTATCTACGACCGCTGTGAAATTCCTTGGCGATGAATATGAGGTCAGCTACGTGACTACCGGGCCTGACTTGCTGACTCGAGAAAAGACACCTCAAGCCGGACGTCCCGCATTGTTCATAGATCCAGAGTTTGACGGCATTATTGTTCCGGGGGAACCGAAGCCGAGGACAGTCTTCCCCCGGTTAAAGGATGGGGCGAGTGAATTTGAAAAGTTTTCCACTTTTTTTGAGAAACGACTTTACAGCAAGGCGAATGCTTTCAGCGGAATTAATGCGTCTGAATTAAATTTGAAGAAACTGCAAGCCGGCCGAGTATTACATCTTTGCACGCACAGTTATGTCATTAGTGCGCCGGTCAATGAGGAGGAACTGACACCCGGACAATTGCCTGGAGAGAGACGAAAAGCTGTTTCCGGTTTGTTTCGCAGAACGGGTCTGGCACTGAGCGGGGCGAACAGACGCCCGCAGACCGGCCTCGAAGATGGTCGGCTGAACGCCGTCGAAATTTCGCGTCTCAACCTGAAAGGAACAGACCTCGTGGTTCTCAGCCGCAATGAAACTGACATTGCCAATCAGAATGCCGGCCTGGCTGCATACGCAATAACCCGAGCATTCCAGATTGCCGGAGCGCCCTCGGTCATGCGCAGTCTGTGGAAAGTGCCTGTCGATGTGAGACAGAGAATACTGGAGCAGTTTTACTACAACTATTATCAGCGCGGCCTTCCCCCTGATTCCGCACTCAAAAAGGCCAGGCGCTCCCTGAGAGACTACAAAGAGCCAGGCAAAGATGGCTATCCCTATGACCACCCCTTTTACTGGGCGGCGTACGTGTTGGTGCGGAGGGGGAGGAATTAAAGCCGGATGGCCTCAAATGCCTTCAACCATTCCAGTTTGAGGGCGCTGGGATTATCAGGAGAAAGGGAGATTTGCAGGCTATCTACTGCTCTGTAGTCAGCGACGTCGGACACGGGATTCCGGCTGGCATCCAAGGGATCGATAACCAGGGCCGGCATTTCCAGAGCATTTACTAATTCAGGCAAATCGTAATGCTTCAGTATTTCCGGGACGAAAGTGTCCGGCGGCCATTTGCAGGATTCTGATTCTGTAAGCTCCTGGAATGCTCTTATTGGTGAATCCGCAATTACTCCGCTGATGGAATCTGACAGAGCAGCAAGATGAAGTGCGACCACTGCGCCCGATCCGTAACCGGCAGCAATGATTCTGGTTTCTGCGGTTTCGGGTCTTGAGAGCAGGTATCCTAGCGCGGCGAGGGCGTCTCCCACTCGCATCTCGAAAAGACTTTCGCCCATTGCGTTGGCCAGGTAGGCGAGGGGGCGTCCGTCTTTTGCCCAGCCTGCTATGTCGAATGGCGATGGGGTTGGTGTCGTCTCGCCCCAGCCTCGTAGGTCTACTGTGAATAACGCGTGATGCGGTCCCGCTTCATTAGAGAATCCTGCCATGGTGGCCAGGGGGCCCTGTGCTTTCAGTTGTTCCCATCTGCCGCGCTCATCGAAATAGAGAACTGTCAGATCTGCTTTGGACGTATTTGGATAGAGGAGCGTGCCCGGGATCTCGATGTCGTCCTCAGGACACAGGATTACTTCTTCGCAGTCGTGAAACCAGGCGGGGAAGGGCTCAGAGGTCTGAGCGGAAAAGCAACCAGGGGCTTTTACCGTGCTTGGCATCGCTGAGCGGATGGCTTTCCTGACTTCAACCAATTTCGGTTCTGAAGGTCTGCCCTCCTTTAGAGTGCGCGCTATTTCTCTGTTGATGGTGAATATGTTGGGCTCAGGGGCGGGGTTGCACTGCAGGTTTTCCCAGGGCTCCATTTCAAAATCAGATCGCACCAGATCGGGCACATTCCTTTCTCGCTCTCCTGTCAGCCAGCGGTTCATCCATCTCACGAATTCAAGTGCCTGCTCCACCGTGTAATCATGTCCGCTCGCATCTTCAAAGAAATCAAAACGGTCGCCAAAACCGGATGATGCGTATGCCTTCCGAACTTCGTCTGCCAATTCGCGCGTCCATTCGATATGAAAGACGGTGTCGTCCCTTCCAGCCATAGCAAGGCATGGCACGGGCATCGCCGCGCAGACCAGGTCGATCTGATCGAGGCCGTCTGCAAAGCGTCCATACATCTGTGTCTCCGGGCAGGCCGCATAGAGGTCGCAGACGGGGTGTTCTATCAGGGGACTGATGCAGCAGGATGGTCCGATGCAGGTGATTCGCTCATCGAACATGGTCGCCCACAAGGTTGTGACTCCGCCGCCGGATACGCCAGTCATGCCTGCGCCGTTCCGTGTATCGATGTCGCCCCTTGTTTCCAGGTAGTCGATGCAGCGGAGAGCATCGATGACGAAGTATCGGTTTGAGGTGTGCCCGGTGAGGTAGCAGCGGACGCCGTCCCTGAAGTGGTCATTGCCTGAACGCTTTTCACCTGCCTGGCCAGGCGGGTCGAAGAGCAGGGCTGCGTACCCGCACCTGGCAAATACCTGGGCGGGTATCTGGTAAGGCTCGAACTGCTTTCCGGTGTGGCCGACGGGCACGACCACCGGGGGATATGGCGGTTCGGCATCCACAGGCAGGTAGAGGCTGCCGTTTACCTCCCAGCCCGGCAGGGATTCGAAGATCACATTTTCCACGCGGTAATGTTGCCGCTCAAATCCGGAGACCTGTCTCGAGTTGAGTTCGCCTCCGTTGGCTCCAAAGGGCATGTCGCCAAAGTAAGACTGGGCCTTCGTGCGCAATTCGGTTTTCAGGATGTCCCATGTGCCCTCTCTGGTTGCCCGTTCACGCCTTTCAGCCGCTTTTCGCAAGTATTCCACAGAGCGTCGGATGGTGTGTTTCTGGAGCATTCTGCCCCAGTGCAGCTCTGGGTTGGTTTCTGTCGGGATCTTCGGGCTCATCTGTTTCAGGATTCGGGGCAGGAATCAGGGGCTGGGCATTTGTATTTTATTGCCATTATGCCTATCCAAACCGTTGACACTCAATAAAATGCACGCCTATAATCCCTAGCGCTTCCTTATATATATGAGGAATGGCCCCCTGAAAAAGCACTTTCAAAGCGCAGTGGCATCAAGTGGGAATGCCGTGCACAGGACTCTCTACAACCTAACCATTTCATTGAGGAACTCATGAACCGCTCTGTTCTTTCCTTCGGTCTGGGTCTGTCCCTTCTTTTCTGCCAGGCTGTTTCCCATGCGGAAAGCCTTGATGCCCTCTACCAGGAGGGTATCAAGTTTTACAACGCCAAGGATTACAAGGCCGCGGCCGAAAAGCTCAAACAGTTCACGCAGAAGGGGAAGACGGACAATCGTCTGCCGGATGCCAAGGCCAAGCTTGGTGACAGTCTGCTCGGGCTTGGAATGCTCATGCAGGCGACGACCACCTACGAGGAATGGCTGCGTGACTTCAGCATTAACAAACAGTCGGGCGCGATTCGCCTGAACTACGCTCGCTGCTTCGAGGCCATGGGAGAATGGCACAAGGCGATTGCGCAGTTCAAGGAGTACCTCAAGAAGAATCCGAAATCGCCGGACCTCCGCCTCCATATTGCCGAGGTCTATCGCGATATCCTGAAAAGCCCCAAGGACGCGGTCCGTGAATACAATGACATCCTCCGAAAGGTGCCCGATTTTTCCAAGAAGCTCGAGCTCAAACTGCAGCTTGCCGGGCTGCATCGGCGACAGGGCGGCCAGATTGCGCAGGCGAGAGAGATCTACACGGAGATTGCGAAGGAGTTCCCGAAGAGCCCGGAGGCGCAGCGTTCTCTAAAGCTTGCCGCGTGGCTCAGCGAAGACGGTGGCCTCAAGGATTACAACGCAGCCATGCAGGCGTATCGCGATTACGTGAAGGCATACCCGCAGTCGGACGATCAATACCAAATCTACTTGCGCATGGGAAAGATCAGCCGGGACAGGCTGAATCAACCGACCAATGCATCGGACTGGTTCGACAAAGCCATGAAGCTCAAGCCGAGCGCGAGCGTGTTGTGGGAAAAGTGCCTTTCCCTCTCCAAGACGGAAGACAAGGCCAAGGTGGTCGCGGCATTCAATCAGCTCATTCAGAAGTATCCGGATTCCGCGCAGGCCATCGAGGCCTACAACATTCTGTGGAAACGCCAATACAGTTGGGGAGAGACCTCGGAGGCAGTCAAGATTCTCAATCAGGCCACGCAGAAATACCCGAACTACATTCCCTTCCATTACCAGCTCGGCCACCTCTATCGCGAAGACGGCAAATGGAACGAAGCTATTGCGGCTTACAAAAAAGTCGACGCCCTCGAACCGGGCTACAGCAAAGGTGAGATTTACGATCTCATGCTCGACTGCCACATGCAGAAGAAGGACGTTGCGGGCGCCGAGGCGCTTCTGAAAGATGTCATGGCCAAGTTCCCGCAGAATCAGGATCTCTCTGCCAAGGCTTTGTGGAGCCTTGCGACGAAGGTCTACGAGCCGCAGAACAAACTTGACGACGCGGCCGCCACTTACAGGAAGCTCCTTACCGATTATCCGAGCCATCTCTATTCGCAGCCGGATCGTGCGACCGGGAATCTGTTCAGCAATGCGGAGAAACAGAACAAGATGGCCCAGGCGATTTCAGAGATTCACGCCATCTCTAAGAAACATCCGGATAATTCGAACATCCGCTCCGCCCAGGCAGAAATCGTACGCCGCCTCACCGCGATGGGCGAGCATGACAGGTCCATTGAGTACGCGAATAAAATGCTGCTCACCGATGACTATGATGCCGCCGCGGCCCGGGCCATCATCCATCAAGGCATGGCCTATCGAGCCAAGAAAGACTTAAAAGGCCAGATGAAATCCTTCACTCGGCTTGCCCGCTCGGCACGTAGCCCCCGTGCGAAGCAGGCGCGCGCTGAAATCGATGCTCTGAAGAGCAATGTCATCCCTGTCCTCACTGAAGACGCTGCGTACGAGCGTAAAGTGCTCACCGCATGGTCGTCCAAAGTAGTGCCGTTCGATGAGGGAGATAAATTCACCACCATCGGTGACCACTCAAATGCCGGTGAATGGTTGAACGGTAAAGTCGATGGCTGGAAACCCGCCAAGATCGGCGACACCTTTGAAGTGAAGAAGGACTACGTCTGGCTCGTTACGCAGTTCGATGCTGCCGGATTGATGGTAGACAAAGGCGAGGCCGGCGCGGAATCCGGGGTGACGACGACGTATCTGCTGAAGTTCGAGAAGGTGACCGGCACGTGCTACGTGTTCGCCGACGGCCAGATGGTGAAGAAGAAGATTCAGCCCGTCCCCTTCCAGGTGAAGATTCAGTCCAAGAAAGCAGACGGCAAGATTACCATCGCTCTGCTTATCCAGGGCCACCGCGCCTCCGGCGCGGCCGGTATAGCAAAACCAGCCAGCGTCTTGGTCCCGCGTACTGAGTCCCAGGATAACACCTTGCTGGTCGGCCTTGCCTATCAACTCACCGGTAAACATGCCGACGCGCTCAATTACTACAGCCAGTATCTGAAGAAGGCCGATGCCGGTGCCCGCGAAGAGATCAAGGTGCTGCAGAATCGCATCCACGCGGAAAAGCAGGATCTGGAATCCCTCGCGTCCAACGCGCCCTCCGCCTCGAGCCTCGAGTATCAACTTCTTATCGCTGAGCTTTACCAGCTCACGAACAAGGGAGACCGGTCAGTCCAGGCGCTTCAGAAGGCTGCCGGCGAGTTCAGCAAATCCCGCGGAGTCAAGGTCGCGCTTGCCCGGGCTTACGAAAAGAACGGCATGCACAAGCAAGCCATCCAGACATGGCAGAGCATCCTGGAGCAGTGGGCTCAGGCCGGAAATGTGGAGACCTACCGGCGCTACCTGGTCTGGTATGCGGCCAATCGGGCCCGTGATGTTTCCCTGGCCCGGCAGCTTGCGGCCAGCTACAACCAGCCGCCTTCACAGTATTGGCTGCGTACCCTCGGCGACCTTTACTTCAATCACCTGCCGCAAGATTACAGCAAGGCCATGGGCTGGTATTTCCAGGCGTATAACACCGCCAAAGATGCGGACAAGTGGTATCTCGC
Source organism: Planctomycetota bacterium (assembly GCA_030740295.1). The sequence continues at coordinate 20,683 of JASLXP010001055.1, forward strand.
CTCCCGCGTTTTTGACAGCACTGTGGCGAATAAGAATATCCCGAGGGCGATTCAGTTTGCTGACCAGTTCTGGGCGAAGAAGAATCCCGGGCACTCCAAGACGCCGTTGATGGTTTACAAAATCGGCCGCGCGTTCCAGGACGCGGGCAACCATCCAAAGGCCCTGGAGTACTACAAGAAGGTTCAGGATCAGTATCCCTTCAGCGAAGCCGCAACCAGGGCCGTTCACGATGCTATCGAACTGCCGGGCGATGAGAGCATGGCCCTTCTCGAAAAGTGGGTGCAGACCAACGAAGGCAATCCGGACGCGGCCAAGATGTACTGGGCCCTCGCACAGCGCCACGAAAAACAGAAACAGCTGGATAAAGCGCTTCCCCTTTACGAGAAGATCTGGTCTGACTACCCCGACCAGGAGCCTCTGAATTTCAAATCCGCTTCACGGCTGGCCACGCTCCTCTATGCGAGCGAGGACGCCGCGAAGAAGACAAAAGCCGTCTCGTTCCTCGGCCAGATTCTGGAACGCTTCGCCACCAAGACCGACCCGGAGGTGAAGCAGGCATGGTCAACACTCAGCGCGCATTACCGGTCGAGCGATCCCGCAAAATTCGTTGCTCACAATCAGCGCCTTGCAGCGACGTTCCCCGGCCAGCCTGCAGCGCTCAAGGCTCAGATGTCCATCAACGCGCATCTGCAGGAAAAGAATCAGCACCTTGATTCAGCCATCCAGATGCAGCGCACCATCCACAACATGCCCCGCAACAATAACCAGTGGTGGGACAAGATTGTCGAGGTCGGTTTGGCCCGGGTAAACGCCAAGCGTTACGGCGAGGCGGCCATCATTTTCAAATCGCTGCTCAAGCGTAATGAAGGCTTCAACCGCACGAAGACGCAGGATGTCGAAAAATACATGGCCGATTCCCTCAGCAAATCCGGTGCAGTGGTGGCCACGGTCGATCCCAACAAGCCGGAGGCCGGTATCCTGTGGGGAAACATCTTCGCCAACGCGGGTGAGGATGAGCTGGCCTGGATCAAGTACAAGGAAAATGAAGAAATCTTTCCCAAATATCAGCACCTGGTTTCACCGGCATACATCCGGGTCATCGTCAATCACCTGCTCGTTGACAAAAAGGTTCGCGAGGCGATCAACATCTGCCGCAAGTTCATGATCACCAACGCTAACGCCACGCACCTGCAGGATTCTGAGAAAGCGCAGGTGCAGCTCCTCCTGGGTGACGCCTACTTCCGTGACGAGCGATACGAGATTGCACGCGACGAATACACGACCGTGATTTCGATGTGGCCCAATACGATGGAATCCGTCGATGCGCAGTTCAAGGTCGGTGAGACGTTGATGGCACAGAAAATTTTCGCCAAGGCTGAAGAAATCTTTGAAGACCTTTCGACCTACAAGAACGAAGAGATCTCTGCCCGTGCCCACCTGATGCTTGGCATCGTATTCCACACCCAGGGCGAGATGGAGAAAGCGGAAGATAAGTTCAAGGAAGTACTCGCGCTCATGCCGAAGAACGAGACGGCGGACATGATCATGTACCGGCTCGGCATGGTCTACCAGACCACCCGCAAGTATCGCGAGGCCCTCGATACCCTTCGCCTGATTGGCGCTTACAGCGGCGAATCGAAGCGGGTCGTCGCGCCCGGCTCGGCCCTGCGCATTCGCCTGAGCGACCGCAATCTGCAGATCGTCAAGGGCAACTCCAGTGTGCCCATCGTGGTCAAGGCTGCATCGGGAGACGAAGAGATCGTGCAGCTCAGCCGCTCCTTTGCCGGCCCCGGCCTTTACGTGGCCAGCATAGATACCGAGCTCGGTGAGGCGGCACCCGGTGACCGCAAACTGCAGGTGATTGGCAAGGATGTCATCACGTACGACTACCACGAAGATTTCAAGAAACTGATTGTCGTCAACGAGGGAGAAGAGAAGCCAACGATCACCGTCGCATCCGATGGCGAGCTCAGGTTCTCCTCCACCGAAATCGTCGACGAGGAAGAAATGGATGTGGACGCGGACATGTTCAAAAAGGAAGAAGAAGAGCGGGAGGAATTCCGCACAGGAAAACAGATCGCGCCCGGAAACTTCTGCTACGTGCAGGTCACTGACGGCGATCACGATCTGTCGAATAAAGCGGATAAGACCCCGGTCACGGTGGACTCCACGAGCGGCGACAGCGTGCGCGTCATGCTCGAAGAGACCGGGCCTCATACAGGTGTGTTCCGCGGCCCTGTGAAGACCGGCCTCAAGCCGCCCGACGCCATCGCATCCGATTCCTCGGAAGGCAACGACCCGCGCTTCGCCGTCGATAGTGACAAGACTGCCAAGACATCGTGGATAGGCATGATGGACGGCCGTTCGCCCAAATGGTTGTTGCTGGATCTGAAGGAGGTCAAGAGCATCGACAAGATCGAATACCACCGTGGCGAGGGCGCGGCCGCGGGCGAAGAACGAACCATCATTCGTTATGCGATTGATGTGGCCAAGAAAAAAGACGAATGGTTCCCAGTGGCCGCGAATCCGAAGACCTCCGCGCCCATGCGAAGCGTCAAGATAATAGACAACTCGGACGCCCAGCCGATTGACTCCCGAACTCGGGTCCGCAGCAAGCTCCCGTTTATCAGTGACGGAGATTCTAAAACGGTCTGGAAAGGACGAGTCAAAACTGACGTCAAATCCAAGTGGACCATCGACCTCGACCTCGGGCAGATCACCACTCTCAGCAAGTTCGTGCTGACCGATGCAGACCCGAAGCATGCCATCGAAGACTTCGCCATGTACACCGAAGAAAGACCAGGCATCAAACCGGTCGGTGATAAGGGCTGGAAGTTCCATCCGGATTCATTGAAAAACAAAAAGAAGAACACCTTCATCTCGCTTTTCAAGGCCCGCTACTTCCGCATCGTGATCAAGAAGACCAGGGGCGATCATCCTGAGATTGGCGATATCGACCTGATCCCGCAGCTTGACGCCAAGGAGACGAAGACGGCCGACGGTCTCGGCAACACGATCACCTTCAAGCCGGTCGATGCACGTTTCATTCGCCTGACGATTAATGAATTTCGCGGCGATGCGCCTGCTATTTCGCACATCGCAGTATCCGGCGGCGGCGAGCAGTTCATCCCCGTTCCAGGGCTGGACGTTCATTCACTCGCCACTAACGACGTCCTCGAAGTCAGCCCGGGGGATACCATCACCGCGTCCTACAATGACGAAGTCAATATCGACCCGGGCACACCCAAGGTCTACCAGGAAACCCTCGAAGCCACATACTTCAACGGTAAGGTCGAGTGTATTCGGAACGAGTTTACCGAAGACCAGTCCGGCAACCGCCGCAAAGAAGAGTTGACCGTCGCCAGAGTGAACGTCGCCGCCAAAGACGAGCGGGTCATCATTCAGGTCACCGAGTACGATGCGGATAAGACCGACGGCATCGATAACCTCAAACTCACCGTGCTCTCCCGCAGCACGGGAAATAAGCTCAGGCTGGTCGCGGCAGAGACGGGGCCGTTCACCGGCATCTTCACCAAAGAGCTCGACCTCACCACGGCACAGGCCGCCCCCGGCACGTTGAAAGTGGTCGACGGGGATGTCATCCAGATTTCATTCGTCGATGCAGAGAACACCGACCCGGGTAACAAGACCGACCGCCAGTTCGAGCTCGAGGAAACTCTACCCGCGGACGGTAGTGTGGAGGTCGTCAGCGAACTCGGCACGATGGCCGCGGACAAGCCGGGCGAACGGCCCGTCAAGCTCATCACCATGGAAGAGGCGCTGGTAATTCAGGTCACTGACAAAGACCGCGCTCTCGACAGCGGAAGCAAAGTCATCGTGGATCTCGAAACCAGGCCCGGAGGCGACACAGCCAGAATCGAGTGCGATATCGATGACCTGGAGGCAGGAATCTTTAAAGGCCAGATAAAGCTCGCGCTTGGAGACAAGGAGTCGCCGGACGAGATTGTCGAGGCCACCAGCTTCCAGAGCGAATTCTCAGACGCAGCCAAACGGAAAAGCTCTTCTTCACGGAGGAAGAAAAAAGAGCAGCAGGTGACCATTCCCGTCCTTAACGTCATGGGGCAGGACGTCATCTATGCCAACTACATCGACGAATTCCCGAAGAGCAACACCCAGAAGCTCATTCGCCGCGCCACGGCCCGCATCATCACTAACGGCGAAGTTGGTTTCTTTGATGACGAATACGAAGCCCAGACAGACATGGCGCACCTGGGTGACAAGCTCTTCATCAAGATCGAAGACGGGGACGCAGACACCAGCGAGGGGCGCGACGCTGTGGAAGTCCTCATTACTTCCACCCTCGGTGACAAGATGCTGCTGAAGGTGAACGAAACACTCTCGCACAGCGGTATCTTCACAACCACCGTCCCACTTACCGCGGCAGACAAAGCCGAGTCAGGCAATGATGTGTTTGAGGCCGATTTCGGTGACGACGTCACGCTCTCCTATATGGATGCCCGCAATCTTGACCGTGACGAATCCGGCAAGCCGGTCGGCGCCGCCAAACGTGAGACGAGCGTAAAGATCGTGGTCGGCACGGACGGCGACCTGACCGCGTTCGGCAAGAAATTCCCGGATAACGAAATCGCCATCGAGACGCAGTTCCACATCGGCGAGTGCTACTACTACCTTGGCAAACAGCACATCGAGCTCAAGGACAAGAAACTCGGTGTGCGTGAGCTCAAAGAAGGCCAGGAAATCCTCAACGACCTGATGATCAACTTCCCCGGCAGCAAGACGGTGGATCAGGCCGCCTACCTGCTGGCCAACCTTGCGCAGGAACAGGAAGAATTCCACGATGCCATCGAAGTCTACGGCCGCATCGTGATGGACTGGCCCAAGAGCCTCATCGCCCCGGATGCTCAGTACAAGACCGGCATCTGCTATGAAAAGATGGACGACATGGATAAGGCCATGGAGGAATACGTCCGGCTGGCGTACAAATTCCCGGAAAGCGCTCTGGTTGGTGACGCCATGATCCGCATCGGCCTCTACTTCTTTAACAAGAAGAATTACCCGGTTGCCATCAGCGTGTTCGACAAGTTCACCGAGAAATTCCCCGAACACGAACAGGTGCAGAAAGTGTCGTTCAAGATGGGCCTGTGCTTCATCCTCGGCGAGCAATACACCGAAGCGGGCGACCACTTCAAGGCCTTCGTTGAAAAGTACGAAGGAGACTTGAAGCCAGCGGCCCTCTACTGGGCGGGCGACGCATACCTCAAAGCCAACGACGCCCTCAAGTCCTATCAGATGTTCAAGCGAGTCATCTGGGATTTCCCGGATTCAAAATGGGCCAAATTCGCCAGGGGCCGGCTCACCGCTCCGATATTCGACCGCATTGCAGAGATGGAGTAATGCATCGGGATCTGCCTGTAGTGGCGAAAGCTCACCCTATTGGCAAGAATTCTCGCCCTCCGATTTCGGCCTGATGCCGCATGATTCACCTGGAGATGAGACCGATATGAAAATCAAGTGTGGTGGTTGTAAGAAGGAAGTCACCGTCTCGGAAGAAGACTACGGGTCACCTTTTAAGTGTCCCGATTGCAGCGCCCTGCTGCTCGTCCCCCGGAAGAAGGGGGACGTTCCGGAGGCAGAAGCAAAATCGTTCGAAGACCTGAAAAAGGAGATCGCCGACTCCATTGGCAGCAGCTCTAACGGCGTCGACCAGGAAAAGCTCCTGGATGACCTCCGCACCTCCATAAAGCCGGAACTGGAACAATGGGTGAAATCTGAAAGCGCGGCCGCATCCGCCGGGATCGACACCGATGCCCTCCGTGAGCAGATCCGCAAAGAGGTCCTGGATGACGTCCGCACTGAGATTAAAACCATCCAGGCCGTCAGCGGAAACAGCGAAGCCAGCACCACCGCCCTCGCCAAAGCCATCGAATCCATCGGCGATCGTCTGGGCAGTGCACCCGCCGCAGCTCCTGCTCCTGCTCCCGCTACTGCGCCCCCTGCACAAAAAAAGAAGAAGAGAAAGCCCTTCCGGGCGGAGGAGGAAGATATCCCTGACACTCTCCAGGATGCCTATCCTGAAACCGAGCCCGAAGAGCCGGATGTCGAGCGCGTCATCAAGCTCAGCACGGGCGATGATGAAAACCTCAGATCGTTCCTTCAGGAGCTCTCACAGGTCGAAGGCACCCTGGTCATGTTCGAGCCGACGCAGACCGCAATCGATGTGGGCAACTGGCGCAAGAAACGGGTCTGGATCGCGATTACCGCAGAGCAGATTATCCTGGGCGCTTATGGCCGGCGTCCCTTCCATCAGGAAATTGATATCGATGCCGTTGACGAGAGCTTCTGGAATGAGTTCACCTCCGAAGTCGTCCTCGAGCCGAATCCCTCCGATGAAGGAGGATTGCGATCCGTCAAGCTCACCGAAGACCGGGGCTATTACCTGCTGGGTCTGATTCACCACAGTGTGACCTCGTAGAGCTGGCGTTTCGCGACAGCAAGTGCTCTCCTGCAAGTCTTTGGACCAACCTGACTTGCAAAAAAAACTCTGTTTTCAGAGCAGACGCCAAACGTCAGCACTCTATAATAGTCTAACTGCTTGATATTTTCGGCTGCCACAACGATTTCCGGCGAGTTACACCAGCTCGCATTTCTCCGTCTGTGGTCCATGGTCATGAATAAACCGTATGGCCATTGACCATATCTTTCATACCACGCACTAAGCCCTCTCAGGGAGACACTTTATGCCAGTTTTCACGTACGAAGCACTCGACAGCCAGGGCCAGGAAGTCAAAGCTGAGATTGAGGCTGAATCGAACGACGACGCCATCACCAAAATTCGCCAGATGGGCTACTTCCCGACAAACGTCCGTGTCAAGAAAGGCAAGGGCGGCGGAGGAGGTGGAGGAGGAGGTGGAGCCGCCGCTCCCAAGAAGAAGGGCCCTGGCATTGTCATTGGAGGCGTCAAACAGAAAGATTTAACAATTATGACCCGGCAGCTAGCCACCCTGGTAGATGCCGGCCTCCCGATCGTGCGTAGCTTGAAGATTCTCGAAAGTCAGCAGAAGCCCGGCCTTCTCAAGTTTGCTGTCGGCAGCGTTGCCGAAGAAGTCGAAGGTGGCAGCACCCTCTCCGAAGCCATGGCCAAGTATCCCAAAGTCTTTGACAAGCTTTACGTCAACATGGTGAAGGCAGGCGAGGCCGGTGGTGTGCTCGATACCATTCTCGAGCGTCTTGCCGTGTTCCGTGAAAAGTCGATGAAGCTGAAAAAACAGGTCGTCGCCGCGATGATCTATCCGGCAGCCGTCATCACGGTCATGGTGGCCATTCTTTCGGTCATCATGATCAAGATCGTGCCGCAGTTCCAGGCCATGTTCGAAGAAATGGGCCTGGACCTGCCCGCGCTTACCCAGATGCTGATCTTTGTCAGCAGCACCCTGGCTACCTATTGGTACCTCCTGCCCGGAGTTCCTTTCGCTGCGTACACCATTTTTAAGCTGGTGTCTGTCAGTAAGCCCGGCCGCTGGCTGATGGACAAAGCCTCACTGAAGATTCCAATTTTTGGAACGATTGTCTCCAAATCCACTCTTTCCCGCTTCTGCCGCACGCTTGGTACCCTCATCGCCTCTGGTGTGCCCATTCTCGACGCCCTGGCAATTGTGCGTGATGCGACCGCAAATGTCGTCATCGCCGGCGCAATTCAGAAAGTCCACGAAAGTATTCGTGAAGGTGAAAACATCGCCGGTCCGCTCGCCCAGAGTAAAGTCGTAGACGTCATGGTTGTGAACATGATCGACGTCGGCGAAGAGACGGGAGAATTGGACAAAATGCTCATCAAAATTGCCGATACATTCGATGACGATGTGGACACCCTCGTCACTGGAATGATGAGTCTTATCGAGCCGATGCTCATCGTCGTCATGGGTCTTTCCGTCGGTTTCATCGTCATCTCCCTCTTCCTCCCCCTGATTTCACTGATGGAAAAAATGGGAAGCTGATTTCTTGCCGGGAGCCAGGAGAGCAGAGAGCCAATTCACGAAAGAGGAAAGGCGCTGGATCATACCAGCGTCAGGAGTGATCGTACAATCTGATTCATTGCCAATTCAGATATTTGAATCAAAAGCCCATTTCACAGGAGTGGATAATGTCATACATGCGCAAACGAAATCATGGATTCACGCTGGTCGAGCTGATCGTTGCGATCGGAATTATGGCTATATTGGCAGGCATGCTCATGGGCGGTATCCAGGTAGCAAAAAGAGCGGTTAAAAAAGCCCAGGCAAGCACCCTGATAAGCAGCCTGGAATTAGGTT